>NZ_JBGSOZ010000021.1:0-2914 GCF_041738905.1 Aestuariivirga sp.
GCAAGGGCCGCACGCTGGCGCTGACCGCCCGAGAGCGCGCGCGGCTTGCGGTCCAACAGGTCGCCCAGTTCGACGATGTCGGCAGCTTCCCGCACCAGCCTGTCGTGCTGGTCCTTCGGGATGTCCCGCATGCGCAGCGGAAAGCGGATGTTCTCGTAGATCGACATGTTGGGATAGAGCGCGTAGCTCTGGAAGACCATGGCGACGTCGCGGTCACGCGCATCGACATCGTTGACCATCTCACCGTCGATCAGGATTTCGCCGCCGGTCGGCTCCTCAAGCCCTGCGACCATCCGCATGGTGGTGGTCTTGCCGCAACCCGAGGGGCCGAGGAAAACCATGAATTCCTTGTCCTTGATGTCGAGGTCGATGGCATCGACGCCGACGACCGAACCCCAGGATTTGCTGATCTTCTTCAGACTGATCGACGCCATGTTTCTTCCCGTGTTGCTTCAGTCCGCACGGCATCGAGCCCGTGGAACACGCCTCCCCTGCCGCGCCGCAGTCTGTCCCGTCCGCGTCCGCGCCTTTCCCCATGAGTTTCACAAAACTGAAACAATTGCAATATGTGAATTCATTTGTTTCGTATTTGACAACCTGAATCAGGCCGTGCGGGCCTGAGAACTCTTTTTGTTGCACCGCCACAAACAGTTCGCAATCGCCAAAAGCCCTTCGCAATTGCAATATCCATAGTTATAAACCAAACAATACTTATTGACATCACTAGGCACAAAAGTATCTTATTGCCAACTCAGCAGGATCGGGAGGCCAGCATGGCGGCTTATGACATTTCGCAAGGCAAGCGGCGCATCGGCCCGACGACGGGACTCGCCGCGGATCTTGCGCGCAGACTTGAGGAGACGGGCCGCCCCATTCGCATCGGCCTCATCGGCTCCGGCGAAATGGGCACCGACATCGTCACCCAGTGCCAGCAGATGACCGGCATCACGGTCGCCGCCATCGCAGAGATCAATCTCGACTCGGCCAAGAAGGCACTCCGCACCGCTGGGCGTGACGAGGACGGCCACGCCATTGCCGAGAATGCGAAGAGCTTTGCCGCCGCACTTGAAGCCGGCAAAGCCGCCATCACGCAGGATGCGCAACTCGTGTGCATGTCGGACCACATCGACGTGGTCATCGACGCCACCGGCAAGCCTGCCGTGGGCGCCGCCATCGGCCTCACCGCCATGGAGCATGGCAAGCATCTCGTGATGATGAACGTCGAGGCCGACGTCACCATCGGCGCCTATCTGCAGCATCAGGCCAAGCGCCTTGGTGTGGTCTATACGCTGGGCGCGGGCGACGAGCCCTCCTCCACCATGGAACTCGTCAACTTCGTCACCGGTCTCGGTTACCCGATCGTTGCCGCCGGCAAGGGCAAGAACAACCCGCTCAACATCGACGCCACGCCCGACAACTACATGGTAGAGGCCAAGCGCCGGAACATGAATCCGCGCATGCTGGTCGAGTTCGTCGATGGTTCCAAGACCATGGTGGAGATGGCGGCCATTGCCAACGCCACCGGCCTCGTTCCCGATTGCCCAGGCATGCACGGCCCGGCAGCAGGCCTGAGCGACCTGGAAAAAGTATTGTGCCCCAAGGAAGACGGCGGCGTGCTGTCGCGCAAGGGCGTTGTCGATTATTCGATCGGCAAGGGCGTTGCGCCCGGCGTATTCGTCATCGCTGAAATGTCGCATCCGCGCGTGCGCGAACGCATGCATGACCTGAAGCTCGGTCAAGGCCCCTACTACACATTCTACCGGCCCTATCACCTGACCAGCCTCGAAGTACCGCTCTCCTGTGCGCGCGCCGTGCTCTACAAGACCGCCGACATGCAGCCGCTGGACGTTCCCTCGGCAGAAGTCTGTGCCGTGGCCAAGAAGGACCTTGTGCCCGGCGAGCGCCTCGACGCCATCGGCGAATATACCTACCGCGCATGGATCCTGACGGTCGAAGATGCCGTTGCAGGCAAGGCCGTCCCCTGCGGATTGCTGGAAAACGGCAAGGTGACGAAGCCCATCAAGAAGGGCGAGCTTCTGACCTATGCCAACTGCGCTGTCGATGCGACCGCCGGGATCGTCGCGCTGCGCCAGAAGCAGGACGACATGCTGAAGGGAATGGGGGCATGAACGCGGTCGGCACGATCAAGCCCAACGCGAGGCCGTTCTTTCGGAAGTACAGCGCCGAAGCATTGAAGGAAGCGCTGCGCAAGATGTATCTCATCCGCCGCTTCGAGGAGGGTGCGGAAGAAGCCTACATGCGCGGCTTGATCCATGGCACCATGCATTTGTCGATCGGGCAGGAAGCCTCCGCCGTGGGCTCGACCATGGCGCTCCGCAATACCGACTACATCACGTCCACCCATCGCGGTCACGGACATTGCATCGGCAAGGGCGCTGATCCCAAGCTGATGTTCGCCGAGTTCTTTGGCAAGGAAGAAGGCTATTGCCGCGGCCGTGGCGGGTCCATGCACATCGCCGACGTGGCCACCGGAAACCTTGGCGCTAACGGCATCGTCGGCGGCGGGCTTCCCATCGCGGTAGGCTCAGCGCTCGCCATCAAGAAGCAGAAGCGCGACGATGTCGCCATGTGCTTCTTCGGCGACGGAGCTTCGAACGAAGGCGCCTTCCACGAGGCGCTCAACATGGCGGCGGTGTGGAAGCTTCCAGTCGTCTTCGTGTGCGAGAACAACAAGTATGGCATGTCGGTCTCAATCGAGCGCTCGATGGCGGTTGCCAATGTCGCCGACCGTGCGAGCGCCTACGGCATGCCGGGCGTGATCGTCGACGGCAACACCATCGCCGATGTCGAGGAGGCGATTGCCGAGGCGACCGCTCGCGCACGCCGTGGCGAGGGCCCGACGCTGGTCGAATGCAAGACCTACCGCACGCGCGGCCACTCGCGCTCCGACCGC
>NZ_JBGSOZ010000054.1:0-7921 GCF_041738905.1 Aestuariivirga sp.
AGCGCATCCCAAAGCGTGTCCGAGGTCAGATAGCCAACATCCTCGATCCCCGGCAGCGGCGGCACGAAGGGCTGTGCGCCGGTGGCGATGATGATGGCGCGCGTGGTGAGGCGGCGGGTGGTGCCGTCGTTCATCGCGATTTCGACCGTCCATGGGTCGATCAGTTTCGCGTATACACGTGACGGCCGGATGCAGATGCTTCCTGGCGGTGATCTTGTGACGCTCAACGGCCATCCAGTGCTCGACATCAGTGGATCTCCCTTGACGCTCGATCCTCGCTCCCCAGCAGTTGAGATCAGTCGTGATGGGATGATCCGCCAGAATGGCCGAGCAGTCGGGGCGCTCGGCCTGTTCAATGTCGATTTCTCCGGCGGCTACGCACGTTATGAGAATTCTGCCTTCCTTCCCCGAACACCCGCGCAGCCTGCCGAGGAGTCGGCGGGAAGGGGTTTCATTCAGGGCTTTGTCGAGGAGTCCAATGTCAACGCAGTACTTGCCATGACTCAACTCATCAATGTCCAGAGAATCTTCGAGGCCGTGAGCGCGGGCATGGAACAGCGCGATTCCACTCTTCGCGACACCATCCAGGCTCTTGGTGCCAGGGGCTCCTGATCGCTTGTGAGGGACCCAAGTATCGTTTTTCCGCTGGAGAGGCTTGCCTGCCGGGTGCGCGCAGTTCAGGCCTCGCTTCCATTTGCAGGGCCCGTCGGCGCGGTGAAGGCGGTTAACTCCTCCACTGTCGCAGCTGCCGGCCTTTCACGCTGGCTGCGGCTCGGCTCTCTTGTGGAAATCACGTCATTGCGCGGGCCGGAACTTGGCGAGGTGATTCGCCTCGAACAAGACCTCATCATCTGCAAGCCCTATGACGCGCGTGCCGCGATCGGCATTGGTGACCCGGTCTACCCGCGAGGTGAACTCGACTGCGCACCCCATGACAGCTGGAAGGGACGGATTATCGATGCGCTGGCGCGGCCGGTGGACGGTGGCGAGCCGCTGCGTTCCGGAATGAGAACCATCCGTATGGCTGGAGAACCTCCTCAGGCCATGTCACGGCAGATCGTGTCGTGCGGAATCCACACCGGCGTGAGGGTGGTCGATGCCTTCACCCCCATCTGTTTCGGTCAACGCATGGGAATCTTCGCCGGCTCGGGCGTTGGGAAGTCGACACTTCTCTCAATGCTTGCGCGGGCACCGGCATTCGACAGTGTCATTGTCTCTCTCGTTGGAGAACGTGGCCGCGAGGTACGCGAGTTCGTGGAACTCACCATGGGAGAAGCGGCGCGCAGCGCCATTACCGTGGTTGCAACGGGTGATGAGAGCGCAATGATGCGGCGGCTGGCACCGCAGTTCGCTACCGCCCTCGCCGAATACTTTCGGGACCAGGGACAGAACGTGCTTCTTATCATGGACTCTGTCACCCGCTATGCCCACGCGTGCCGGGAGGTGGCGCTGTCGGCTGGAGAGCCGCCAGTGGCGAGAGGTTATCCACCGAGCGTCTTCAGCCATCTTCCGCAGCTTCTCGAGCGGGCTGGACCTGGTGCCGAAGGTTCTGGCACCATCACTGGGATCTATGCGGTCCTTGTGGATGGCGACGATCACAACGATCCCGTTGCCGATGCCGTCAGGGGCACGCTCGATGGTCACATCGTGCTGGAAAGGTCGATCGCGGAGCAAGGAAGGTTCCCGGCCATCAATCTGCTCTCGTCATTGTCGCGGCTGTCACATCGCGTGTGGACTTCGGATCAGGTGACGGCAGTGGCCGAGCTGAAACGGCTTGTCGCGCGCTTTGAGGAAACGCGCGACTTGCGGGCAATGGGTGGCTATGCGGCCGGAGCGGATCCTGAACTGGACCGTGCCGTGGAGATCGTGCCGAAGCTTTACAGGGGCCTTGTGCAGTCCAGTGCCGACAGAGGCTCTGCTGATCCATTCAGGGACATTGCAGCATCTCTCTCACGCGAGAATGGCGGACCTTGAGTTGATCTGGTAGCCGAGGAAGCGCTTGGTATCGATCGGATCATAACCGAGCCTGTGGCGGAGCTTCTTGCGCAGCTTGCTGATGTGGCTCTCGACGACGCTCTCCTCGACCTCTTCGTCAAAAAGTCCATAGACCGCATTGAATATCTGGTTGCGGCTGACACGCCGGCTGCGGTTGGCAACAAGGTACTCGAGGATTCGGCGCTCGCGGCGTGGCAGGGCAAGCACGGCTCCACCGACCTCCGGGTCGCGGCCATCATTGAATATTCGCAGGTCCCCGAGATCGGTTGCCTTGGCAATGGGGGTGACACGCCTGCGGATTGCGCCAATCCGGGCGATGATCTCGCGGGCGTGGACGGGCTTGCGAACGACATCATCGACCCCTGCCGCATAGAGCTTCAGTGTCGACTCGAGCCCGGTTGAATCATTGAGTGCGATTGCCGGAGCTTCCGACCTGGTCTTGATGGCCCGCGTAAAGTTTTCGCGCCGGGCAAAGTCACCCAGCACGAACGCCTCGACCGCTGCAAGGTCAGGGGCACTCGTGGAGTGAAACCAGCTATCGAAATCAGTTGGAGTGAAGGTTGCGGACGATATGCCTTCGCGGCCGAAACTCGTCCGGTAGGCATCGGTAACATCTGGGCGATCGTCGACAAGGATGATCATGATGGCTGTCTGCTTTCCATGTCTGCTCAAGCCGGCATCATGCCGGCAATTCATAGGTTGACGATGTACAGTTTCGAGAAGTCATGGTTAATATTTCGTTAATATCAAATAAAACGACCATGTATGCTTACTCAATACATTTGCAACAACTGGTATTATTTATATCGATCGCCAATCAATACATTTAGTATTGATAGATGCCCCAGGTTCGTTTTCTGCACCAGGTTGAATGAGTTGATGCCGCTGTCGCACCAACTACAATTTTACCGAGAGCAATTTTCCATATTGCATCTTTTGATAGCATCGGTTACCCATGATGCAAGCGCCGCGATTGACGGTGGAAGGCGCGACAAGAGGGATTGACCTGACGATGGATACGCAATTCGAAGAAATACTGACCGTTTCCACGCCAGAGCCCGGAATACAACCGCAGGATGGCTTTCTTTTCATTGGAGAACTGGCGAAGCTGACCGGCACTGACCCGAAGACCATACGGTTCTACGAGCGGGCCGAACTCATCTCACCGCCACGTCATGGCCGCTTCCGGACGTATCTGGCCTCCGATGTGAGGCGCCTCAAGAATGTCCTCATACTCCGCAAGCTTGGCGTTCCCATCGCGCAGATTCGCCAGATACTCGGGGTCATCGCGGTGGACACCGATGTTCTTGCCAGCGACAAGGCCGTGAATATGCTTCGCCATCATCTCGAAACGCTGCGCGAGAAACAGGCAGAGATCAGTCACCAGATCGAGCAGACCAGTACAGCACTCCACAGGCTGGTCGCTTAGCAAAACGCCCCGGTTCGCAAGAACCGGGGCGTTGCACCATTGAGTTGTCTGTCTGATCAGACAATGCCGGCAGATGTCCCTTCGACGGCTGGCCGCTCCTCCGTCTTGCGCCGCCTGTAATCGCTGGCCCGATAGAGCGCCACGGGATCAATTGCTCCTCCCTTGCGACGGCGCGCTTCAGCCAGAATAGGTGATACATCGGTGATGAAGGCCTGCTTGACGGTGCGGTGGCCCAGCATCACGTCGCTCCCGTCCTGAGCCGCTGAGAGTGCCTTGCGGTCTATCAGGGAGGCCTGAATGAAGGCCCTCTGAATCTCGACGGCCGAGGCCATGAGACTTTCGATCGGGTCGGTCACGTTGTGCGACTGGTCGATCATGTAGGCTGGCGCAAAACCTTCCGCCTTGCGCAACTCCGCATCGACAAGTTCGTTGAAGACAAGGAACAGCCGGAAGGGATCGACGGACCCCGAATCAAGATCGTCGTCCCCGTATTTCGAATCGTTGAAGTGGAACCCTGCGAGCTTCTTCGCCCGCACCAGCCGCGCGACGATCTGTTCGATATTGGTATTGGGTGCATGGTGCCCGAGGTCCACCAGGCATTTCGCCTTTGGGCCAAGTTCCAGGGCCGCCATGAAGTTCGAACCCCAGTCGGAAATCACCGTCGAATAGAATGCGGGCTCGTAGAGCTTGTGCTCGAGGAAGACGAGCCAGTCTCTCGGCAGGGCGTCATAAATCACTTTCAGTGATTCGATGTAGCGGTCGAAGGCAGCATTGAGGTTCGACTGGCCGGGGAAGTTCGAACCATCGGCAATCCATACCGTCAGTGCCGTCGAGCCCAGCTGGCGTCCGATCTCGATGCATTCGAGATTGTGCTCCACCGCTTGATTGCGTGTGCTGGAGTCGGCGTGAGTGAGCGATCCGAACTTGTAGGACCGCTGCTGGCCCTTCTGGTCCTGGAACGTATTGGAGTTCACCGCATCGAAGCCGAGGCTGTGGGAGGCCGCCTCCTGGCGAAGCGCGTTATAGTCACCCACCTTGTCCCACGGAAAATGTGGAGACACGTTGGGCGTCGTGCGGGTGAGCAGGTTGATGACGCCGCAATCTTCCAGCTTGTCGTGAATGTTGCGAGGCTCACCCGGACCCGGAAAGCGCGCGAATCGCGTGCCGCCAGTGCCCACGCCCCAGGTTGGAATGGCGACGGAAAAGCCCATGGCCCGCTCCGTCATGTCCTCGATCGAGATACCACGCCTCGCCAACTGGCGGCCGAGGGCCTGGTAATCCTCGGCTAGTGCGTCGTTCAGCCTGGTGTTTTCGCTTCCGATGAAATCGGCGGTGATCGCAAAGCTCATCGCCTACCTCGTGAAGGACGCGGCATTGCCGGCATCGACATTGAGGAAGTTGCCGGTCGACTTCGAAGACAGATCGGAAGCGAAGAAATAGACGCCCTCCGCGATGTCTTCCGGATAGACCGAGCGCTGCAGCAGCGAACGCTTGCGGTAATGCTCGTCCAGATCGCCCTCGGTGATCTTGAGGGAGGCAGCGCGCTGCTGACGCCACGGTCCCTGCCAGATCTTGGAGCCCCTCAGCACGGCATCGGGGTTCACCACATTCACGCGGATGCCCATGGGTGCCCCTTCAAGCGCCATGCAGCGGGCAAGATGAAGCTCCGCCGCCTTCACAGAGCAGTAGGCCGAAGCACCGGGAGAGGCTGCAACAGCGTTCTTCGAGCAGATGAAGACCATCGAGCCGCCGAGGTTCTGCCGCTTCAGCAGGCGATAGCCTTCGCGGCCGACGAGGAAATAGCCCGTTCCCATGATGGTCATGTTCTTGTTCCAGAGATCGAGGGTCGTATCCTCGACCGCCGCCGCAAGCGTGATCCCGGCATTGTTGACGACGATATCGACGCCACCATAGGCCAGTGCCGTCTCGTCCATTGCGGCGATGACGGCGTCTTCGCTCGAAACATCCATCTTCACGCCGCGGACATTGTCCTTGCCGTACGACTTGGCGAAGCCCGCCGTCACTTCGTCGAGCGAGGCCTGGTCGATGTCGGCCAGAACCACACAGGCACCTTCCGACAAGAGCTTCGACGCGATCGCCGAACCGATGCCACCAGCTCCACCCGTGATGAAGGCGACGCGGCCCGCAAGGCTCTTGGGCTTCGGCATGCGCGAAAGCTTTGCCTCCTCGAGCAGCCAGTACTCGATGTTGAAGGCTTCCTGTTCCGGCAGGCCCTTGTAGGCTGACACACCCGACGCTCCACGCATCACGTTGATGGCGTTCACATAGAATTCAGCAGCGATTCGCGCCGTCGCCTTGTCCTTCGCGAAGGACAACATGCCGACGCGCGGCACTAGGTAGATCACCGCATTGGGATCGCGCAGCGCCGGAGAGTTCGGATGCTTGCAGCGGTTGTAATAGGCGCCATAGTCTGCTCGGTAGGCCTCGATGAGCGTGTCGAGGGCAGCGCCGTCGGCATCATGCGGTACAATCAATGGACGGATCTTGGTGCGCAGGAAATGATCGGGACAGGAAGTTCCCAGCGGAGCCAGAGCTTCGAGCTGATTTGAATTCACGAATTCCATCACTTCGGGCGAATCGACAAAGTGGCCGATCTTGCGTTCGTGCTTCGAAATGCGCCCGCGAATTTCGGGAAGCAGCCGCAATGCCGTCGCGCGGCGCTCGGCATCTGTGAGTGATTCGACCTTCGCGCCCTTGAAGGCTGGCTTCTCGCGCGTGCGTTCGAGCCAGACGGCGGCCTTGTTGATGATGCGAAGCGTCGTGTCGTAGCATTCCTTTGCCGTGTTGCCCCAGGTGAAGAGGCCATGGCTGCCGAGCACCACGCCCACGAAATTCGGATTGGCCTTCGCCATTTCGCCCAGCTTGATGCCAAGATCGATTCCGGGGCGCTGCCAGGGCAGATAGCCCATCTCGTCGCCGAAGATTTCCTTCGTAAGCTTTTCGGAATCCTTCGACGCGGCGATGGCGATCACCGCATCGGAATGAACGTGGTCGACATGCGGGTAGGGCACATAGCCATGGAGGCAGGTGTCGATCGAGGGCGCCCTCGGATTGAGGTCGAAGGTGCAATGGTTCAGCGCATGGACCATGGCGTCTTCCTGGTCGAGGCTGGTGTAGAGGCCCTTGAGCGATTCGAGCTTGTCCATGTAGAGCGTGGCGAAGCCGTCGAGCTTCATCGAGCCGATGTCGCCGCCCGATCCCTTTACCCACAGCACCGTCGCGGGCTGCCTGGTGAGCGGGTCCGTCATTGCGACCTTGGCGGAGGTGTTGCCACCGCCGAAATTGGTAATGCGCAAGTCCGCGCCCAGCAGGTTTGAGCGGTAGAGGAGAAGGCCCGGCTCGTCCATGCTGGCGGCCTTGGCATCATCCCACAGGGACGGAACGGTCACGGAA
Organism: Aestuariivirga sp.; assembly: GCF_041738905.1. GTDB lineage: Bacteria > Pseudomonadota > Alphaproteobacteria > Rhizobiales > Aestuariivirgaceae > Aestuariivirga. The sequence continues at coordinate 6,839 of NZ_JBGSOZ010000054.1, forward strand.
TTGCTCATGTCACTCTCGCTTTCGAAAGATGAATGCGCCGGGCTTTGACCCCCGGCGCATCTTGGGTTTGATACTTAGAAGTCGAAGGTGTTGATGTTGTCCTTGTTGAACACATAAGGCGCGCCCAACAGAATCTCGGAGCCGTTGATGACCTGGAGATCACCCAGCTTGCCAGCCTTCACGCTGGTTGCGCCCGGCTGCAGCGTGCCATCCGCCACCTGGCGGAGAACGTGCATCGCGGCATAGCCGAGGTCCACCGGGTTCCAAAGCACCACCGACTTCACGCAGTCAGCGCCGACATAGGGCTTCATGGCGTTCGGTGTTGCAAGGCCGACAACGGCAATCTTGCCGCAAGCCTTGGCCTGCGTCACGGCTTCAGCCGATGCAGGCGTTGCAACCGAGGTCATGCCCCAGATGCCCTTCAGCTCATCGCCATACTTGTTGATGAGCGTCGTCGCCTGGTTGAAGGACAGGTTGTTGTCTTCCTGCGCTTCAACCGTCTCAAGCCACTTCAGCTTGGGATGGCAGGCGGCGGCGTAGGCGGCCATTTCCGCAATCCAGCGGGCCTGGTTCGGCGTGGTGAAGGTGGAGGTCACGATGGCAACGCCACCTTCGCCGCCGATTTCAGTGGCCATCTGGTCGACAAGCGCCTTGGCGATGCCGTTGAACTGGGCCTGGTTCACGAACCACTGGCGGGCGTCGGGCGTCGAGTTGGCGTCATAGCCGACGACGTTGATGCCCTTCTCCAGCGCCTTCTTCAGCACCGGCGCAATGGCGACGGGATCGTTGGCGGCGAATAGGATGCCGTCGACGCCAGAGGTGATGTAGTTATCGAGGAAGGTGATCTGCTCGTCGATGTTGGCCTTGGTCGGGCCGTCGGTCTTGGCATCGACATTGCCGAGTTCGGCGGCGGCATCGAGGATGCCCTTGGTGGTCGCATTGAAGTAACCGATGCCGATCAGCTTCGGAACATCGACGACGGTGATCTTCTTGCCCTTGCGGTCGGGCGGGTTGACGGGCGAACCGCCGTCATAGGCCACGGCTGCCGAAGCGGCGGGCGTGCCGTCGCAGGCGAGCGGGCTC
>NZ_JBGSOZ010000088.1:0-63055 GCF_041738905.1 Aestuariivirga sp.
CACGGAAATGGTGATGCCTGGCGACAACATCTCGTTTGCCGTCGAGCTGATCACGCCGATCGCGATGGAAGAAAAGCTGCGCTTCGCCATCCGCGAAGGCGGCCGCACCGTCGGCGCCGGCGTCGTCGCCAAGATCACGGATTGAGGGCGGACACGAACATGCAACGTCAGAACATCCGTATCCGTCTGAAGGCCTTCGATCATCGCATTCTCGACTTGTCGACGCGCGAGATCGTGAACACGGCCAAGCGGACGGGCGCACAGATCAAGGGCCCGGTGCCCCTGCCGACCAGGATCGAGCGGTTCACGGTGAACCGTTCGCCCCATGTCGACAAGAAGAGCCGCGAGCAGTTCGAAATGCGGACTCACCGCCGCCTGCTCGATATCGTGGATCCGACCCCGCAGACCGTCGACGCTTTGATGAAGCTCGATCTGGCCGCTGGTGTCGATGTTGAAATCAAGCTCTGATTTCAGAGCTTTGAAGGAGTGAAGCGATGCGTTCTGGTCTCATCGCACAGAAGCTGGGCATGACCCGCATCTACACGGACGAGGGGACGGTTGTTCCCGTGACCGTGTTGAAGGTCGACAACTGTCAGGTCGTTGCTCAGAAGACGAGCGACAAGGATGGTTACACTGCCCTGCAGCTTGGTGCTGGCGTTCCGAAGATCAAGCGGCTGACGAAGGCCGAGCGTGGACACTTTGCGGTGGCCAAGGTCGAGCCGAAGCGGAAGCTCAAGGAATTCCGCGTCTCCCCGGATAACGTTATTCCGGTTGGCGCCGAAATCACGGTCGAGCATTTCGTGCCTGGCCAGTTCGTCGATGTCACCGCGACCTCGATGGGTAAGGGTTTTGCCGGCGGCATGAAGCGCTGGAACTTCCGCGGTCTGCGCGCCACACACGGCGTGTCGGTCAGCCACCGTTCCATCGGTTCGACTGGTAACCGTCAGGATCCCGGCAAGGTCTTCAAGAACAAGAAGATGCCTGGCCACTTGGGTTCCGAGACGGTGACCACGCAGAACATCGTGGTTGTGAAGACCGACGCCGGCCGTGGCCTGATCCTGGTCAAGGGCTCGGTTCCGGGTGTCAAGGGTGCGTGGGTTTCCGTGCGCGATGCGGTGAAGCGCAAGCTTCCCGACGCTGCGCCGAAGCCGGGCGCCTTCAAGATGCCGGACGCCGCAGCGGCACCGGCAGCAGAGTAAGGGTTGACGGACATGAAAGCCGACATTCAAACCATAGAGGCGAAGGCCGCAGGCTCGATCGAGCTCGCGGACCACATCTTCGGCCTCGAACCGCGCAGCGACATCATTCACCGCGTGATCCAGTGGCAGCTGAACAAGCGTCAGCAGGGTACGCACCAGGCGAAGTCGCGTGGCGAAATCAGCCGCACGACGAAGAAGCTCGGTCCCCAGAAGGGTTCGGGCGGCGCTCGCCACGGTTCGCGCAAGGCCGGCATCTTTGTCGGCGGCGGCAAGGCCTTCGGTCCCCGTTCGCGCAGCCACGAGACATCGCTGAACAAGAAGATCCGCGCTCTGGGCCTCCGCCATGCCATTTCGGCTAAGGTGAAGGATGCATCGCTGCTGATCATCGACAAGGCCGATTGTGACGGCAAGACCAAAACCCTGGTCAAGGCTTTCGAGCAGCTCGGTCTGGTCAATGCGCTTATCATCGATGGCGCCGCTGTGAACGACAGCTTCGCCAAGGCCGCTGCCAACATCCCGAACATCGACGTACTTCCGATCCAGGGCATCAATGTTTACGACATCCTCCGCCGCAGGAAGCTTGTGCTGACCAAGGCGGCCGTTGAAGCGCTGGAGGCGCGGTTCAAGTGAGCAAGGAACACTGGTACGACATCATCAAGAGCCCTGCGATCACCGAAAAGGGAACGCTGGTCTCCGAGCATAACACGATCGTCTTCAACGTGGCGAAGACCGCCACGAAGCCTGAGATCAAGAAGGCCATCGAAGGCCTGTTCGGTGTCAAGGTGAAGGCGGTCAACACGTTGATCCGCAAGGGCAAGCAGCGTCGTTTCAAGGGCCAGTTGGCCATGCTGAGCGACGTAAAGAAAGCCTATGTGACCCTCGAAGAGGGACAGCGGCTCGACGTGACGACGGGCCTCTGAGTGGTGAGATAGAACAATGGCACTCAAAACATTCAATCCGACCAGCGCCGGCCGCCGCCACCTTGTACAGGTCGATCGCAGCCAGCTGTGGAAGGGCAAGCCCGTCAAGGCGCTTGTCGAGGGACTGAGCAAGAACGGCGGCCGTGGCAACACGGGCCGGATCACCACGCGCGGACAAGGCGGCGGCCATAAGCAGGCCTATCGTCTCATCGACTTCCGCCGCACGAAGCATGACGTTTCGGCAGTCGTCGAGCGTCTTGAGTATGATCCGAACCGCACGGCCTTCATCGCCCTCATCAAGTATGCGGACGGCGAGCAGTCCTATATCCTGGCACCGCAGCGCCTCGCCGTTGGCGATACCGACATCTCCGGCAAGTCGGCGGACGTGAAGCCGGGCAATGCGATGCCGCTCGGCGCGATGCCGGTGGGCACCATAGTCCACAACATCGAGACGAAGCCCGGTAAGGGTGGCACGCTGGCACGTTCGGCTGGCACCTACGCCATGGTGGCCGGACGCGACCAGGGCTATGTCCTGCTGAAGCTCAAGTCGGGTGAAACCCGCATGGTCGACGCCACCTGCATGGCGAGCGTCGGTGCGGTGTCGAACCCGGATCACATGAATGAAGTGGTTGGCAAGGCCGGACGCGCCCGCTGGAAGGGCCAGCGCCCGATCTCGCGCGGTATCGCCCGGAACCCGGTCGACCATCCGAACGGTGGCCGTACCAACGGCGGCAAGCACTGGGCAACGCCCTGGGGCAAGCCGACGAAGGGCACCAAGACGCGCAGCAACAAACGGACCCAGAAGTTCGTTGTGCGCTCGCGCCATGACCGCAAGAAGTCGAGTTAAGAGGTAGACCGTGACACGCTCTGTTTGGAAAGGCCCGTTTGTGGACGGGTATCTCCTGAAAAAGGCGGATGCCGCGCGCGGCACTAGTGGCCGCGCTCAGGCTATCAAGACGTGGAGCCGCCGCTCCACGATCCTGCCGCAGTTCGTGGGCCTGACATTCCAGGTCCACAATGGCCACAAGTTCATTCCTGTCCTCGTGTCGGAGGAAATGGTGGGTCACAAACTCGGCGAGTTCGCGCCGACACGGACCTTCCATGGCCACTCCGCCGGCGACAAGAAATCCGGGGGCAAGTAAGCCATGAGCAAGAAAGCACATCCTCGCGCGCTGCCCGACAACGAGGCGAAGGCCGTCACTCGGTCGATCCGCATCTCGCCGCGCAAGCTCAATGACGTCGCTTCGGAAATCCGCGGCATGAAGGTCGACAAGGCGCTCGCCTACCTGACCTTCTCGCGCCGGCGCATCGCCAAGGACATCAAGAAGACGCTCGAGTCGGCGATTGCCAATGCCGAGAACAACCATGATCTCGACATCAACAACCTGATCGTGGCCCAGGCCTGGGTTGGCAAGAACCTAGTGATGAAGCGCTGGATGCCGAATGCCCGCGGCCGCGTGGGTCACATCCAGAAGTTCTTCAGCGAACTGACGATTATCGTCCGCGAAGTGCGTGAAGAGAGCAAGGAGGCCGCCTGATGGGTCAGAAAGTCAATCCGATTGGCCTGCGCCTCGGCATCAACCGCACGTGGGATTCCCGCTGGTTCGCGGGTTCGCGCGAGTACGGCAAGCTCCTTCACGAGGACATCGCGATCCGCGAGTACCTCAAGAAGGAACTGAAGCAGGCTGGCGTTTCCAAGGTGCTGATCGAGCGTCCGCACAAGAAGTGCCGCGTCACGATCTATTCGGCCCGTCCCGGTGTTGTCATCGGCAAGAAGGGCGCGGACATCGAGAAGTTGCGCCGCAAGGTGCAGGACATGACTGGCTCGGAAGTGCATCTCAACATCGTTGAAGTGCGCAAGCCCGAGGTCGACGCAACCCTGGTTGCCGAGAACATCGCCCAGCAGCTCGAACGCCGCGTGGCTTTCCGCCGTGCGATGAAGCGCGCCGTGCAGTCTGCACAGCGGATGGGCGCCGAGGGCATCAAGATCACCTGTTCCGGCCGTCTGGGTGGTGCAGAAATCGCCCGCACCGAATGGTATCGCGAGGGCCGGGTTCCGCTGCACACGCTTCGTGCGGATGTGGACTACGGCACGTCGACCGCCTTCACGACCTACGGCACCAACGGTGTCAAGGTCTGGATTTTCAAGGGCGAGATCCTCGAGCACGATCCGATGGCGCAGGACAAGCGCATGAATGAGCCGCAGGACACCGGGTCCCGTGGCGGCCGCCGCGACCGCGACGCGGCTTGAGGTTTGAGGGTTAGCTAAAATGCTGCAACCAAAGAAGACAAAGTACCGGAAGGCCTTCAAGGGGCGTATTCACGGTAAGTCCACCAGCTGCAACACGCTGGACTTCGGATCGTTCGGCCTCAAGGCTGTCGAGCCGGACCGTCTGACGGCCCGCCAGATCGAGGCGGCCCGCCGTGCTCTTGCCCGTGGCATGAAGCGCGCCGGCCGCATCTGGATTCGGGTGTTCCCGGACGTTCCGGTGTCGAAGAAGCCGGCCGAAGTCCGCATGGGCTCCGGCAAGGGTTCGACCGAGTACTGGGCGGCCCGCGTAAAGCCCGGCCGTGTGCTGTTCGAGGTCGACGGCGTGCCGCGCCAGGTCGCCGAGGAATCGCTGCATCTCGCAGCTGCCAAACTCCCGATCAAGACGCGCTTCGTGGCGCGTCTGGGCGAATAAGAGGGTGACCGCCATGGATATGAAGGACATCCGCGTTCTGACCAAGGACCAGGTCAAGGACGAGATTCTGAAGCTCAAGAAGGAGCAGTTCAATCTGCGCTTCCAGCGGGCGACGGGCCAAGTTGAGAATACCGCGCGCATCCGCCAGATCCGCCGCGACATCGCCCGTCTGAAGACGGCGCAGTCGCAGCAGGCCGCCGCGAAGTAGGAGAGAAGAACATGCCGAAGCGCATCCTGCAGGGCGTCGTGGTGAGCGACAAGAACGAGAAGACCATCGTGGTGCTCGTCGAGCGCCGCCTGCGTCACCCGGTTCTGAAGAAGACCGTGCGTCTTTCGAAGAAGTACCACGCCCACGACGAGAAGAATGAAGCCAAGGCTGGCGATATCGTCCGCATCGAGGAGACGCGCCCGCTGTCGAAGCAGAAGCGCTGGACCCTCGTCGAGAAGGTCGCCGCAGGTCAGGCATAACGAGAACAAGCGGGCTCACGCCCCACGAGTGAACGGGTGATCAGATGATCCAGCAAGAAACAAACCTCGATGTCGCGGACAATTCCGGTGCTCGCCGGGTGCAGTGCATCAAGGTGCTGGGCGGTTCGAAGCGGAAGTATGCCTCTGTCGGCGACATCATCGTGGTGTCGGTGAAGGATGCCATTCCGCGCGGCCGTGTGAAGAAGGGCAGCGTGATGAAGGCTATCGTCGTGCGGACCGCGAAGGACATCCGCCGCGCGGATGGCTCGGTGATCCGGTTCGACCGCAATGCGGCCGTTCTCATCAATGCCCAGGGCGAACCGGTCGGGACCCGTATCTTCGGACCCGTGCCGCGCGAATTGCGCGCCAAGAACCAGATGAAGATTATCTCACTTGCGCCGGAGGTGCTGTGATGGCGGCGAAACTGAAAATCAAGAAGGGTGACAAGGTTGTCGTCACCACCGGCAAGGACAAGGGCAAGCAGGGCGAAGTCGTCCGCATGATCCCCACCGAGAACCGGGCTGTTGTGCGCGGCGTCAATCTCGCCAAGCGCCATCAGAAGCAGACCGCTGCCCAGGAGGGTGGCATCGTCTCGAAGGAAATGCCGATCCATGTGTCGAACCTGGCTCTGCGTGACCCCAAGGACGGCAAGCCCACCCGCGTGGGCTACAAGACTCTGGCTGACGGCAAGAAAGTGCGTGTCGCCAAGCGTTCGGGAGAAGTGATCGATGGCTAAGGAAGAGGCAAAGAAGCCGGCGAAGGCCGCTTCCGCCGGCAAGGACAGCGCCAAGGTGCCTGTCGAGAAGAAGGTGAAGGCCGACAAGTCCGCGCCGAAGGCGGCGACGGTTCAGGAAGCCTTGCCCGCTGACTACGTTCCGCGCCTGCGCAAGCACTATGACGAGGTCGTGCGGCCGAAGCTGGTGCAGGAGTTCGGCTACAAGAACGCCATGCAGGTTCCGAAGATCACCAAGATCGTTCTGAACATGGGTGTCGGCGAAGCGACACAGGACTCGAAGCTGGTGCAGGTTGCCGTCAGCGAACTCGAGAAGATCGCCGGCCAGAAGGTCGTTGTCACCAAGGCCCGCAAGGCCATCGCGCAGTTCAAGATCCGCGAGAACCTGGCGATCGGCGCCAAGGTAACGCTCCGCAAGGTGCGCATGTACGAGTTCCTCGACAGGCTGATCAACATTGCGCTGCCGCGTGTCCGCGACTTCCGCGGCTTGGCCGACAAGAGCTTCGATGGCTATGGCAACTATGCCTTTGGCATCAAGGAACACATCATTTTCCCGGAGATCGATTACGACAAGATCGATCGCGTCTGGGGCATGGACGTCATCATCTGCACGTCGGCGAAGACCGATGCCGAAGCACGTGCTTTGATCGATGCCTTCAACTTCCCGTTCCGCAAGCCCGCCCGCAAGGCGGCGTGAGCGGCATTCGAAACAGATTAAGGCTGAGGTAAAGCCCATATGGCTAAGACGAGCTCGGTAGAGAAGAACAATCGCCGCCGCAAGATGGTGAAGCAGTACGCCGGCAAGCGTGCGAGGCTCAAGGCAATCATTCAGAGCAAGACCGCTCCGATCGAGGAGCGCTTTGCGGCCCAGCTGAAGCTTGCCGAAATGCCGCGGAACTCTGCCAAGACCCGGATCAGGAACCGTTGCGAAGTGACGGGCCGTCCCCGGGCCTACTACCGGAAACTTAAGATGTCGCGTCTGGCGCTTCGCGAGATGTCCAACCAGGGTCTGATCCCTGGCATGGTCAAGTCGAGCTGGTAACAGATACGGACTTCAGGAGAGAAGAATGAGTGTCAATGATCCGATCGGTGACATGCTCACCCGTATCCGGAACGCGCAGCAGCGGGGCAAGACGAAAGTCGGCGTCCCTCACTCGAAGCTGCGCGAGAACGTCCTGAACGTGCTTCAGGGCGAGGGCTTCATCCGTGGCTTTGCCGTGGTGCAGCAGGGTTCCAACAAAGCTGAGATCGAAGTCGAGCTCAAGTACTTCGACGGCGCCCCGGTGATCCGCGAGTTGCAGCGCGTGTCGAAGCCCGGCCGTCGCGTCTATGTGTCGGTATCGACACTCCCTACCGTCTACAACGGTCTTGGCATCTCGATCCTGTCGACGCCGAAGGGCGTCATGTCCGACGCGGATGCGCGAGCCCAGAACGTGGGCGGCGAAGTCCTCTGCACCGTATTCTGAGGTAGCAAAGATGTCTCGTATCGGTAAGAAATCAGTTCCTGTGCCAGCCAGCGTAACCGTGAATCTCGCGGGAAGCAACGTCTCGGTAAAGGGTCCCAAGGGCGAACTCAAGTTCGTGCTCACGGATGCCGTGATCGCGAAGATGGAAGAGGGTGCCGTCAAGGTCGACCCGAAGGACAAGTCCAAGCTGTCGCGCTCGCAGTGGGGCATGTCGCGCACCATGATCTCCAACATGATCACGGGTGTGACGGCGGGCTACACGAAGTCGCTGGAAATCACTGGCGTCGGCTATCGTGCGGCCGTTCAGGGCAAGACCCTGCAGCTGGCACTTGGTTACAGCCACGACATCAACTATCCGATCCCGGAAGGGATCGAGATCAAGACGCCGAAGCCCACGGAGATCGTGGTGTCCGGCATCGACAAGCAGCGCGTCGGCCAGGTGGCCGCCGAGATCCGCGAGTTCCGCGGTCCCGAGCCCTACAAGGGCAAGGGCGTGAAGTACGCTGGCGAATACATCTTCCGCAAGGAAGGCAAGAAGAAGTAACAGGTGATGGCCATGGCAACGAAATCTCAAGGACTCCGCAAGATCCGCGTGCGCAAGGCACTCGCGGCTCGCGGCAAGCTTCGCCCCCGGCTGTCGGTGTTCCGTTCTTCCAAGAACATCTATGCCCAGATCATCGACGACACCAAGGGCGTCACCGTCGCCGCGGCGTCGAGCCTCGAGAAGGATCTCAAGGGCTCGATCAAGACCGGAGCGGACAAGGCGGCGGCGACTGCAATCGGCAAGCTGATTGCCGAGCGCGCCCTCAAGGCCGGTGTCACGGATGTCGTGTTCGACCGCGGCGGATATCTCTACCACGGGCGCGTCAAGGCGCTCGCAGATGCCGCCCGCGAGGGCGGACTGAACTTCTAATTTTCTCCGACGCAAAGATAGGCGGAAAGCAATATGGCTAAAGAACGTTCGGAGCGCGGCGATCGCAAGGACCGCGATAACCGGGAAGACCGCGACAGCGAGTTCATCGACAAGCTCGTCCACATCAACCGCGTCGCCAAGGTGGTGAAGGGCGGCAAGCGCTTCGGCTTTGCTGCACTCGTCGTTGTGGGCGATCAGAAGGGCCGCGTCGGGTTCGGTCATGGCAAGGCGCGTGAAGTGCCGGAAGCTGTGCGGAAGGCCACCGAGTCCGCCAAGCGCGGTCTGATCCGCGTTCCGCTCCGCGAGGGCCGGACGCTGCATCACGACATCGATGGCCGCTGGGGTGCCGGCAAAGTCACGCTCCGCACCGCTCCTCCGGGAACGGGCATCATCGCGGGCGGCCCGATGCGCGCCGTCTTCGAGTCGGTGGGCATGCAGGACGTCGTTGCCAAGTCGAAGGGGTCATCCAACCCCTACAACATGGTTCGCGCCACGTTCGACGCGCTCAAGAAGCAGACTAGCCCCCGTGCAGTCGCCTCGCGCCGTGGTAAGAAGGTGTCTGACGTGCTTCGTCGCACGGGCGGCGCTGCCGCCGTCGCCGAGTAAGTGAAGGAATCTGATCATGGCAAATGAAAAGAAGACCGTCACGCTGAAGCAGGTTGCAAGCCCGCAGCGCCGTCCCGGCGAACAGCGTGCGACGCTCATCGGCCTCGGCCTCAACAAGATGAACAGGATCTCGACGCTGCAGGATACCCCTGCGGTCCGTGGCATGATCGCCAAGGTCGCGCACCTCGTGCGCGTCGTGGAATAAGGATTACCTCCCATGAAGCTCAATGAGATCGCCGACAATCCGGGCGCCAAGCACACCAAGAAGCGTGTTGGCCGCGGCATCGGTTCGGGCCTCGGCAAGACCGCGGGCCGTGGCGGCAAGGGTCAGACGGCCCGCAAGGGCGGCGCAAAGGCAGGCTTCGAAGGCGGCCAGATGCCGATCTATCGCCGTCTCCCGAAGCGCGGCTTCAACAAGCCGAACCAGGTCGACTACAACGAGGTCAACCTGTCGCGCGTGCAGGCTGCGGTCGATGCGAAGAAGCTCGATGCGTCGGCTCCCGTGACCTCCGCGGCACTCGTCGCTGCGGGCGTCATCTCGGCACCGCTCGGTGGCGTGCGTCTTCTCGGCAAGGGCGAAATCAAGTCCAAGCTGAATTTTGAAGTCTATCACGCGACGGCTGGTGCTGTTGCGGCGGTGGAGAAGGCTGGCGGCAGCGTCAAGATGCTGAAGCCGGTCGAAAAGGCTCCCGAGGCCAAGTAAGCTTGCAGGCTCTGGGTGGGGGCCCCACATGAGGGGTCCTGTCTCAGCCCGAGGACGTTAGAATGGCATCTGCCGCGGAACAACTTGCTGCGAACCTGAACTTCGGCGCACTCGCCAAGTCGGAAGACCTGAAGAACCGTATCTGGTTCACGCTTGGTGCGCTGATTGTCTATCGCCTCGGCAGTTACATTCCGATTCCCGGCATCGATGCCGCCGAGCTGGCAAAGTTTGCCGCCCAGAATTCGTCCGGTATTCTCGGCTGGGTGAACAATCTGGCGGGCGGCGCGCTCGGCCGCATGGCCATCTTCGCCCTCAACATCATGCCATACATCTCGGCGTCGATCATCATCCAGCTGATGACGTCCGTGTCGCCTCATCTTGAAGCACTCAAGAAGGAAGGCGAGCAGGGCCGCAAGAAGATCAATCAATACACGCGCTACGGCACGGTGTTCCTTGCTGCACTTCAGTCCTACGGTATCGCCGTCGGCCTCGAGGGGCAGGCGGGCCTGGTTTCCGATCCCGGCATGTTCTTCCGGATTTCAACCGTCATCACGCTGACGGGCGGAACCGTGTTCCTCATGTGGCTGGGCGAACAGATCACGTCGCGCGGCATCGGCAACGGTATTTCGCTCATCATTTTCGCCGGCATCGTGGCGGGGCTTCCCAGTGGCATCGCGGGTCTACTGGAGCTTGGCCGCACCGGTCAGATCTCGACCTTCGTGATCCTCGGCATCATCGTGATGGCGATTGCTGTCATCGCCTTCATCGTGCTGATGGAGCGGGCCCAGCGCCGCCTGCTGATCCAGTATCCGAAGCGCCAGGTCGGCAACAAGATGTTCCAGGGCGAAAGCTCTCACATGCCGCTGAAGCTGAACACATCGGGCGTCATTCCGCCGATCTTCGCGTCGTCGCTTCTGCTGCTGCCGATCACGGTCGCCAATTTCACCAGGGGGCAGGGGCCCGACTGGCTGAACACGCTGACGGCCATGCTTGGCCACGGCCAGCCGCTGTTCCTGTTCTTCTATGCCGTCCTCATCATCTTCTTCGCCTTCTTCTACACCTCCATCATGTTCAACCCGAAGGAGACCGCCGACAACCTGAAGAAGTATGGCGGCTTCATTCCGGGCATCCGGCCCGGCGAACGGACGGCGGAATACATCGACTATGTGCTGACTCGCATTACGCTTATCGGTGCGCTTTACCTGACCCTGGTGTGTTTGCTGCCTGAGTTCCTCATTGGCTACACCGGTGTGCCCTTCTACTTCGGCGGCACGTCGCTGCTGATCGTGGTGAGCGTCACCATGGATACGGTTGCTCAGGTGCAAGGACATCTTCTGGCCCAGCAGTACGAGGGCCTGATCAAGAAGTCCAAGCTCAGGGGTAGCAAACGGTGAACATCATTCTTCTTGGGCCTCCGGGTGCTGGCAAGGGCACCCAGGCCAAGCTTATCGAAGACCGCCACGGCATGAAGCAGCTCTCGACGGGCGACATGCTCAGGGCCGCGGTGGCCGCAGGTACTGAAACCGGCAACAAGGCCAAGGCGATCATGGATCGCGGTGAACTGGTTTCCGACGCCATCGTGGTCGGAATCATCGCGGACCGGCTGGACGCGCCTGATGTGAAGAAGGGCTTCATTCTCGACGGCTTCCCGCGCAACACGGCACAGGCAGAGGCGCTCGATGCCATGCTGTCCGGCAAGGGCCTGAAGCTCGATGCTGTGGTTGAGATGAAGGTGGACGACGAGGCGCTCGTGGAGCGCATCACGGGCCGCTATACCTGCGCCAAGTGCGGCAAGGGCTATCATGACCGGTTCCAGAAGCCGGAGAAATCAGGCGTTTGCGATGTGTGCGGGTCAACCGACTTCACGCGCCGCGCCGATGACAACGAGAAAACGGTCCGTGACCGCCTCGCTGTCTACAACAAGCAGACCGCGCCGCTGGTAGCGTATTATGGCGGGCGCGGAACGCTGAAGTCGATCGATGGTATGGCGGACATCTCTGAGGTGACCCGCCAGATCGAGGACGTGCTGAAAGGCGTTTGAGGCCTGATTATTGCGGAGTCTTGAGGTTGACGCGGAAGCGATTCCCCTCTAGATACTGCCGCAATCTCGGTCGAGGACAGGCTGACTTCAGGGGGAAATACCTCTTGGGGTACGGCCTTGTGCCATTGAAGGCACCCGGCAGAAGCACGAAAACAGATGTGAATTCGACAGATCAAGCTGTTGATACGATTAGGAGAACAGGCGTGGCCCGTATTGCAGGCGTCAACATCCCGACCAACAAGCCCGTGGCGATTTCGCTGCGCTATATCTATGGAATCGGGCCGGTCAACGCGCTCGAGATCTGCGCGAAGACGAAGATCGAGCCGGCAAAGCGCGTCAACGAGCTGTCCGACGCCGAAGTCCTGTCGATCCGCGAAGTGATCGACCGTGACTATATGGTCGAGGGCGACCTCCGTCGTGACGTCTCGATCAACATCAAGCGCCTCATCGATCTCGGCTGCTATCGCGGCCTGCGTCACCGCAAGGGACTTCCCGTCCGCGGCCAGCGCACCCACACCAACGCCCGCACCCGCAAGGGTCCCGCCAAGGCGATTGCAGGCAAGAAGAAGTAAAGGCTGAAAGATCATGGCTAAGGAAGCTGCACGTCCGCGCCGCAAAGAGCGCAAGAACATTTCCTCCGGCGTTGTCCACGTCAATTCGTCGTTCAACAACACGATGATCACGATCACCGATGTCCAGGGCAATGCAATCGTCTGGGCCTCCTCGGGCAAGCTGGGATTCAAGGGTTCGCGCAAATCCACTCCCTATGCGGCCCAGGTCGCGGCGGAGCAGGTTGGCCGCGCTGCCATGGAACACGGCATGCGCACCGTCGAAGTCGAAGTGTCGGGACCGGGCGCTGGCCGCGAGTCGGCTCTGCGTGCTCTTCAGGCTTGTGGCCTGCAGGTCACCTCGATCCGCGACGTGACACCCATTCCGCATAACGGCTGCCGTCCGCCGAAGCGCCGCCGCGTCTGATTACAGTCGCCGGTTCCCGCATTTACGGGAATGACAACATTGTCTTTGTGAAAAAGGGCTCCCCTTGCGGGGAGCCGGATTTTCGACAGGAAACAAACATATGCAAGTGAATCAGAAGAACTGGCAGGAATTGATCCGTCCGTCGAAGCTTGACGTTCAGCCGGGCCGCGACCGCCGCCGCGTCGCTACCTTCGTGGCGGAACCGCTGGAGCGCGGTTTCGGCACCACGCTCGGCAACGCCCTGCGCCGCATCCTGCTGTCTTCGCTTCAGGGCGCAGCGGTGACGTCGGTTCACATCGACGGCGTGCTGCATGAGTTCTCGTCCATTGCCGGCGTCCGCGAGGACGTGACGGACATGATCCTGAACATCAAGGAAATCGCCATTTCCATGCAGTCCGAGGGCCCCAAGCGCCTCATGCTGCGCAAGGAAGGCCCGGGCGTCGTCCGTGCCGGCGACATCCAGACGACTGGTGACATCCACGTCCTGAACCCCGAGCATGTGATCTGCACGCTCGACGAGGGTGCAGAGATCCGCGTCGAGTTCACCGTCAGCACCGGCAAGGGCTATGTCTCCGCCGAGCGCAACCGTCCGGAAGACGCGCCCATCGGCTTGATCCCGATCGATTCGATCTACAGCCCCGTCAAGCGCGTATCGTTCAAGATCGAGAACACCCGCGAGGGTCAGATCCTGGACTATGACAAGCTCATCATGACCGTCGAGACCGATGGTTCCGTGAGCCCCGAGGATTCGGTGGCCTATGCCGCCCGCATTCTTCAGGACCAGCTCTCCGTCTTCATCAACTTCTCGGAACCTTCCAAGGCCATCATCGAGGAAGCCCGTCCCGAGCTCGAGTTCAACGCCGCCCTTCTCAAGAAGGTCGACGAGCTGGAGCTGTCGGTGCGTTCGGCCAACTGCCTGAAGAACGACAACATCGTCTATATCGGCGACCTCATCCAGAAGACCGAGGCGGAAATGCTCCGCACGCCGAACTTCGGCCGCAAGTCGCTGAACGAGATCAAGGAAGTGCTGGCCCAGATGGGTCTGCACCTCGGCATGGAAGTGCAGAACTGGCCGCCCGAGAACATCGAAGAACTCGCGAAGAAATACGAACAACACTATTGAGAACAGCGCGGCGCTCCGTTAAGCGTGCGCCGGTATTGAAGGAGAACGGTTATGCATCATGGTTTCAGGGGACGCCGGTTCAACCGCACGGCGGAGCATCGTCAGGCGATGTTCGCCAATATGTCGGCGGCCCTCATCAAGCATGAGCAGATCATAACTACGCTTCCGAAGGCGAAGGACCTCCGTCCTGTCGTCGAGAAGCTGGTGACGCTGGCCAAGAAGGGTGGGCTTCACGCCCGCCGCCAGGCCATGTCGACGCTCCGCGACGAGACGCAGCTCAAGAAGCTGTTCGACGTTCTCTCGGCGCGCTATGCATCGCGTTCGGGCGGCTACCTCCGCATCATGAAGGCCGGTTTCCGCTACGGTGACTCTGCACCGATGGCTGTCATCGAGTTCGTCGACCGTGACGTCAATGCGCGCGGCCTCGACTCCGGCCCGGTGGAAGCCCGTGAGGAAATGGTCGAAGCCGCCGCCTGATTACGTCTGTAATGGATTGCAGAAAAGGCAGCAGCAATGCTGCCTTTTCTTTTTGTTCGCCATGTTCCGTAAAGTAAGCCGGTTCCAGACAATTCAATCTGCTTACTTGCACGCCGGTTCACGACTGCCCGCTAGCATGACACCTAAAAAATGGTTAATGCTGATTCACGGGCTGATGACAAACCGCTTCGACATATTCAACGCTTCCCTGTCTCCATTCGCAAGCATGAGCGAGTCGGGGGCCTTTCTGCAGTCCGCGCGGGACAGATTTGGCGTACTCAACCTGTCCTACTGGTTCCTGGGCGCATCGCCGGAACTTCCGGATCGCATGACCTGGCTCTCCACCTATGACGAGAGCTACATGGCGATCTACATGCGGGACTACACCCCGCTGAAAGACAAGGCATTCCAGATCTGTTTCCAGCGCCTTCTTCCGCTGGACTGGGATGAGGTGAGAAGTACTGAGCAGAGTGTTCAGGACATTCACGACGTGGCCGAGCAATATGGCGTGGGCCGCCATGGCATTTCGATTCCCATCCGCGATCCGGGTGTGGGCGACGCCATGTTTTCCATCAATTTCGAATGCGAGGACCGTCACTGGCTCGAAGTCCGCCAGCAACTGGTCAACAACATCCATCTCTTTGCGCACTACTATCATCTGCGGATGAAGGGCGTGATCGCGGCGCGTCCGGTCACTGCGGAGTTCGATCTCAGCCCCCGTGAGCGCGAAGTCCTGAGGTGGGCGGCTGACGGCAAGACGGCCTGGGAAACGGCTCAGTTGATCGGTGTCAGCGAACGCGCCATACGGCTTTACACCGAGAACGCGATGAACAAGCTCCGCGCCAAGACGAAGACTCAGGCCGTCGCCATCGCGATGAAGAACGCCATCCTGCACTGACGGTGGGATGATCGGGGCTTCTCATGGCAGCCCGGATCGTCCGCAAGACAGGTGTTCAGCCGTTGAAGACCGAACTCACCGGCATCACGGCATGGGCACCATAACCATTGAACATCGTGGACGTGGCAACACCATAGGCGCCGAGCGTTCCGAACTCGATGAAGTCCTCGTCGCGGATGTCCATCGGCAATTCGAGCTTCGCAGGCAATACGTCGAGCGGGTCGCAAGTGGGACCGAACACCTTCCACGGCTTGGTGGCGCCGTCCAGCACGCGTCCATCACGGATCACCCGATAGGGCGGCTGCAGCTCCGGCACCTGCATGAATTCCATGAGGCCGCCATAGACGCCATCATTGATGAAGATGTCGTCGCCATCGGTGCAGACGAGCTTGACCCGGGTGAGCAGCGACATGCAATTGGCGACAAGCCCGCGGCCCGGCTCGCATTCGAGTTCGGGTTCCGTGCCATTGCCGAAGTAGCGGGTCACGGCTTCGCCGATGGCGGTGAAGAAGTGGTCGAGAGGCGCGGGCTTGCTCAGGGGATAGCGCGCCGGAAAACCGCCGCCGACATTGAGCTTGCCCACATGCACGCCGGCCGCCTTCGCGATCCGGTGCGCGGCCTCGATGTGGCGGACATAGACCTGCGGATCGCGCGATTGCGAACCCGGATGGAACGTGAGCACCGGCACGAAGCCGCGGCGGTTGATATCCTGCAGCAGTTCGATAGCAATGTGTTCGGGCGCGCCGAACTTTGTCGAGAAGTCATGCGCCGAAGACGTGCGCTCACGCGGGAGCACGAAGCGCACGGCCAGTTCCACCGAGCGGTCCGCGCCCACGATGTCGGCGATCTTCTTCACTTCCTCGCGCGCATCGACGGCAAAGCGCCGGCAGCCGTGGATGTGATAGGCATCCGAAATCTCGCGGCGCGACTTTACCGGGTTATGATAGTGAAAATGGGCATGATCCGAGATCGAGTTCACCAACGCCATCTCGTGAACCGAGGCGACGTCCCAGTGCGCGAGGCCAGCCTCGGCCAGCGTTTTCACGACTTCCCGTGATGGGTTGGATTTCACCGCGAAGCTCACCGTTCCCGGAAAGCCGTCAGTGAAGAGCGCCAGCCTGGCCCGCAGTGCATCCGCGCTGAAGCAGAACGCGGCCTCTTCGGGCAGCATCGACTGGGACACTGCGATGGCGTCGGCGGCAAGCGGTGCGGGAACGACGTTCAGGGCGGTGCGGGACATTTTATCCTCCGATCGGCAGAAGCGATATGAGTTGGGTGACATAACGTGCGCGGCGGTTGGTTTACACACGGCATTATGCTGAAATATGACGGTTGAGTCGTCGCTCTGACGGTCGAGGACAGCGTTTCGCCGAATGGTGCAAATTACCCCCAAGGACGAGGAACTGATAGCACTCCTCAAGGTCGATTCACGCGAACCCGTGGCGGCGCTGGCGCGCAAGCTTGGCCTGTCTCGTACCACGGTTCAGGATCGCCTGAGGCGGCTGGAAGAGTCCGGTGTCATCGCCGCCTATTCGATCAAGCTCTCGCGCGAAATGGAACTGGGCGGCATGCGCGCCTATGTGACCCTCTCCGTGGAGCCGCGCCGCCAGGTGGAAGTGGCCCGCATGCTCGCGCGCTTTCCACAGATCGAGACATTGCATACGCTGAGCGGCAAGTTCGACCTGATCGCTCAGGTGAAGACCACATCGTCGGAGGCCATGGACCGCCTCATCGATGAAATGGGGCAGATGCCCGGAATTACCCGTATAGAAACATCGGTCATCTTGTCGACAAAGCTTGATCGCAGATAGGCGCGGAAAAGCGCCCCAAGAGGATGAACATGCGTATCGTCACAGCCCTACTGTCCGCCATTCTTCTGGCCGCAGCCAGCCCATCGTCCATGGCGGACAAGGCAGTTCCGCAGTCGCAGGCGGACGTTCAACTCTCCTTCGCGCCCATCGTGAAACGCACCGCGCCCGCTGTCGTCAACGTCTATTCCCAGCGCCGGGCGGCCAGCCGCGAGGATCGCAACCGCTACTTCGAAGACCCTTTCTTCCGCCGTTTCTTCGGCAATGACGGCTCCTTCGGGCGTCCGCGCGAGCGTGTTCAGAACTCGCTTGGGTCCGGCGTCATCGTCGATCCCGCGGGGCTGATCGTCACCAACAACCACGTGATTGCCGGCGGTACCGACATCACGGTGGTGCTGGCGGACCGCCGCGAGTTCGAGGCGCGCGTGCTTCTGACCGACGAGCGCACCGACCTGGCCGTGCTCAAGATCGATGTTCCCGACGAAGCGCTTCCGGCATTGACCCTCGGCGACTCCGATGCGCTTGAAGTGGGCGACCTGGTGCTCGCCATTGGCAATCCCTTCGGTGTGGGTCAGACCGTCACCAGCGGCATCGTGTCGGCGCTGGCCCGCACCAAGGTGGGGGTCAGCGACTACCAGTTCTTCGTGCAGACCGATGCCGCCATCAACCCCGGCAACTCGGGTGGCGCTCTTGTGAGCATGTCGGGCGAGCTGATCGGCATCAACACCGCCATCTTCTCGCGCAGCGGCGGGTCCATCGGCATCGGCTTCGCCATTCCGACCAACATGGTGAAGACCGTCGTCGCGACCGCCGAGAGCGGCAGCGCCGCGATCAAGCGGCCGTGGCTGGGTGCTGAACTTCAGGATGTGACGCCGGACATCGCCACGTCGCTTGGCATGGCGAGGCCGGAAGGCGCGCTCATCGTCGATCTTCATCCGCAAAGCCCGCTGACGAAATCCGGGCTGAAGCGCGGCGACGTCATCCTGGCCATCGAAGGAAAGCCCATCGAGAACGCGCAGGAACTTGGCTACCGGGTCGCCACCACCGCAATCGGCGCCAACACCATCGTGGAATATCAGCGCAAGGGCGACCGCCGCGAAACCCAGGTCACCATGGTCGCCGCTCCCGAAACGGTGGACCGCAGCGACACGTTGATCGAAGGCCGCAATCCCTTGGCAGGACTCGTCGCCGCCAATCTGTCTCCAGCGGTCGCGGATGAACTGGGATTGCCCGCGGAGGCCAGCGGCGTTGTCGCGTTGAAGATCGGCAAGGGCCCGGCGCAGCGCTTCTTCAAGCGCGGCGACATCATCCTCGAGGTGAATGGTACGCCCGTCGACAGCGTGGAAACGCTCAACCGGATTCTTGCCGGAGACGAGGGCTTCTGGCGCATCGCCATCAATCGCGGCGGACGCGTCATCAAGCTCGCCGTCGGCGGCTGATGTCCAGTCTCTTCGAGGCGGCAGGCATGGGCAGGGAGGGGCCTCGCCCCCTTGCCGACCGCCTGCGGCCCCAGAAGTTGACGGATGTGGTGGGGCAGGATCATCTGGTCGGCCCGGAAGGCGTCATCACACGGATGCTGGCGGCGGGCCGCATCCCCTCGATCATTTTCTGGGGACCGCCCGGCACCGGCAAGACCACCATCGCGCGGCTTCTGGCGGGTGAGACGGGCCTCGCCTTCGAGCAGATCTCGGCAATTTTCTCGGGCGTCGCCGACCTGAAGAAAGTCTTCGAACAGGCACGGATCAGGCGCGAGCAGGGCCGCGGCACGCTGCTCTTCGTGGATGAAATCCACCGCTTCAACAAGTCCCAGCAGGATTCGTTTCTGCCCAATGTCGAGGACGGCACGATCATCCTCGTCGGCGCCACCACCGAGAATCCGTCCTTCGAGTTGAACGGCGCTCTTCTGTCGCGCGCGCAGGTGCTCGTTCTGAACCGGCTCGATGCCGAGGCGATGACGGCGCTCATCAGGCGAGCGGAAATGTTCGAGCGCCGGGTGTTGCCCGCCGACGAGGCGGCGCGGGAGGCAATGATCGTGATGGCCGATGGTGACGGCCGCTACTTCCTCAACATGCTGGAGGAGGTTTTCGCGACCGTGCCCGAGAGTGGAATGCCGCTCGACCCGGAAGCCTTGTCGCGCACCGTGCAGAAGCGCATGCCGCTTTACGACAAGGCGGCGGACGGTCACTACAACCTCATCTCGGCACTTCATAAATCGGTTCGCGGTTCCGATCCCGATGCCGCGCTCTACTATCTGGCCCGAATGCTTGTCGCCGGAGAAGATCCGCTCTTCATCGTGAGGCGCGTCGTCCGCATGGCGATCGAGGATGTGGGGCTGGCCGATCCGGAGGCCATCCACCAAGCGCTCGCGGCCAAGGAGACTTATGACTTCCTCGGCAGTCCCGAAGGCGAACTGGCGATTGCGCAGGCGGTCGTCTATGTCGCCACCGCGCCGAAGTCGAACGCGCTCTATTCCGCCTACAAGGGTGCCACCGAACGCGCGAAACAGACTGGCTCGCTGATGCCGCCCAAGATCATTCTCAACGCGCCGACGAAACTGATGAAAACCCAGGAATATGGCGCGGGCTATCGCTATGACCATGACCAGCCGGACGCCTTTTCGGGCCAGAACTATTTCCCCGATGGCATGGGCCGCGAGAGGTACTACGATCCCGTCGAGCGCGGTTTCGAGCGAGAGGTGAAACGCCGGCTCGACTACTGGTCGAAGCTCCGCAAGGAGCGGCAAGGCTAGCTCACAAGTCTAACTCAAGGGTTCGGCTGGCCGTTCTCCCAGGTCCTCGAAAAAGCGCAGCAGATAACCGTCCGGACATTGGACGAGGAATTGTCTGTTCCCGAGAAGCACATCGCCAGAGCGATACCAGTCATCCCTGGGTGGGCGGAACAAGGGCCAGGCACTGGCTGCCAGCCGCTCCAGCAGCGGTGCGATGGCCGCAACCTCGATCTGGAGGTTGATGCCTCTTCCATATGGCCGCTCCCCAATGGTCCCGTGAGCCACGGTTCGTCCGGCTGTTCGAGCATCAGTTGTGCCCCGTCCATGTCGAGGTAGGCAAAGCGGTCCTCGGGCC
Organism: Aestuariivirga sp.; assembly: GCF_041738905.1. GTDB lineage: Bacteria > Pseudomonadota > Alphaproteobacteria > Rhizobiales > Aestuariivirgaceae > Aestuariivirga. The sequence continues at coordinate 20,098 of NZ_JBGSOZ010000088.1, forward strand.
GGTCATAGGCAATCCTGAAGCCGATCACTCCGGAGTAGAAATCAAGACTTGTGGCGAGATCGCTCACCACAAGCTCCGGCACCAGCCGGGCCCATTTTGTGGTCCTCACCACGCGATGGGCTGCCCATCCCGGAAGAAGCCGTTCGTGGGGCCGCCGGGCGAAAGGTGAGCGGCCCACACGATGCCCGAGGCGCCTTCCTCAACACTGCGCGGGGCATTGGAGCCGCCCATGTCGGTCTTCACCCAGCCAGGACAAACCGAATTGACCATGATCCCGCGCGAGCGGAGTTCGAGCGCCAGTGTCCGTGTCAACACGTTCAGCATGGCCTTGGAGGCCCGATAGCCGAAATAGCCGCCGCCCATCTCCTGCAGTCCGCCCATGCCGGATGAGACATTCACGATCCGCCCATCCTGCGCGATATGGGGCACGATGAGCTTCGTCAGGCGCCACGGACCCATTCCATTGATGGTGATGGTATCGAGTACGTCGTCGTCACTGGCGCCCTGCACACTCGACCCGTTGCCGCTCTCGGGCAGAATGCCTGCCGCGTTCACCAGCACGTCGATGGGACCAAGAGATTTCGCCCAGGTTGCGAAGGACTTGATGGACGCCGGCGAGGCCATGTCCAGCACCCGCGACTGGACATCGAAGCCATGGTCCTTCAGCGCCTTCGCGGCCCCTGTCAGCTTCTTCTTGTCGCTTGATCCGATGACGAGGCGATAGCCCAGCCCCCCAAGCTGGCGCGCGGTTTCAAATCCAAGGCCGCGAGAGCCCCCGGTGACGATGGCGAGTGGCGTTCTCATGAATGAGTTCTCCTGTCGAAACGAAAATGGCCGGGACTAGCCCGGCCATCAAGTTGAAAACGTGGAAATCGAGATCAGGCCGTGCGGCGTGCGTCGACGCTCCAGGGGCCCGCACCCTGCGCGGCAAGGTACAGGAAGATGAAGCAGTAGAGGATCGCCAGTTCGCCCTGGTTGATGATGGGGTAGATGGAGGCCGGCGCATGGAACATGAAATAGGCGACCGCCATCATGCCCGAGAGAACGAAGGCCACGGGCCGGGTGAAAAAGCCGATGACGATCAGGATGCCGCCGACGATTTCAATCAGGCCGCCGATGCCGAAGAGCGAGCCCAGCGGCACGCCATCCTTGAACATCTCGACGAAGGGCCACTGGATGAGCTTCGCCGTGCCGTGGGCGAGGAACAGCAGGCCGGTGATGATGCGGAGGAGCGAGAGGATGGGCCCGGACCACGAGGCGGGGATGATGGCGAAGTTCATATGAGGTGTTCTTTCGTTGTTGTTGAAAATGGTAACGACGAAATACACAGATTATCATTCGGTAACAAGAGTAATTACGAAAAAGTGAACCGGATAAAACTTTCGTTAAATATCATATATTTAAATATGAAAGCTCCTTCAGTTTCTTAACGTACCCATCAGGAAGACCATTCTCGGCAGCCCCTGTCAGGATGGTCGAGAGATACTCCGCGCTTGGGCCGTGGACACCTGGCTGTGGTATGGCAGCATAAACATGGCACTGGAGAATCGCCGTTGGTTCCCCATCGACATGAATGCTGAACTCTCGCCGCACATAGCGATTGGCGGCGTCGGGCAGGGATGGATCGTAACCCTCGCGCTTGTCGAGGCTGGCGAGATCGATCCCGCCAAGGCGATAGATGACACCCCAAACGTCCTCGGCAGCCGGCACAATCCCCGCCACCCCGCAGTTCCGCACCGGCGAGTGGCGCGGGAACACCACCCGGTGACCCGGCAGAACACCGATACCCACCTTCACGCTCCCCGGACACCGGCTCCGCATCTGGGCCAGCGACATGTTGGACCCATAGGCAAAATAGAGGTTGCTCAAGCGCGCATCACTCCGCCGCCTCTTTCTTCGCCCGCCTCAGCACGTCCTTGAGATAGTGACCGGTGTAGCTGCGCTTGTCGCGGGCGACGTCTTCCGGCGTTCCGGCCACGACGATTTCGCCACCTCCGTCGCCGCCTTCCGGCCCCAGGTCGATGATCCAGTCTGCGGTCTTGATGACTTCGAGGTTGTGCTCGATGACGACCACCGAATTGCCCTGATCCACCAGCTCATGAAGCACTTCGAGAAGCTTCTTCACGTCATGGAAGTGCAGGCCCGTCGTCGGCTCGTCGAGCAGGTAGAGTGTGCGCCCCGTGGCCCGCCTTGAGAGTTCCTTGGCAAGTTTCACGCGCTGCGCCTCGCCGCCCGAAAGCGTCGTCGCCTGCTGGCCGACCTTGATGTAGCCCAGCCCCACGCGTTCCAGCGTCTCCATCTTGTCGCGCACTGAAGGCACGGCGCGGAAGAAGTCGGCGCCCTCTGACACAGTCATATCAAGGACATCCGCGATGGACTTGTCCTTGAACTTGATCTCCAGCGTCTCGCGGTTGTAGCGGTGGCCGTGGCATTCGTCGCAGGTCACGTAGACATCGGGCAGGAAGTGCATCTCGATCTTGATGACGCCATCGCCCTGGCACGTCTCGCAACGTCCGCCCTTCACGTTGAAGGAGAAGCGCCCCGGCTCATAGCCGCGCGCCTTGGCTTCGGGGAGCCCCGCGAACCAGTCACGGATGGGCGTGAAGGCGCCCGTATAGGTCGCAGGGTTCGAGCGTGGCGTGCGGCCGATGGGGCTCTGGTCGATGTCGATGATCTTGTCGAGAAGTTCCAGCCCCTCGATGCGGTCATGCTCGGCAGGCGCTTCCCGGGTTCCCATGAGTTTGCGCGCGGCGGCCTTGTAGACGGTGTCGATGAGCAGCGTGGACTTGCCGCCGCCCGAAACGCCGGTCACGCAGGTGAAGACGCCCAGCGGAATTTCAGCCGAGACGTTCTTGAGATTGTTGGCGCGAGCACCCTTGACCCGGATCGACCGGCCCTTTTCCCATTTGCGGCGAAGCCCCGGCACGGGCACGGATTGAAGACCGGTGAGATACTGCCCGGTCAGGGACTTCGGGTTTGCCATAACCTCGGCGGGCGTCCCTTGCGCGATGATTTCACCGCCATGAATGCCGGCACCCGGGCCGATGTCGACCACGTAGTCCGCAAGCCGGATCGCATCCTCGTCATGCTCGACCACGATCACCGTGTTGCCGAGGTCACGCAGGTGGACGAGAGTCTCCAGAAGCCTTGCGTTGTCGCGCTGGTGCAGGCCGATCGATGGTTCGTCCAGCACATAGAGAACGCCGGTGAGGCCAGAGCCGATCTGTGAAGCCAGCCTGATGCGCTGGCTCTCACCGCCTGAAAGGGTGCCCGAAGTGCGCGACAGGTTGAGATAGTCCAACCCCACATCGACGAGGAACTGAAGGCGCTCACGGATTTCTTTCAGGATGCGGGCCGCGATCTCCTGATCCTTCGGCTTCAGCTTTGCCAGCAGCGCGCCGAACCAGGCATTCGCCTCGCGGATCGACATGGCCGAGATTTCGCCGATGTGCTTGCGGTCCACCTTGACGGCCAGCGACTGCGGCTTGAGGCGATAGCCGTTGCACGTGCTGCAAGGGTGATCGGACTGGTACTTGGACAGTTCCTCGCGCATCCAGTCGGAATCGGTCTCGCGCCAGCGCCGCTCGATGTTGCCGATGACACCCTCGAAGGGCTTCTTGGTCTTGTAGGCACGGATGCCGTCGTCATAGGTGATGGCGATTTCATCTTCACCCGTGCCAAACAGAACCGCCTCGCGTGCCTTTTTCGGAAGGTCCTTCCACGGCGTCGTCATCGACACCTTGTAGTGCTTGGCCAGCGCCTCGAGCGTTTGGTTGTAATAGGGTGACGTATTGCCGGTCTTGGCCCATGGCAGGATGGCGCCTTCCCGCATCGAGAGGCTTGCATCCGGCACCACCAGTTCGGGCTCGAAATGAAGCTCGGTTCCGAGGCCGTCACACTTGGGGCAGGCGCCGAACGGGTTGTTGAACGAGAACAGCCGCGGCTCGATCTCGTCGATGGTGAAGCCCGATACGGGACAGGCAAAACGCTCGGAGAACAGCAAGCGCTCATGCGTCTCGTTCTTCGACTTGTTGGCGCTGTCCTCGGAGGTTTGCGAGGCGGGCAGGGGCTTGTCGGCAAACTCCGCAACCGCCAATCCGTCAGCAAGTTTCAGCGCCGTTTCGAAACTGTCGGCGAGGCGTGTCGCAATATCGTCCTTCACCACAAGACGATCCACCACCACGTCGATGTCATGCTTGAATTTCTTGTCGAGGGCTGGAACGCTGTCGATCTCGTGGAAATGGCCGTCCACCTTCACGCGGGTGAAGCCCTTCTTCTGAAGTTCGGCCAGTTCCTTGCGGTATTCGCCCTTGCGCCCGCGAACGATGGGCGCAAGCAGATAGAGCCTCGTGCCCTCCGGCAGCGTCATCACGCGGTCGACCATCTGCGTGACCGTCTGGCTCTCGATGGGCAAGCCGGTTGCAGGCGAGTAGGCAACACCGATGCGCGCAAAGAGCAGGCGCATATAGTCGTAGATTTCGGTGACGGTGCCGACCGTGGAGCGCGGGTTGCGGCTGGTCGTCTTCTGCTCGATCGAGATGGCGGGCGACAGGCCGTCGATCTGGTCGACGTCCGGCTTCTGCATCATCTCCAGGAACTGCCGGGCGTAGGCCGAGAGCGATTCCACATAGCGGCGCTGGCCCTCGGCATAGATTGTATCGAAGGCTAGTGATGACTTGCCCGAGCCGGAGAGGCCCGTGAACACGATCAGCTTGTCGCGCGGCAGGTCGATCGAGACATTCTTCAGGTTGTGCTCGCGCGCACCCTGGATGGAGAGAACTTTCTTGTGCTCTGGCATGGCAGTTGACTAGACCAAAAGGAGAACGGGGGCAAGGATGGACGGGGTTTATGTCAGCAGATACGGTCAGCGGGTGTCAGCAGTTCGAAGGTATCCACATGTTCCTGCGCAGCCTTGCCATGTTGTGCCTGCTTGTCTCAACCACGGAAGCGGTGAACGACATCGGGTTGCTAGAAGGCTCCAGCTTGCACCCTGATGTTTCGGATTCACTGACAAAAGGCAATGCCTAAGCGCTCGAAGCCCGCATCAATCCGTGCTACCTGCAGGGCGACTGACCCGGACGTCCACACCTATCGGGAAGCATGTCGCGTACCGACCGTTTTCGCAACGGCTCGTCTGGAGACGGGTTTACCTACGTATTGCCTCTCAATTGCTGGCAATAGGCCAAAGTCCCGTTGTTGATGGCGCTATCAGGCGGAACGACATACAGCTTCATTTCCCGGTAACTCCAGCCGAAGAGCTGGCCGTCTTTGAAGGCCATCAGATGAAGATCGAATTGGAACTCTTCGCCCTTGATGCCCAAGGAATGCCAGAATGAAAACCGAACCACGCAATCCGGCTGCATCGCTGCCAAGGCTTCCGACTGTTGATGGTTCGACCACCAGGCTGCCACAAGCAGGCTCGTGGCGACTGTCGCATTGCTCCCAATGGACCAGACCAGTGATGGACAAGACTTGCAATAGAGCTTCCATGAAAGAACAATTGCAAGCCCCATGGCCGAGCCGATAAGTAGTGGTAGCCAAAGGAATTTCAGGAAAAAAATAACAATGCCAGAGCCGTCAGCATCGCGAGTGGAGGGTTCAACAAAACGAGAATACTTGGGCCATACACAATCGCTGCGGCCATCACGTAAGCCGGAATGAGCTGTAAAAGAACAGTTCGAGTCGGGCCAAGGCCTCCATCTCTGCCAACTTTGTTCAGCATGGGCCAGAGCAGGTACGCCCAAAAGGCCAATCCTGGCATTACGGGGATCGCCATGACAAGGATCGCCATGCTTATCGAGAATGCTGACCACTCGCCACCCATTGGAGCAGCTTAGCCATGAGATCGGAACATTTCATCGGAAAAAGTTCCGTAGCGAAATCTCGCACATGGTGTTTGGCACTCACGCGACCAGCTTGAGCATCGCGATCCCCGCTCCCGGCAGGGAACGCATGTATCATCGCAACGAAGAGAACAGCAAGCAGGACGTCAGTGGGCGTGACTTCCACGAATCAGGCGGAGGCAGCTAAAGCTCGCATCGATTGAGGACAAATGCCCAAGTGACCAAGCACGACGTTCTGCGCCAGACCTTCGGCTACGAGACCTTCCGGCCGGGGCAGGAGGAGATCGTCGATACGCTGCTCGACGGGCGGAACGTGCTGGCGGTGATGCCGACGGGCTCGGGCAAGTCGCTGTGCTATCAGGTGCCGGCGCTGGTGAAGGGGGGGCTGTCCATCGTCGTCTCGCCGCTGGTGGCTCTGATGCAGGACCAGGTGGCCGCCCTGAAGCTTGCGGGCGTGGCGGCCGAAAGCATCAATTCGTCCTTCACCCGCGAGGACAACGTCTCGATCTGGCGCAAGGTGGCCTCGGGCGAAGTCACGCTTCTCTACCTCTCACCCGAGCGCCTGATGACCGAGCGCATGATCTCGGCGTTGCAGAAGCTCGATATCCGCCTGATCGCCATCGACGAGGCGCATTGCATCTCGCAATGGGGGGCGAGCTTCCGGCCGGAGTACGACATGCTGCAAAGCCTGAAGGAAGTCTTTCCGGGCATTCCCATCGGTGCCTTCACGGCGACCGCCGACGAGGTCACTCGCCGCGACATCGTGCAGAAGATCTTCGGCGGGAATGCGGAGATGTTCGTCTCCGGCTTCGACCGCCCGAACATCCGCCTGAGCGTCGAACCGAAGGCGACGCCCAAGCAGCAGCTTCTGGATTTCCTCGATGGACGCAAGGGCCAGTCGGGCATCGTCTATGCGCTGTCGCGAAAGTCGACCGAGGAACTCGCAGCACACCTCGTGTCCAAGGGCTATCGCGCCATCGCCTATCACGCCGGCATGAGTGCGGACGACCGTGCCGAGGCGCAGAACCTCTTCATGGCGGAGAAGGGCATCATCGTCTGCGCCACCATCGCCTTTGGCATGGGGATCGACAAGCCAGACGTGCGCTTCGTCTTCCACGCCGACCTGCCTTCGTCCCTCGATGCCTACTATCAGGAGATCGGACGGGCGGGCCGCGACGGCAATCCGGCGGATGCCCAGATGGTCTATGGCCTGGGCGACATCCGCATGCGCCGCCAGTTCATTGACCAGGAGGAGGGCGGCGAGGAACGGAGGCGGCGAGAGCACAAGCGCCTCGACGCGCTGGTCGCCTATTGCGAGGCGCCCGAGTGCCGCAGGCAGAATCTCCTTCTTTATTTCGGCGAGGAGTCTCTGCCCTGCGGCAATTGCGATGTCTGTCTCGACCCCGCGCAACTGGTCGATGGAACGGCGGAAGCGCTCTGGGTGCTGGAGGCCGTGACGGCAACGGGTGAGCGCTTCGGGGCCGGCCATGTGAGCGACGTTCTCTCCGGCAAGGAGAATGAGAAAGCCACGCAACTTCGTCATACCGATCATCCTGTGTTCGGCATCGGCCGCGCCCATGGCCGCCAGCATTGGCAGTCGATGATCCGCCAGATGGTGGGCGGCGGCTTCCTGACGATCGACGTTGCGGGGTATGGAGGGATTTCGATTTCGTCCAAGGGCCGCGCGCTGATGAAGGGCGAGGGCGCGTTCCGGCACAGGCTCGATGTGATGCCGCGCTCGAAGAAGGCGGAACGGGCCAAACGCATGATCACGGCAGTGGCCGAAGGCGGCGTGTTGGACGAGCTGCTGCAGCGCCTGAAGGCACTCCGCGCCAAGCTCGCCCGCCAGCGCTCGGTCCCGGCCTATGTGATCTTCTCAGACCGGACCCTGATCGACATGGCCGCCAAGCGCCCCTTGACGCGCTGGGACTTCGGCGAGGTCCATGGCGTTGGTGAATCGAAGCTGCAGCAGTTCGCCGATGTGTTCCTCGGTGAAATCACCGGCTTCGTGCGCGAGAACGCCTGAGCGCCTGCCTTGCCCGTGGTGGCCGAAGCAGATAAGCGGGGCGCCGGAGGACCACAATCTTGAAACCGACCCGGCTTGCCGAAGCGAAGACGCTTCTCGTCATCGCGTTGCCGCTCGTCTTTGCCTATCTGGCGGACGTGCTCATGGTCGTGACCGCGAAGATGACGGTTGGCCAACTTGGCGCGCTTGAACTTGCCGCCGCCGGCATCTCGACCGACCTCTCGTATCAGATGTGCATCGTGCTGATGGGCTTCTTCTCCGTCGTCGGCGTGCTGGTGTCGGAGGCGATTGGCGCGGGTCGCAAGGGCGATGCGCTGCCCGAATTGATCCGTGGACTGATCCTTTCGAGCATCCTCGGGGTCATCGTGACGGCGGTCGTTCTCAATCTCGATCTCGTGTTGAATGCCTTCGGGCAGGATGCCGAGGTGATCCGCATGTCGGCGCCTTACTATTTCAACTTTGCCTTCGCCATGCTGCCGATCATCTGGTTCGGCGTGCTCCGGAGTTTCGCAGCCGCCATGATGCGCACGGGCTTCGTCATGGGCATCACCATCTTCACGGTGGTCCTCAACTACATTCTCATGCAGGGTCTAGTGCACGGCGGTTATGGCCTGCCGGCACTGGGCATCAGTGGCGCCGGTCTCGCCTGGTCGATCTCGATGTGGTTCAAGTGCCTCTGCCTTGCCGCCTATACGCTGTGGCTGGTGCGCCGCCAGAAGCTTGCCGCGCGCGGCTGGAGCAGGGGCGGGGCGAGGGCCTATTTTCCCCTCATGCGGCTCGGTTTCCCGGTGGCTGGCGTTGTGGCGCTGGAGTCCGGCCTGTTCGCAGCAACGGCTCTTCTTTCCGGAATCATGGGGCCTGTAGAGCTTGCGGCCTACCAGATGGTGATGGGCTGGATCGCCATTCCCTTCGTCATCTCGCTTGGAATCTCGGAGGCCGCGATGGTGCGCGTAGCCTATTACATCGGTGCCGACGATCCGGCGGCCGCCCGTCAGTCCGGCAATCTGGGCATGGTCATCGGTGTCGCCGTGCCGTTTGTGCTGGTGCTGATCCCGGTTTTGGCACCAGGTGTCGTGTCGCGCATCTTCCTTGATCCGTCCGACCCGCGCTACGCTGAAATCGCGGCGCTGGTCGCCATCCTGCTGATCATCGCCGCCGTGTTCCAGGTCTTCGACAGCTTGCAGGTCATTGCCTCCCATGCGTTGCGCGGATTGAGGGATGCGACCGTGCCGCTGGTCATCGCCGGGTTCGGCTACTGGATCGTCGGCATGGGGCTGGCCTATCTCTTCGGCTTCACCTTCGGCTGGGGCGCACCCGGCATGTGGGCAGGCCTCGCCATCGGCCTCGCCTTCACCGCCTCGCTTCTGGCGTGGCGCTTCGAACTTCTGGCAAAGCGGGGCGTATATTTTCCCGCGCAGTGAGAGAGACGACGGTCAATTCGCCGAATGGTCGGTCGTGGAAATGAATGTCTCGTCTTCCTGTCCATCGCGCTCGAAGGTGAGGAAGTCGTAGTAGCCGCAGCGGCCTTCGCCGGGAAACACGCGGCAGATTGAAGGCCGGGCCTCGTAGATTCCGCAGCAGCGCTTCTCCTGGTCGAAGAACTGGCAGATCTTGCCATAGTGCTCGTCGGCCTTGCGGCGCAGCACCCGCTTGTAGCCGTGGGCGGCCTTGAAATACCTCTTCTCGGCGGCGGCGAGCGTCACGCCGAAATGCTTGGCGATCCGAAGTGCGTCGCGGTCCTTCACTTCGATGACCGGGTAGGAGCAGCAATAACCGGGGCACTTGGAACAGTCGTATTTCTTGCGGGGCATCCGTCTCGAATCCGTAAAAACTTCGGGAAACGCTATGCGGTCGCGGGCTTGGCCGCAACGGTCGGCAGGCGCTGGCCGGTCAATTGCGCGAATTTCTTGTTGGTATCCGCGATTTCGCTCATCAGCCATTCACGGAAGGCCCGTGCGGTGACCGTTTCCTTCATGCCCTTGCCGCGTACGATCCAGTAGTGCCAGTGGTCGCGCATGTCGAAATTGAAGGGCCGCACCAGCCAGCCTTCAAGCAGCGCATCGGTGCAAAGGATCTGGTCGCTCAGGGCAAAGCCCTGACCGGCTTCGGCGGCCTCGATGGCGAGGTGGTTCTGAAACACTGTGCCGCGCCAGTCTTCGACACCAGTCACGCCGGCCGCCTCCAGCCAGTCTGCCCACCACTGCTTGCGCGATTCATGGAGCAGGTTGTAGTCCGCGAGATCGGCGGGCTTCAGCTGTTTGCCCTTGAGCAGGTCAGGAGCGGCCACCGGAAAGATCACGGCGTCGGTGAGTTTCAGCGCCTCGACGTCATCCCAGTTGCCGGCGCCATAGCGAATCCCCACATCTGCCTCGCCGGAGCGGAAATCCGCCAGCTTGGAATTGGGGTCGATCGAGAGTTCGATATCGGGATGGAGATCGTTGAAGCGTCCCAGCCGCGGCACCAGCCAGCGAGACGCGATGGAGGGCTCGACGGTGACTTTCAGCTGGCGGACATCGCCCACGGCGGCGGCCTCCCGCGTTGCTTCCGCCAACTGGTCGAACAGGGGCGTGAGCCGGGAGGCATAACGCTCGCCCGCGTCCGTCAGGTCGACGCCGCGTCCGGTGCGGATGAAGAGTTGCGTACCGAGCCATTCCTCGAGGTCGCGGACATGCCGGCTGATCGCCGCATGGGTGACGAAAAGCTCGGCGGCGGCATCGGTGAAGCTTTCCAGCCGGGCGGCGGCTTCGAAGGCCTTGAGCGCATTGAGTGAGGGGAGGCGGCGCCCCATGTTTCAACCCTGTGAGTTTTTGTTACAGGTACCGTAGGTTATTGCCGTTTGTGTTGCAAGAGCGAAAAGACCATATTGCAGTCATTGAACAGAAGCCCTTGAGGGCCAAAGGAGATACACTATGAACTGGATTGTCGACACATATTCAAACGTTTACTCGACTGCCATGATGCAGTCACACGACTCGAAGCAGAATGCTGCACCTGCGAAGGAGCGAGTCAATGTCAAGCGTTCTGCGTTGTTCGGATTCTTCGGCCGCCGCTGAGGCGCACCGTTTTCAGCGGCTCCGGCTCATGTGGCCGGGGCCGCTGCCACAGGCCCAGCCGCCTGCGAGGCTGTTTCAAACGGCATGTCCCAAAACAGTTTTCAGATGACCTGACTCCGGGATCTTCCGGCATCGGGGATATGGAACAGATTTATGCCGCCGGTGCCGCAGCCACCAGATCGACTTCCACCACCAGCCGCTCATCCGCCAGTCCTGCAACGACCAGAAGCGTTGCGGCGGGCTTGTGGCCCTTCAGCATGCGGTCGCGCGCCTCCCGGTAGATGCCGAGATGTGCGCGGTCGGTGATGTAGACGTGGCCATCGACGATGTGGGTGTGGTCCATGCCGGCCGCCGCCAGAACGGCCAGGGCATTGTCCCAGGCGAGTTGGTGCTGGCGGGCCACGTCAGTCGGAATCTCACCTGTGACGGTGACACCCACTTGGCCTGAGACGTGCACGATGCGGCTGCCCGGGGCGACCTCGATCCCTTGGGCGTATTGTGAGAGGGGTTTGGGGGCATCGGCCGTTTCGATGGTTTTCAGCATGGGGAACCTCCGTTTTGGCGATCATATATGCCTTGAAGCAGAACAAAAAGCGAACTATACATCGTGTGGATAAGGTGCCCGCCGCAGGTGTACCCATGCGCGGCTTTGACTAGGGTGCCCGCAATCACAGGAGTTGGTGTCATGGCAGGATCGGTGAACAAGGTCATTCTGGTGGGTAATCTGGGCAAGGACCCGGAAGTCCGCCACACGCAAGATGGCAAGCCGATTGTCAATCTGAGCATCGCCACGTCTGAAACCTGGCGCGATCGCAACTCTGGCGAACGCAAGGAAAAGACCGAGTGGCATCGGGTCGTGATCTTCAGCGAGGGCCTTGCCAAGGTGGCCGAGCAATATCTGAAGAAGGGCTCGACGGTTTATATCGAAGGCCAGTTGCAGACCCGGAAGTGGACCGACAAGGACGGCGTCGAGAAGTACTCGACGGAAGTCGTTCTCCAGGGGTTCAACAGCGTGCTGACGATGATCGGCGGACGTCCCGGATCGGGCGAGGGTTCCTCCCCGATGGGTGGCGACGAGTTCGGTCAGTCGAGCCCGATGGGCCGTCCGCGCGCGGCTGCTCCCGGCAAGTCCCAGACCTTTGCCCGCGACCTGGACGACGAGGTTCCGTTCTAGCCCTTGCGAAGCATTTCCGGTCGGGCATTTTTCGCCGGAAAATCAACTGTTTTCGTTGTATCGGCGGGGCTCCCATCCTAGATTGGGAAGACCGCCGAATCGTCGTGTCCGGAGCCCCGATTCCGTGCGGTTTTCGACTGAGGTTTGAGAAGGTTTTCAGTGGCCGATAACGACGACCAGAAGGGTGCGCCCGCGCCCGTCAACCCCTCCGAGATTTCGCCCATCTCCATCGAAGAGGAAATGCGCAAAAGCTATCTCGACTACGCCATGAGCGTGATCGTGAGCCGCGCGCTACCCGACGTGCGCGATGGACTGAAGCCGGTGCATCGCCGCATTCTTTTCTCGATGAACGAGAACGGCTATGACTGGAACAAGCCCTATCGCAAGTCGGCTCGCATCGTCGGCGACGTCATCGGTAAGTATCACCCGCACGGCGACCAGTCGATTTATGACGCGCTCGTCCGCATGGCGCAGGAGTTCTCGCTCCGTCTTCCGCTGATCGACGGCCAAGGCAATTTCGGCTCGGTTGACGGAGATCCGCCGGCGGCCATGCGTTACACCGAATCCCGCATGGCGAAGGTCGCGCATTCATTGCTCGACGATATCGACAAGAACACCGTCGACTTCCAGCCCAACTACGACAATTCCGAACGCGAGCCGACGGTCCTTCCCGCGCGCTTCCCCAATCTGCTTGTCAATGGCTCCGGCGGCATCGCGGTCGGCATGGCCACCAACATGGCGCCGCATAATCTGGGCGAAGTGATCGACGCCTGCATTGCGGTGATGGAAAATCCCGCAGTCGGCATTGACGACCTGATCGACATCATGCCGGGGCCGGATTTTCCCACCGGCGCCTTGATCCTCGGCCGCACCGGCATCAAGTCGGCCTTCCATACCGGGCGCGGCTCTGTCGTCATGCGCGCCAAGGTCCACACCGAGGAGATCCGCAAGGACCGCGAGGCCCTGATCGTCACCGAGATTCCCTATCAGGTGAACAAGGCGATGATGATCGAGCGGATCGCCGACCTTGTCCGCGAGAAGAAGCTCGAAGGCATTTCCGACATTCGTGACGAGTCCGACCGCCAGGGCATGCGCGTCGTCATCGAGATCAAGCGCGACGCGATGGCCGACATCGTGCTGAACCAGCTCTATCGCTTCACGCCGCTGCAATCGACCTTCGGCATCAACAATGTCTGCCTCACCGGTGGGCGCCCCGAACTGATGAACCTGAAGGACCTGCTGCAGGCCTTCATCGCCTTTCGCGAGGAAGTGGTCACCCGCCGCACCAAGTTCCTGCTCACCAAGGCGCGTGACCGCGCGCATATCTTGGTGGGCCTTGCCATCGCGGTTGCCAACATCGACGAGGTCATAGCCCTCATCCGTCGATCGAAGGACACGGCAGAGGCGCGCGAAGCGCTGATGGGTCGCGAATGGCCGGCGAAGGACATGGCGCCGCTGATCGCGCTCATCGCCGATCCGCGCCACACTCTCACGCCCGAAGGTAATTATCGCCTGTCGGATGAACAGGCCCGCGCCATTCTGGAACTGCGCCTCGCACGCCTCACCGCCCTTGGCCGCGACGAGATCGCCGAGGAACTCGAAAAGCTCGCCACCGAGATTGCCGACTATCTCGAAATCCTGCGCTCACGCGCGCGCGTGATGACGATCATCAAGGACGAGCTCACCGCCATCAAGACCGAGTTCGCAACGCCCCGCCGCACCGTCATCGTCGAGAACGACGGTGAGGTGGAAGATGAAGACCTCATCCAGCGCGAGGACATGGTGGTGACGGTGAGCCACGCTGGCTACGTCAAGCGCGTGCCGCTCTCCACCTACCGGGCTCAGCGCCGCGGGGGCAAGGGGCGCGCGGGCATGCAGACGAAGGACGAGGATTTCGTCACCAAGCTATTCGTCGCCAACACGCACACGCCGATCCTGTTCTTCTCGTCCGCCGGCATGGTCTACCGCATGAAGGTGTGGCGTCTGCCCGTCGGCAATCCGCAATCAAAGGGGAAGGCGCTCATCAACCTGCTTCCGCTGGAACAGGGCGAGCGCATCACAACCATTTTGCCGATGCCTGAGGAAGGCTCGAACGGCGGCACCATGCAGCTGATGTTCGCGACGAAGTCGGGAACCGTCCGCCGCAACGAGATGTCGGACTTCGAGAGCATCAACCGCGCCGGCAAGATTGCCATGAAGCTCGACGAGGGCGACATGATCGCCGGCGTCGAGATCTGCACCGATGCGGACGATGTGCAGCTCACCACCGCGCAAGGCCAGTGCATACGCTTTGAAGTGAGCGATGTCCGTGTGTTCAAGGGCCGCGATTCAACCGGCGTGCGCGGCATCAGGCTGGAGGAGGGCGATCACGTCATCTCGATGTCGATCCTCCGCCATGTCGAGGCAACCCCGGAGGAACGTGCGGCCTTCATCAAGATGTCGCGCGCCGTTGCGGGCGAGGAAGCCGACCAGGCTGTATCGGGTGCCGACGAAGAGGCAGCCGCCGAAACCAATCTCAGCCAGGAGCGCTATGTGGAACTGGGGGCCGCCGAGCAGATCATCCTCACGGTGTCCTCCAATGGCTACGGCAAGCGCACGTCGTCCTACGAGTACCGCGTGACGGGACGTGGCGGCAAAGGCATCGTCGCCATGGCGGTGAACGAGCGCAACGGGCCGTTGGTGGCCAGCTTCCCGGTCGAGAACGGCGACCAGATCATGCTGGTGACCGACGGCGGCCAGTTGATCCGTTGCCCCGTCCACGACATCCGCAAGGCGGGCCGCTCCACGCAAGGCGTCATCGTCATCGACGTGGCGGATGACGAGCATGTGGTTTCCGTCGAGCACATCACGGAGGAAGAGGAAGGCAGCGAGGGCTGATGGCCCCCGAAATTCTCCTCGCTTTCGCCGGCGCCTGTTCGCTGCTGTTTCTCAAGCCCGGTCCCGCCATGTCGGTGATCGTGGCGAATTCGGTCGGCTATGGCGTGCGCGGCGGCCTCGTGTCCGTCGGCGGAAACGTCCTGGGTTTCGTGCTCCTGCTGACCATCGTCGGCTTCGGTTTGTCGTGGATCGCCGAGACCATGCGGAACTGGTTCGACTGGATCAGGCTGGGCGGTGCTATCTATCTCATCTGGCTTGGCGTCAGCCGGTTGAGGTCCGCCGGGCGGCTGACTTCATATGGTGAGAACCCTACGGGCGAACTCTTCCGAGATGGATTTCTGGTCGCCGTCGCCAACCCGGAAGTCCTGCTGTTCCTCGCGGCGTTCCTGCCGCCTTTCGTTGATCCTCAACAACCCGCGGCTCCTCAAATTCTGGCGCTTGCCGCCATCTTCATCGCCGTCAGCGCCATCGCGGGAAGCTTGCTTGCCGTGCTGGCCGGGCAGGCGCGGCAGTTCCTGTCGGGCGGCAGGTTGACGCTGATCGACTTTCTTTCCGGGGGCTTGCTTGTGGTGGCCGGTCTGTGGCTAGCTTGGCCTTCGCTGGAGTCACTCACATGACGCTCGAATCCTTTCTCGCATTCTGTGCCGCCGCCGCTGCGCTGGCCTTCGTGCCGGGCCCCACTGTGACAGTCATCATCGCCAACAGCCTGCGCTTCGGTTCGCGTGCCGGGATGATGAATGTGCTTGGAACGCAAGCCGGGTTCGTCATCTGGCTCGCCGTTGCGGCACTGGGACTCGGTGCTGCCATCCAGCTGATGGGCATCTGGTTCGATGTGCTCCGTTATGCGGGCGCGGCCTACCTCGTGTGGCTGGCGATCAAGTTGTTCCGCTCCAAGGGCGATCTTGCAATAGCGGTGGACAGGGCGCGGCCCAAGGGCAGCTTCTTCCTGCAGGGCTTCATCGTCATCATCTCCAACCCCAAGATGCTGGTTCTGTTCGGAGCGATGATCCCGCCGTTCATCACGCCCGGCGGCGATCCGATGCAGCAGATTGTCCTGCTCGGTTTCACCTTCATGGCGATCGCCGCGGTCGGAGACACGGCCTATGCACTCATGGCGGGCAAGGCGGGGTCTTTCCTGTCGCGTTCACGCATCAGGGCGCTTGAAATCGCCAGCGGCTGCTTCCTCATGGGCGGCGGCATCTGGATGGCCCTGAGAGGCCGGTGAGAAAACGTTGATTCGGCTTAGCCTTGGCCGAGCTTGGCAGCCAGTTCCATGTCCCAAAAGGCCGCCTCGATCTTGTTGCCGTCAGGATCTCGGACGAAACACCCGTAAAAGGGTTCTCCATACTCGGGACGCGGGCCGGGTTTGCCATCGGGTGCAGCGTGATGGGCGATGGCCGCCTGATAAAAGGCATCAACCTCAGCCTTTGAATTCGCCATGAATCCCACATGCACGCCGTTTCCAATGGTGGCTGGTTTCCCGTCATGCGGCGCGCAGATCCAGAATTCCGGAAAGCTTTTCCCGAATGCCGCAGCCTCCGGATGTTCCATGATGAGCTTGCAGCCAATGGTGGCCAGGACGGTCTCATAGAAATGCTTGGCGCGTCGATAGTCGTTCGTGCCGAGCGAAACATGTGAAATGCAGGACGGATTGTTGTCGGTCATCGGTGTTCTCCTGTTGTTTCCATGATCAAAGCAAGTGGTCCTGACAGGTTGCGGCAGCAGGGGGCAGGGAGTAAGAAATGAAGCCATGGCACGCACCGGCTTTTACCCAGGCTCCTTCGACCCTGTCACCTATGGCCATCTCGATATCATCGCGCGGGCTGCCCGCGTGGTCGATAAACTTGTGCTGGGCGTAGGCGTTCACCACGGCAAGCAGGCCCTGATTGACGCTGATACCCGCATCCACCTGCTGGAACAGGTGACGCGGCCTATCGCCGAGCATACGGGCGTCAAGATCGTGGTCGTCACCTTCGATGGACTGGCCGTCGATGCCGCCCGCCGCAATCATGCGGGCCTCATCATCCGCGGCCTGCGCGATGCCTCGGACTTCGACTACGAGGTCCAGATGGGCCAGATGAACGGCGCAATGGCGCCCGATATCGAAACCGTCTTCCTCGCCGCGTCTCCCGCCACCCGCATGATCGCCTCGTCCCTGGTAAAGCAGATTGCGAAGATGGGCGGCGACATCACGCTCTTCATCCCGAAAGAAGCGCAGGACGTGGTCGCAAGGGCGCTCAAGACGTCCTGATCGACAGGTTTGCCGTCTTCCGCGTCATCGCATTGACATTTTGTTGCGGTGCCGTCAGGAGAACGTCAACGATAGCAATGGGAGTCACCATGATCAGGAAACTGGCCCTGGCCGCAATCGCGGCGGGCCTCATCGCAACACCGGCGCTCGCCGCCGGGAAGCTCAAGGTCGAGACCAGCAAGGGCTGTTCTTTCGTCATCACGCTCCGGGCCGACCTGGCGCCGAAGCATGTAGCGCAGATCACCAAGCTGGCGAAGTCGGGCTTTTATGACGACATCGTCTTCCACCGCGTGATCGACGGTTTCATGGCCCAGACCGGTGACCCGACGGGTACCGGCATGGGCGGCTCGAACGAGCCCGACATCAAGGCCGAGTTCTCCAAGGAGAACTTTGGCCGCGGCACGGTCGGCATGGCCCGCTCCAGCGACCCGGACTCCGGCAACAGCCAGTTCTTCGTGATGTTCGCCGATGGCGGCTTCCTCAACGGGCAGTACACCGTCTGGGGTCAGGTTGACGAGAAGGGCATGGCCTGCGTCGACCAGATTGAACGCGGCGAACCGCCCGCAAACCCCGACAAGATGACAAAGGTTACAGTGCAATAATGGCCGATCTCGAAAACACTCTCATTCTCGACATTGCAAACGCCAAGGGCGAGCCCAAGGGCCGCGTGACGATCGAACTCCGTCCCGACCTCGCTCCGAACCACGTCAACCAGATCAAGTCCCTGGCGCGCGAAGGCTTTTACGACAATGTGGTGTTCCACCGCGTGATCGAAGGCTTCATGGCACAGGGCGGCGACCCGACCGGAACCGGCATGGGCGGCTCCAAGAAGCCGAACCTGAAGCAGGAATTCTCGAAGGAACCGCACGTGCGCGGCACCTGCTCGATGGCCCGTTCGCAGAACCCGGATTCGGCCAACAGCCAGTTCTTCATCTGCTTCGGCGATGCCGGATTCCTTGACCGTCAGTACACGGTCTGGGGCAAGGTGACGGAAGGCATGGACGTGGTCGACGGCATCAAGCGCGGCGAACCGGTGCGCGAGCCCGACAAGATCGCCAAGATGCAGGTCGCAGCCGACGCAAAGTAACATGAAGAGAATTCTCGCCGCCGCGGTTCTCGTCTCGGGCATGGCGCTTCCCGCCCATGCCACGGAATGGATGGACTGCGGCGACGGGGACGACAAGGTAACCTTCCGCGTCCTGCTTGGCATGATGCCGGTCATCTCCATCAACTCGATCGAAATCGAAGCCGCCGGACAGAAGTGGTCGAACACCGGTACGGCCGGCGCCATTCCGGTCATGGTTGGACAGGCTTTCGAAACGGCGGACCAGGTGTGGATCGACGTCACCGATGACAACATCAACAGGGTCGTCGCCAGCCTCCGCGTCTTCAAGGGCTTCGAGGACAAAGCTGCGGAAGGCATGAACGCGGATGCCAAGGGCGGGATACTGCATCTGCCGGGCATCGGCGTGTGGCCGGTGTCCTGTTCCGGGCCCTGATGCGCGTTTCCGATTTCGATTTCGAGCTTCCGCCGGAGCGGATCGCTTTGCGCCCGGTATCGCCTCGCGACTCATCCAGACTGCTGGTCGTGAAGCCTGATGGTCTGGAAGACCGTGTCTTCCATGACATCCCGCAGTTCCTGCGGAAGGGCGATGTGCTCGTCTTCAACAATACGCGGGTCATTCCCGCGGCGCTTTCCGGTCACCGCATTGGACGGCTGGGCACCACGCCGAAGATCGAAGCTCTTTTGCACATGCGCCTCGATGGTCACCGCTGGAAGGCCTTCGCCAAGCCCGGCAAGAAGCTGCAAGCGGGTGACCGCATCCAATTCGGACGGGAAGGAAAAGCGTGTCTTCTTGGTGGTTTGGAGGCAACGGTTGAGGAGAAGGGCGAAGCGGGAGAGATCACGCTCGCCTTCGATTTTTCCGGGCCAGTGCTGGACGAGGCCATCGCCGCCGTGGGCGAGATGCCGCTCCCGCCCTACATTGCGGGAAAGCGCGGGACCGACGAGCGCGATGCCGTCGACTACCAGACCATCTATGCCGAGAAAGAAGGCGCCGTCGCCGCGCCGACGGCCGGTCTACACTTCACGCCGGACTTGATGAAACGACTCCAACAATCTGGAATATCGACGGAATTCGTTACGTTGCATGTGGGAGCCGGAACCTTCCTGCCGGTGAAAGCCGAAGACACGGCCGATCACAGGATGCATTCCGAATGGGGAGAGGTGACGGCGGACACCTGCGCGCGCCTCAAGGCCGCACGCGCTGCCGGTGGCCGGATCGTGGCCGTCGGCACGACGTCGCTGCGGCTTCTGGAAAGCTCCGGGCTGGAACCTTTTTCAGGTACGACGGACATTTTCATCACGCCCGGCTATCGGTTCAAGGCGGTCGATCTGCTGGTCACCAATTTCCACCTGCCGAAATCGACACTCTTCATGCTTGTCTCGGCCTTCGCCGGGCTGGACCGCATGCGGGCCGCCTATGCCCATGCCATCGCGAATGACTATCGGTTCTATTCCTATGGCGACTCCAGCCTGCTATTCCCGGCGTCATGACGACAGAACCAAAAACCGCTGAATTCGGCTTTACGCTCCACACCACCGATGGCGCTGCCCGCCTTGGCACCGTTCGCACGCTCCATGGCGACATCCGCACGCCGGCCTTCATGCCGGTGGGCACCGTCGGCACCGTGAAGGGCCTTTACCTCGATCAGGTTGAGGAAACGGGCGCCGACATCATCCTCGGCAACACCTATCACCTGATGCTGAGGCCCGGTGCGGAGGAGGTGGCGAAGCTTGGCGGCCTCCATCATTTCATCGGCTGGAAGCGGCCGATCCTGACCGACTCGGGCGGCTTCCAGATCATGTCGCTGTCGAAGATCCGCAAGATCACCGAGCAGTCCGCGATGTTCCAGTCGCATATCGATGGCAAGAAGCACGAGCTTTCGCCGGAACGCGCCATGGAAATCCAGCGGCTGCTCGGCTCCGATATCCAGATGCAGCTCGACCAGTGCCTCGAATATCCGCACACCGAGAAGGATGCGGAGAAGGCCATGCAGCTCTCACTCCGCTGGGCTGACCGCTCCCGCAAGGCTTTCGGGCGTCAGCCGGGCAGGGGCAATTTCGGCATCGTGCAGGGCGGCATCAACGAGCGCCTGCGCCGCGAGAGTGCCGAGGGGCTGAAATCCATCGGCTTCGAGGGCTATGCCATCGGGGGCCTGGCCGTGGGCGAGGGCCAGAAGCTGATGCTGGAAGCCATCGGCTTCACCGAACCGCACCTGCCAAAGGACCGGCCGCGTTACCTGATGGGTGTGGGCACGCCGGAGGACATTCTGGAATCGGTCGCCCGCGGCATCGACATGTTCGACTGCGTGATGCCCACCCGCTCCGGCCGCCATGGCCAGGCCTTCACGCGCTTCGGCAAGATCAACCTGCGGAATGCAAAGCACGCAACCGACAATCGTCCGCTGGATGCCGAGCATCCGTGCCCGGCCCTGTCGAAATACTCGCGCGCCTACCTCCATCACCTCATCCGCTCGGGTGAGCTCTTGGGCATGATGCTGCTGTCATGGGCCAACATCGCGTATTATCAGTCGCTGATGCAGGGTATCAGGCAGGCCATCTCGGAAGGCCGCTTCGAGGAATTCCGGACTGCGACGAAGGAACAGTGGAAACGCGGCGACGTGGCGGCATAATCGCCCGAAAACTTGGGAGGACGACGACATGAACCTATCCGACGAGGTGATCATCCCCGTGCCGCGCCAGAAGGTGTGGGAAGCGTTGAACGATCCTGAAATCCTGCGTCAGTGCATTCCGGGCTGCGAGGAGATCATCAAGAGTTCCGACACCGACATGTCGGCCCGCGTGACGGTCAAGATGGGACCGGTGAAGGCCACCTTCAAAGGCGCCGTGACGCTGTCCGATCTCGATCCCCCCAATGGGTACCGGATTGCGGGCGAGGGCAAGTCCATGATGGGCGGCGCAACGGGTGGCGCCAACGTGCGGCTTGAGGATGTGCCCGAGGGAACCAAGCTCAGCTATGACGTCGATGCCCAGGTGACAGGCAAGATCGCCAGCCTCGCCCAGCGCTTCATCGAGCCGACGGCGCGCCAGCTCTCGGCACAGTTTTTCGAGAAGTTCGCCGAAGTGGTGGGTGGCCCCAAATAGGGGCCGCGCCCACCTATTTGCCGGAGCCGCCCGTGTGCTCTCCCTCGCGCGTCAGGTAATAGGCAGCGAGGATCGGGATGAAGGTGACGGCGATGACAAAGATCGCCACCACGTTGGTCACCGGCCGCTGGCGTGGGCGGATCAGTTCATTCAGCATCCAGATCGGCAGTGTCGCCTGCTGGCCTGCCGTGAAGGTGGTGACGATCACCTCGTCGAACGACAGGGCGAAGGCCAGCATGCCGCCCGCCAGCAGGGCCGAGCCGATCTGCGGCAGCACCACATGGCGGAAGGTCTGGAAACCGTCGGCGCCCAAGTCCATCGAGGCCTCGATCATGCTGCCGCTGGTGCGCCGGAAGCGCGCCAGCGCATTGTTGTAGACGACGACGATGCAGAACGTGGCGTGGCCCAGAACGATGGTCCAGGTGGAAAACGGAATGTCCATCATGCTGAAGGCCGAGCGGAGCGAAATGCCGGTGATGATGCCTGGAAGCGCGATTGGCAGGATGAACAGCAGCGAGACATAGTCACGCCCGAAGAACCTCGCGCGTGAAACGGCCGCCGCGGCGCAGGTGCCGAGCACCAGCGCAATCGCGGTCGCGATGCTGGCGACCTTCACCGACAGCCACATGGCGTCCCAGATGTCCTGGCGCCCCCACACCACGCCAAACCACTTCCATGTCAGCCCCGGCGGCGGAAACTGATAGCTCTTTTCCTCCGTTGTGAAGGCATAGAGAAAGATCAGCAGCAGCGGCACATGCAGGAACAGCAGGCCCCCGAATGCGGCGATCTTCAGCGCCGTTGGTGCGCGCGATAATCCATCAGAGCGCATCGAATGCTCCCATCTTCTTGGCGATGGTGAGGTAGATGAGCATGATCACGATCGGCACCACGGTGAAGGCGGCAGCGAGTGGAATGTTGCCCGCCGTTCCCTGCAGCGTATAGACCGCCTGTCCGAGGAAGTAGCTCGAATTGCCGATGATCTGCGGGATGATGTAGTCGCCGAGCGTCAGCGAGAAGGTGAAGATCGACCCGGCGATAAGGCCCGGCAGCGCCAAAGGCAGGATCACCGTCCGGAATGTCTGACGGGGATGCGCGCCCAGGTCAGCTGATGCTTCGATCAGGTTGCCCGGCACGCGCTCGAGCGCAGCTTGCGTCGGCAGGATCATGTAGGGCAGCCAGACATAGCAGAAGACCAGGAACGTCCCGAGGTAGCTGATCGACAGCGAAGGACCTCCGATAATCGGAATGGCGAGGATCGCGTCGAGCAGCCATGTCAGGTGAAGCTGTGCGGCAAACCAGCTAACGATGCCTTCCTTGGCGAGGATCAGTTTCCAGGCATAGACCTTCACCAGGTAGCTCGACCACAACGGCAGCATGATGAGGAGGTAGAACAGGGCCTTCCACTTCCCCTTCGCATAGCGGGCCGCATAGTAGGAAATGGGAAACGCCAGAACGGCGCAACCGATGGTGACGGATACTGCCATCACCAGTGACCTGATGATCACGTCGAGATTGGAAAGCCGGAAAAGTTCGGCATAGGTCGAGAGCGTGAATTCGTAGACGATGAAGCCCGAAAACTCGTCGATATAATAGAAACTGTGCAGCAGCAGCGCCAGCAGCGAGCCGAGGTAGACGATGCCCAGCCAAAGTATTGGCGGCAGCAGCAGGAGCATCAGGAGCCAGAGCGGATGGCGGAACAGCACGTCCGAAAGGCGGCGGAACAATCCGCCCTCGGTACTCACGACTGCGACAGCGGAGGTATTCACCGTTCGCGCCCCATCACATGCACGGATTCAGGTGACCAGTGCAGCGTCAGCTTCTCTCCGTCCGCAAACCTGCCGAGCGAGGAGGGCGCCATGACATTGAGGGCTGAACCGTCGACCGTCACCGTGTTGAGGCGCGTCCCCGCACCCTGATAATGCACGGCGCGGACGGTCACCACGGCGGACATCATGCCTGCGGGGATCGCGCCGCTGCGTTCGATGGCGATCTTCTCCGGCCTCAGGCTCGACCAGCGCGCGGCACCGCCGGAGGCTTTCGAGAAGTCCGGCGACAGCACGTTCGAGGATCCCACGAAATCTGCGACGAAGCGCGTTTCGGGCCGCTCGTAGATGTCTTCCGGCGTGCCGACCTGAACGATCTTGCCGTCGTTGAAGATCGCAACGCGGTCGGCCATCGAGAGGGCTTCC
Source organism: Aestuariivirga sp. (assembly GCF_041738905.1). Lineage (GTDB taxonomy): Bacteria > Pseudomonadota > Alphaproteobacteria > Rhizobiales > Aestuariivirgaceae > Aestuariivirga. Next base: position 43,679 of record NZ_JBGSOZ010000088.1, read on the forward strand.
CCCTGATCATGCGTGACGAAGACGAAGGTGATGCCGAGATTGCGCTGCAGGGTTTTCAGTTCCACCTGCATCTGTTCGCGGAGCTTGAGGTCGAGTGCGCCGAGCGGTTCGTCCAGCAACAACACCTTGGGCTGGTTGACGAGTGCGCGCGCGAGCGCCACGCGCTGCCGCTGCCCGCCCGACAATTGCGATGGCCGGCGGCCGCCAAAACCGGGAAGTGCGACGAGGGCAAGAGCCTCTTCAGCCTTGGCGTCGCGCTTGGCCTTGTCGACACCCTTCACCATCAGGCCGTAGGCGACATTGTCCAGCACCGTCATGTGCGGGAACAGCGCATAGTCCTGGAAGACGGTGTTGACGTTTCGGCGATAGGGCGGAACGCCCTCAGCGGTCGCGCCGAAAATCTCGATGTGGCCCGACGATGGCTGCTCGAAGCCGGCGATCAGCCTCAGGCAGGTTGTCTTGCCGGAACCCGAGGGGCCGAGCATGGCGAAGAACTCGCCTTCCGCGATGTCGAGTGAAACGTCATCGACGGCGCGCACGGTGCCGAAATGTCGGCTGACATGCTGAAAACTGACGGCAGTGGTCATTTGAACTATCCATACGCCTATGCAGTCATCGCCGGACGAGTTCCGGCGACCCAAGGTTCAACTGGCGCGTGAGCTGAAGAGTGGGTCCCCGGGCCAAGCCCGGGGAAGACAGATGTGTAAAGGTATTAGCGTCCGCCGAGCACCGCGATCATGTCTGTGACCCAGCGGTAGTAGGGCACGCAGCCGGCTGACTGGCTTTCGCACTTGGCGACGGGCGTGCGCCAGAAGTGGATCTTCTCGAAGTTTTTGATGCCGTTGGTTTCGCAGCCCTTGTCCGTCAGAAGGGCATTGCCCGTGCAGGCGGCGGGAACCGAGGGCACTGAACCGAACCACGCTGCGAGGTCACCCTGCAGCTTCGGATTGATCGAGTGCTCGAGCCACATATAGGCGCAATTCGGATGCGGCGCATCGGCGTGCATCATGGTCGTGTCGGCCCAGCCCGTGGCGCCTTCCTCGGGGATCGTCGAAGCGATCGGGGTCTTCTCCATCGCGGCCTTGTCGGCCTGCAGGATGTTCACCTGGAAAGGCCATGACGACGACGCGACGACGCCCTCGTTCTTGAAGTCGTCAATCTGGATGAACGCGTCATGCCAGTAGCGGCTGACCAGCACCTTTTGCGCGCGCAACAAGTCGAGGGCCGCCTTGTACTGCTCTTCGGTCAGCTCGTAGGGGTCCTTGATGCCGAGTTCGGGCTTCTTCGCCATCAGGTAGAGTGCCGCGTCGGCGATGTAGATCGGTCCGTCGAAGGCCTGGACGCGGCCCTTGTTGGACTTGCCGTCCGGCAGGTTCTGTTCTTCAAAAACCACTGACCAGCTCTTGGGGGCCTCCGGGAAGACCTTGGTGTTGTAGGCCAGCACGTTGGCGCCCCACTGGTAGGGAACGCCATAGTGCACGCCGCCGACCGTGTGCCACGGCGAGGACTGCAGGCGCTCGTCCACCGTTTTCCACGATGGGATCAGGTCGGTATTGACCGGTTGCACGCGCTTGCCCGAGATGAGGCGGAGCGAGGCATCGCCCGAGGCGGTGACGAGGTCGAAACCGCCTTCGTTCATCAGCGCGACCATTTCGTCAGACGTGCCGGCGGTCTTGATGTTCACCTTGCACTGGGTCTTGGCTTCGAAATCCGTTACCCAGTCGAAGGCCTTGTCGGTTTCGCCGCGCTCGATGTAGCCGGGCCATGCCACGATATCGACCTGGCCTTCGCCCGGTCCGATTTCCTTTTTCATCTCCTGGGCCAACGCGAGGCTGGTCACAGCGCCAAGCGCCGCAAGAGACGCGACCGCTTTCATCATGAAGGTCATGTGTTCTTTTCTCCCTGTGGGCTCTTGTTACGATGCGCCTGTTGGCAGCACCACACAGCCCGTGCGATGTATTGTGAACCGAAGTCCGGGCGGAGTTCAACCCCTATGGGGGTAAAAGGGGGTTAAATGGCGAGCCTGCACATCAAGACTCCCCTTGCGGTGCTGGCTGATGACTGCGCAGGCGGAATTGTGGTGCGTGACGGGCGGATCGCTGAACTTCTGCGTGTCGGTCAAAGGCCGTCCTCACCCGTCGACGAGGTCTTCGATGCGTCCCGGCATGTCGTTCTGCCGGGTCTGGTCAATACCCACCATCATTTCTACCAGACGCTGACGCGGGCGCACCCTCAGGCCATCAACAAGAAACTTTTCGACTGGCTGAAGGCGCTTTACCCGGTGTGGTCGCGCCTCACGCCGGATTCGATGCGGATCGCCACCAGGCTGGCGCTGACCGAACTCCTGATGTCAGGCGTGACCACGACATCGGACCATCACTACCTGTTTCCGTCAGACCTCGACGACGCGATGGACATTCAAGTGGAGGAGGCGCGGAAACTCGGCATCCGCATGACGGTGACGCGCGGTTCCATGAACCTGTCGGAGAAGGACGGCGGATTGCCGCCCGATTCGGTGGTGCAAGACGAGGATGAGATCCTCGCGGACTGCGAGCGCGTCATTGCCAAGTATCATGAGCGGGGCGAGGGGGCGGCGATCCAGATTGCCCTCGCGCCATGCTCGCCGTTCTCGGTCACCAAGTCCCTGATGACCGCATGTGGCGCACTGGCCGAGAAACACGACTGCCGCCTGCACACGCACCTGGCCGAAACGCATGACGAAGACGAATTCTGCAAGTCCATGTTCGGCATGAGTCCGCTCGACTATCTGGAGAATGTCGGCTGGCTCAACGATCGCACCTGGCTCGCCCATGGGATTCACTTCTCGGAAAGTGACGTGAAACGCCTCGGCCGTCACGGAGTAGGGGTCTGCCATTGCCCCACCTCGAACATGATGCTCGCCTCGGGCCAGTGCCGCACGCGTGAACTTGAGGCTGCGGGCGCACCTGTCGGGCTGGGCGTCGATGGGTCGGCCTCCAATGACTCTTCGAACCTGATGGAAGGCGTCCGCCACGCGCTGATGATCAACCGCCTGACCTATGATGCCTCGGTGACCCACCTCGATGCACTGCGTTGGGCCACGCAAGGCTCGGCCCGATGCCTGGGCCGCTCCGACATCGGCGAGATTGCAGTCGGCAAGCAGGCCGATCTTGCGCTGTTCACGCTGGACGAACTGCGGTTTTCAGGCGCGGGCGACCCCATCGCCGCCCTTGTGCTCTGTGGCGCCCACAGGGCGGATCGCGTCATGGTGGCAGGCCAATGGAAGGTCATCGATGGATGGCCCGTCGACATCGATATCGCACAACTCCGCGCCGCCCATGGCGCGGCAGCACTCTCGTTCCTCTGACAGCCGGTGAATCCATGACAATCGATGACGAGTACAACAACCGCGCGATGGTGCCGGATCATCCCCGCATCATCATCGACTGGCACCGCGATGCAAAAGCCTATCGCGACAGCTCCCGCAACGACCTCGACATCGCCTATGGCGCACACGACCGCAACCGGCTGGACATGTTCTATCCGGAAACCGATGCCGGTGGCCCACTCGTGGTCTTCATCCACGGCGGCTATTGGCGGTCCTTCGACAAGTCGGTGTTCAGCCACATGGCGGCGGGTGCAAATGCCCATGGGCTCACTGTCGCGGTGCCGAGCTACTCCCTCTGCCCGGCAGTGACGATTCCCGGCATCATCGATGAAATCCGACAATGTTGCCTTTTCCTTGCGCGCGAACATGGCCGCAGGCTGCTGGTGACGGGGCATTCGGCTGGCGCCCACCTGGCGGCCTGCATGGCTGCAACCGACTGGTCGGGCTATGGCGCCCGTGCCGATCTGGTGCAGGCGTGTTTCAGCCTGAGCGGCGTGTTCGACCTTCGGCCGTTGATGGCGACCACGCACAACGCTGACTTGCGACTCACGCCGATTGATGCCCTGGCGGCAAGTCCTCTACTCTGGCCGATGCCGAACCAGCTGCCCTTCGACAGTTGGGTGGGCGGGGTGGAAAGCTTTGAATTCCTGCGCCAGGCCCGGTCACTAGCCGCAGCCTGGGAGGGCCTCGGCTTGCCATGCCGCTACGAAGTGGTGCCGGGCGAAAACCATTTCTCGGTCCCGGCGGGGTTCGCCCAACCTGAACACCCGATCACCCTGAGGCTGCTGGAACTCTCCCGCTGATCCGCCGTCCTGCCATGGCACGCCATCTGCAACGTTCTGTTCAGACGGACCGCAGTGTCCCACGGAGGAACAGATGGCAAGGAAGTTCTTGAAGATCGGCGGATTGTATCTCGCCTATGAGATCACCTCGACCGCAGCTCTTGCCGCCGCCGTGGCCTATGGCATCCAGCTGCCCGGCTTCTGAAATCTGGAACGTCTGGTCAAAATTTGATGCAGCGCGAAACGATTATTGCATTGCACAAATTCTTGGCATAGTGAGAATCACCCCAACAAAGGTGATTCACATGACCACTCTCTCCGTCCTCGTCGAAGACCGTGTCCGCGCCATCGCGCACTCACTCTGGATCGAGGAAGGCATGCCGGAAGGCCGCGCCGAGAGCCATTGGTTCAAGGCGCTTGAACTGGTGAACGCCGAGGCCGCTGAGCCGGCCGTTGCCGCAACCGTCAAGGCTCCTGCCAAGCCGAAATCCAAGGCGCCTGCTGCCGCTGCGAAGAAGGCTGCTCCGAAGGCTCGCACCAAGGCCTGATCCGGACTCGATAAACAATGGGGCGGGAGATTTTCCGCCCCTTGAATATTTCTTGAGCAGGCCGTCCGTTTCCGAGCGGCCCCACGACGCCGGTTGAGAGTTGGCCTCCCGGCGCGGGCAATGCCCAGCGGCAGTCTCTGAAAACAGCAGGGAAACATGGTGATTCCGGCCTGTTGCCGCACGGCAGTGCGCGGCTTGCGCGGCACCGTCCCAATTTGGCCGTGAAAAGACCCTCCCATTTCGCTGCGAAGCAACTATATACTTGAGCCATGCCGAAGCAGCCTGTTCACAAGGACGACAATCAGACGGGTGTCATCACCCGGACTGAGACGAAGACGAAGAAGCCTTCTCTCTATAAGGTTCTGTTGCTCAACGACGACTACACACCGATGGAATTCGTCGTGCACGTGCTTGAGCGGTTTTTCGGCAAGGGACGCGAAGAGGCGACCCGCATCATGCTGCACGTCCACCAGAAGGGCGTTGGCGTATGTGGTGTCTATACGTTTGAAGTGGCGGAGACCAAGGTGACCCAGGTCATGGATTTCGCCCGGAACCACCAGCATCCCCTCCAGTGCACGATGGAAAAGGAATAGGCCATGCCGACATTCTCCCGCAGTCTCGAAAAGGCGCTCCACCGCGCCCTTGCACTGGCCAACGAACGCCGCCACGAATACGCGACGCTCGAACACCTGCTTCTGTCTCTCACCGACGACAAGGACGCAGCCGCGGTGATGAAGGCCTGCAACGTCGATCTCGACGTGCTCCGCCGCAGCCTGACCACCTACATCGACACCGAACTGGGCCAGATGATCGCGGCTGACCGCGAGGATTCGAAGCCGACAGCCGGATTCCAGCGTGTCATCCAGCGCGCCGTCATCCATGTCCAGTCGTCTGGCCGCGAGGAAGTGACCGGCGCCAACGTGCTGGTCGCCATTTTCGCAGAGCGCGAGAGCCATGCCGCCTTCTTCCTGCAGGAGCAGGACATGACCCGCTATGACGCGGTGAATTACATTTCGCACGGCATTGCCAAGCGCTCGGGCCTGTCCGAGACGCGGCCCGTGCGCGGCGTCGACCAGGACCAGCAGGGCGCCTCAGGCAACGCCGAGAACAACGAGGAAGGCACGTCGGCCAAGAAGAAGGGCGACGGCGATGCGCTCGACGCCTATTGTATCAATCTCAACAAGAAGGCCGCCGAGGGCAAGGTCGATCCGCTGATCGGCCGTGAGCCGGAAGTGCGCCGCACCATCCAGATCCTCTGCCGCCGCCAGAAGAACAATCCGCTGTTCGTGGGCGATCCGGGTGTCGGCAAGACCGCCATCGCTGAGGGGCTCGCCCGCAAGATCATCAATGGCGATGTTCCGGAAGTGCTGCTGAACTGCACGGTCTATCAGCTCGACATGGGCGCACTTCTCGCCGGAACCCGCTATCGCGGCGATTTCGAGGAACGCCTTAAGGCGGTCGTGAAGGAAATCGAATCCCGCCCCGGCGCCATCATGTTCATCGACGAAATCCATACGGTGATCGGTGCGGGCGCCACGTCAGGTGGCTCCATGGATGCCTCGAACCTCCTGAAGCCGGCGCTCGCCAATGGCGCGCTCCGCTGCATCGGCTCGACCACCTACAAGGAATACCGCCAGCATTTCGAGAAGGACCGCGCATTGGTCCGCCGCTTCCAGAAGATCGACGTGAACGAGCCGTCGATCCCGGATGCCATCGAGATACTCAAGGGACTGAAGCCCTACTACGAGGAGTTCCACAAGGTCCGTTACACCGATGACGCGATCGAGACGGCGGTGCAACTATCGGCCCGCTACATGGCCGACCGCAAGCTGCCCGACAAGGCCATCGACGTGATCGACGAGACCGGCGCATCGCAGATGCTGGTGGCCGAGGGCAAGCGCCTCAAGGTCATCGGTGTCCCTGAGATCGAAGCCACAATCGCCACCATGGCCCGCATTCCGGCCAAGACGGTGTCGAAGGACGATGCCTCGGTACTGAAGAACCTTGAACTGGAACTGAAGCGCCTGGTGTTCGGCCAGGAAAAGGCTATCGAGGCGCTCGCCTCATCGATCAAGCTGGCGCGTGCTGGCCTCCGCGAGCCCGAAAAGCCCATCGGCTGCTATCTCTTCTCCGGCCCCACCGGCGTCGGCAAGACCGAGGTTGCCAAGCGCCTCGCCGAGGTCATGGGCGTCAACATGCTCCGCTTCGACATGTCCGAATACATGGAGCGCCACTCCGTCTCGCGGCTGTTGGGCGCGCCTCCCGGATATGTCGGTTTCGACCAGGGCGGGCTGCTCACCGACGGCATCGACCAGCATCCCTATTCGGTGCTGCTGCTCGATGAAATCGAGAAGGCCCATCCGGACATCTACAATATCCTGTTGCAGGTGATGGACCACGGCAAGCTGACGGACCACAACGGCAAGTCGGTCGACTTCCGCAACGTGATCCTCATCATGACGACCAACGCCGGCGCGCAGGACATGGCCCGCGCCGCCATCGGCTTTGGCTCCAGCGTCCGCGAGGGCGACGACATGGAAGCGATCCAGCGGCTGTTCACGCCGGAGTTCCGCAACCGTCTCGATGCGGTCATTCCCTTCGGCCATCTGCCGCCGGAAGTCGTCCGCAAGGTCGTCGAGAAGTTCGTGTTGCAGCTCGAAGCCCAGCTCTCCGAGCGCCAGATCAACATCGAACTGTCTTCGGAAGCAGCCGATTGGCTGGCGAAGAAGGGCTACGACAACGCCATGGGCGCGCGTCCTCTGGCCCGTGTCATCCAGGAACAGGTCAAGAAGCCGTTGGCCGAGGAAGTTCTGTTCGGCAAGCTGTCGAAGGGCGGCACCGTGCGCATCCTGCTGAAGGATGATGCGCTGCACTTCGACTATCTCGGCCGTGACGAGGAAAAGGTTCTGCCCAAGGCGGTCGAACGCAAGGCCCTGCCGCGCGCCAAGGCGGAAAAGGGGTCAGAACCGAAGAAGGCGGCGCCCAGGCGCAAGCCGAAGGCCAAGACCGACTGACGGTGCGGCTGGTCAATTTGACGGCACGAGGCGTGAAAAACCGGCAAACTGCTCAATTGCAGTTGCCGGTTTTCTTGTTATTCTACCCCCCATAAGAACAAGGGCCGAACCGGCCTATCGGGGAGTAACGGCGTGGCGAAAGCTGCAACGCAGGCAAACGGCGACCGCGCGGTCGCGGTCAGGGTAAACGATCTGCATAAGCGCTTCGGCGAACTCGAGGTCCTGAAGGGCGTGTCCCTGCAGGCGAAGGAAGGTGATGTGGTCTCCATGATCGGGGCATCCGGCTCCGGCAAGTCGACCTTCCTCCGCTGCATCAATTTCCTCGAGATGCCGACGTCGGGCGAGATCGAGGTGACCGGCGAGCAGGTCGCCCTCACGCGCCACAAGGACGGCAACCTGCATCCGTCGAACCGCCACCAGCTTGAACGGATCCGCACCCGGCTCGGCATGGTCTTCCAGAGCTTCAACCTGTGGCAGCACATGACGGTGATGCAGAATGTCATCGAAGCGCCGGTCCATGTGCTGGGGGTACCCAGGGCCGAGGCCATCGAGCGTGGTGAGAGGTTGCTGCACAAGGTCGGCCTCTACGATAAGCGCGACCAGTATCCCGCCTTCCTGTCGGGAGGCCAGCAGCAGCGCGCGGCGATTGCGCGGGCGCTGTGCATGGATCCCAAGGTGATGCTGTTCGACGAGCCCACGTCCGCGCTCGATCCCGAACTCGTGGGCGAGGTTCTGAAGGTCATCCGTGACCTTGCGGAAGAGGGCCGCACCATGATCCTCGTGACGCACGAGATGAAGTTTGCACGCGACGTGTCGAGCCACGTCATCTACCTCTACAAGGGTATTATTGAGGAAGAAGGCCCGCCAGCCCAGGTGTTCGGCGCGCCGAAGAGCGACCGCTGCCGCCAGTTCGTGTCCGCCCTTCATTCCTGAGTTGGCGGCATCAACCAATTATGTTTAGCTTTCATCATCACGGCGGGCACAAGCCCACCGGAAAACACAGGGAGAACCAGATGAAGTTTACGCGCCGTTTCGTATTCGCAGCCGCAGCTGCCGCCATGATGGCTGGCAGTGCGCCCGCCATGGCTGACATCAAGTTCGGCGTCGCCGCCGAGCCCTATCCGCCCTTCTCCTCGAAGGATGCGTCGGGCACCTGGGTCGGCTGGGAAATCGACCTGATGAATGCCGTCTGTGCACAGATGAACGAGAAGTGCGAACTGGTTGAAGTGGCGTGGGACGGCATCATCCCGGCCCTCACCTCGAAGCAGATCGACGTGATCTGGTCCTCGATGTCGATTACCGGCGAGCGCAAGCAGACCATCGACTTCACCGATATGTACTACAACACGCCGACAGTGATCATCGGCGCCAAGACCGGCGACCTCGACATCACGCCCGACCACCTCAAGGGCAAGGTTATCGGCGTTCAGGTTTCGACCATCCACGAGAAGTACCTGCAGAAGTACTATGCGGCCGCGGGCGCCGAGCTCAAGACCTATGCCACGCAGGACGAGGCCAACAACGATCTCGCTGCCGGCCGTCTCGACTATGTGCAGGCCGACGGCTCGGCCCTCGACGCCTTCCTGAAGACGGAGCAGGGCACCGCCTGCTGCGAGCTCAAGGGCCAGGTGGCCGACGATCCGGAAATCCTCGGCGAAGGCGTCGGCGGCGGCATCCGCAAGGAAGACACCGCCCTCAAGGACAAGCTGAATGCGGCGATCGCCGAACTGGCAACAGCCAAGAAGTTCGATGAGATCACCGCGAAGTACCCGGATCTTGTGGGGAAGATGATCACGCCGGGCGGTGGCAAGTAGACTGACAGGGGCCCGCCGCGAAAGCAGCGGGCCCACTTCGTTTGGGGCATCATGGCAGACAAACCCGGCTTTCCTGAAATCCTGTCCTTCGGTCCCACGGGCTACGGCGACGAACTGCTGTGGGGCGCGGCGATGAGTATCAGCATCGCCGTTCTGGCCTATGTGCTGGGCCTGCTGATCGGCATCACCGGCGCACTCGGCAAGCTCGGTGGAAGCGACCTGACAAAGAAGGTCTTGAACGGCTACACCACGCTTGTCAGGGCAGTGCCGGAACTCATCCTCATACTGCTTTTGTATTACGCCGGCACGTCGGCGCTGAACGTGTTGCTGGAGTCGCTCGGGCTCGGCGCAATTGCCATCAATGGCTTCATCGCCGCCGTATGCGTTTTGGGGTTTGTCCAGGGCGCCTATTCAACGGAAGTTCTTCGAGCCGCAATTCAGGCCATTCCCATTGGCCAGATCGAGGCCGCGCGCGCCTATGGCATGTCTCCGTTTCTCCAGTTCCGCCGGATCACGCTTCCTGCCCTGTTGCCCTTCGCCATTCCGGGGCTCGCCAATCTCTGGCTCATCGTCACCAAGGACACGGCGCTTCTCGCTGTCGTCGGTTACACCGAGCTCACGCTCGCCACGCGCCAGGCCGCTGGCAACACGAAGATGTATTTCACCTTCTTCCTGATGGCCGGGGGGATCTATCTCCTCATAACGCTCATCTCGCAGCAAGGCTTCGGCTGGCTCGAGAGGCGCGTTCGCCGCGGCCAGCGGGTGCTGACTTGAGGTCGTGGCCATGAGCATCAACGCCCTCAAGCTTGTCGCGAAAACCCTGATTTATGGAGCGCTGCTTACTCTCGGCGTCCTGATTCTCTATTGGCTGTTCTTCCATTCGGTTTGGTCGTGGCTGCCGAACTACCTTCCCCTTCTTCTGAAGGGACTGTGGCTCACCATCCAGTTGCTTGTTCTCTCGGTCGTCCTGGGCGGGTTGCTGGCAATACCGATCGGGCTTGTGCAGGTCACTGGTCCGCCGCCGCTCGCCTGGGCAGCCAAGGCCTTCTGCACTGTCATACGCGGCACGCCGCTGCTCGTGCAGCTTTGGCTCATCTACTACGGCCTCGGTTCTCTCTTCCCGCAGATCGGCCTCGCCTTTCCGGGTTTCAAAGAGAACTTCATGTGGCTCATCCGGCTGGATGCCTTCTACTATGCGGTGCTGGCGTTCACGCTGAGCTTCGCTGGCTATGAGGGCGAGATCATGCGCGGCGCATTCCTGGGCGTGCCGCGTGGCGAGCTGGAAGCCGCCCGGGCCTTTGGCATGTCGCCATGGAAGGTGTTGACGCGCGTCTGGTTCCCGCGCGCGGTCCGCTTGGTGTTGCCCACACTCGCGGGCGAAACGGTCTTGCAGCTCAAGTCGACTCCGCTTGCCTTCACCGTGACCGTCATGGATCTCATGGGGGTCACATCCAAGATCAGGCAGGACACATTCCGCATCTTCGAACCCCTGATGCTGCTCGCAGTCATTTACATGTCCTTGACCTTCCTGATCGTCTACGCGTTCAGCTTTATCGAAAAGATGGTACCCCAGAAGCGATGATCGAAGACATTCTGAAAAGGCATCAGGCGGAACTCACTGCCATCCGCCGCGATCTCCATGCGCATCCCGAAATGCTGTTCGAGGAAGTCCGAACGGCGGGCGTCGTGGCGCAGGAACTGGAACGCCTTGGCTTCAAGGTCGCAACAGGCATCGCCAAGACGGGCGTTGTCGGCACGCTGACCAACGGCTCGTCGCGCCGCACCATCGGCATCCGCGCCGACATGGATGCCCTGCCGATCCAGGAACAGACCAACCTGCCCTATGCTTCGAAGTTCCCCGGCAAGATGCACGCCTGCGGCCATGACGGCCACACGACGATGCTGCTGGGCCTTGCGCGCTATCTTGCCGAGACGAAGCGCTTCGACGGCACCGTGCACCTCATCTTCCAGCCCTCGGAGGAAGACGAAGGTGGCGCGCTGCGGATGATCGAGGACGGGTTGTTCAAGCGCTTTCCGTGTGACGCGGTCTATGCCCTTCACAATCTTCCGGGCGAGGAATTTGGACAGATTCTGGTGAGGCCCGGCCCGATCACGGCGGCCGTCGACATTGCTGGCATTACCGTGCGGGGCGTGGGCGGCCATGGCGCTGTTCCTCACAAGGCGATCGATCCTATTGTGGCTGCGTCGAGCCTCGTTCTGGCGTTGCAGTCCATCTTATCGCGCAATCTCGATCCCCATGACCCGGCGGTGATCACCGTCGGCTCGATCAATGGCGGCTCGATGGCGACTGTCATCCCAGAGGAGGTCAAGCTTCTGGTCGGCGTGCGGACCTGCAGCAAGCCGGTGCGCGACATGATCCTCGGCCGCATCCGTGAACTCGCCGCGTCACAGGCAAAGTCCTTCGGCTGCACCGCGGAAGTCGATTTCGGCAGCGAAAGCTGGAGCTATCCGGCAGGCACCAACACAGCGCCCGAAGCCGCACTCGTGCGCGACGTTGCGCTCGGCATGGGGCAGGACCCGGCGAAGGTCGACATGCGCGGCCCCTTCATGTTCTCGGAAGATTTCGCCTACATGCAGGAAGTCGTGCCGTCATGCTACCTTGGGCTGGGCGCAGGGCCGGGGCCGATGCTTCACGACCCAGGCTACAATTTCAACGATGCGCTTCTGGTGACGGGCCCCGCCTTCTGGGCAAGGCTCGTCGAGAAGGCCCTGCCTCAGGTATAGGGCCCCTCGATCCCCAGCTTCCGCATCAGCGTGGCATACTGGTTGAAGCTCTTCACCAGTGCCGCGCCATGGCGTTCGATCAGCATCTGGCGGCGCTCGTCCGTGTCGGCTGTGGCAAGTGCTCCCCAGATCGCCGCCATGGCCTCTGCACCCGCCCGCGCTGAATTGACATCGGCCGTGCCGTCGAGCGCCCGCGCAATGGTCTGGCCGGAACACCTGCCAACGCCCGCTACCGTCATTGCTCCGCCCACTGAATATCCCTCCGGAAGGTCGCCCTTGAGGTTGACGACCTCCCTGTAGCGGATGGCATCCATGATCTGGTTCACGGCCTGCTTGGCGCCTTCGACCCGCGAGACATGCTCCGTGTCGGCCGCCGCATGGGGGAGGAGTTCGATGCGTCCGGGATACTTCTCCGCGAGCGGCAGGTAGGGCGCCATTGGACCCGAGACGGCGCCGGTATCCGCGTTGACGAAGAGATCCGCGTCAATTGCCGCATGACGCACCTTGCCGCTCGCCATCGCGGCATCAAGGGCACCGGCATCGACACATTCGCCGCGGTCGTAGTTGATGACGATGGCACCATCGTTGAGTGCGGCGAGAACCGCGTCATTCACCACATTGGCATTGGCGAACTTGCCTGTTGCCGCATTGAGCGGCCCCAGACCCGTGTGAACTGAAATCACATCCGCACCACGCGCGGCGTCTTCCGGCGCCGCTGCGAAGTCGAAGCCTTCGGACTCGATCCATTCGCGGTGGCGCGGGCGTGCGTGGACGGCAACCGTCATGCCGAAGGCCTGTGCCAGCTTCGCCATCTCGCGCCCGATATTGCCGTAGCCGATGATGCCGAGGCGCTTTCCCTCGAGTTTCTCCGTGGGGAAGTCCTTGAGGTCGCGGCCCGTGTCGAAGGCGCCAGCCGCCGTGCGCCGGTGCATTTCTTCGACGGGAAGGTCGGGGCAGACTTTCAGCAGGGCCTTGAAGGCCATCTGAGCCGTGGCGCGGCTGTTGAACGATGGCGTGTTCATCAGCGGCGCTTCACCGCCTTCGCCGTTGCCGCCGCCCCAGGAGGCCGATCCCATGTTGCCGGTGCCCGCACCGATGCGCACGCCGCCATGGGCGAAGACGCCTTCCTTCGGCAGGAATGTCGCCGCCGCGATCACGGCATCGTACTGGCCCTTGTCCGTTAACGGACGGATCTCATCCGGCTTCGACAGGTGCGGCTGATAGAAGAAGTGGATCTTGCCCTTCTCCAGCTTGCCGGCGTCCGCCGCAGCGCCGTCGTGGAACACGCCGCCATGCGCCTCGACATGGGCCTTCACGGCGGAGTGGTCCGGCTTGCCATCCGGGCCGAACTTGAGGCCGATGAAATCGCAGACCAGAACCTTGTAGGCCCGGTTCGGGTCGTCCTTCCGCACGCGATCGGAGGCTGACGGCGCGGGTGGGAAGCTGATGCCGTGCCGCGCCAGTTCCTCTTCCATCACCACGATGCGGGCGCGGTGATAGGCATATTTCAGATTGTCGAGCAGGGCCGTGATGTCTTCCACCGGCCTGATGCCGCCGATCCAGGCGCGGTAGTCGCCAGGGGTTCCGGGGAAGGCATTCACATAGCGAGCAACATCGAGACCGCTTTCATGCTCGCCGTTCGGATGAGTGATGCCGTCATAGGACAGAAGCTGCTTCGAGCGCGCGATGATGCGGGCATGGATGGCCGGGTCCGTGACGGCGGCATCCTTGACCTTGATCAGCGTGACGGCGGCGCCGCGGTGCTCCGCACTGGTGACGCCGAGTTCCAGCAGGCTCGAATTGCTCATCCATTCGTTGATGGCCGCGCGGTTGGCTTCCGAGCGGCGGTTCATTTCAGCCACCGGGCCGATCTTCTTTTCGACCCGCAACAATCCGAAGGTCGTCTCCGCGAAGGCGAGCGTCGAGAACGTGTTGATGACGCCGCCCAGCATCTTGTTCAGTTCGGGATCATAGATCGGTCCCAGCTTCACGCTGCGCTCGCCGCTGAGCGGCATTTTGGGATCGGCGGGTGCTGCAAGCTTCAACTGCCGGGGAATGGCCCATGACGGCTTCTTCTGGTTTTCCTCCACCAGCGCCAGCGCCTGCGGCGTGAACGACACGAGGAAGTAACCGGAGACGCCGCCGATGGCCTTCTGGAACGGCATGAACAGGCAGCATTTGCTCATCACCTGCGAGACGATCTCCGGCCCCCACGGCATTGCCCCCAGCATCGAGGTGGCATCCAGCACCGCATGGTGCTCGGCGGGGTTCCGGTCGATCCAGTCGAGCAGGTTGAGGATGTCCGCCTTGGAATATGTCGTGGCGCCGGTCGTCTCGTGGCCGACGCCGAAGAACACCTTGATGCCCATGCGCTCCAGCAGGTCGGAGGAGGGAATGCCGCCTTCCGCCTTGGCGAAGTGGATGCGCGATTCATCGCCGCTCCTGGCGTAGCGCATCATTTCAACAATTTGTGCACCCCAGCTCTGACGGAAGAAACCCGATGCCTTGGCGGGCTCGGATTCAGGCGCCGGTGTATCGACGTATACGTGCTGGGCGGTATCGTTCACGGTGAGGAAATGCAGCGCGCAGACCGTGAAACCGGAATGCCCGCCGCCCAGCCCGACGGCCATGCGGTTGGATTTCGGAAACTCGAAATAGCGGTGGATCTCGCGCATCATGTCGAGCAGGAATTTATCAGCCGGATAGCCGCGGTGCATCGACCGCCCGATCTCGGCAGCCGTGAAGGACCCCACATCGCGGCCCATGTCGTCCAGCTTGCGGTAGTTGGCCTCAAGCCAGTGCTCGAATTCAAAGCGGATCATGCGGCTGTCGGCCTCGTCACGGGCCATGTCGGTGATCGGGCCAACGCCGAAGAAGGGATTGATGGTGCGCTGCGGAGGGCCACCGGACGTCGCGGCAATCGAGTTGTTCTGTGCGGCCTTCAGGTGGCTGATGATGTCGTGGTCCAAGAGATCCTCCCGCGTTTACCGCGACGCTAGACGAAAAGCTTCCTGTTGCTGCCGTTCAAAAGCGTCATGTTGAACGACCATTCTCCCCCGGTATGAAAAACGCAAACCCTTTCATTTCCACATTCGCGCCGCTACAGTCGCCGCAGAGGGACAAGACTTTGAGACATCAACAGAGGAACGGAACATGGCAGGAAACGTAGTAATTCAGACAGCAGCCGGGAGTGACATCGTCAGCTTCTCGACAGCGATTCTCAGCAGCATCAAGTCGGCGAAGTTCACGGCGAAGATCGTCACAATTATCGGCAACAACGGGGACAAGTTCACCGTCAAGGGCACGTTCAATTATGCCGACCCTGCCAATCCGTCCTTTGCTGGCTTCCTCGGCGGGACGGCAACCGGTGCCACACTGACTGACGGTGCAGTCGTCTATGCGACCATGACGGGCTTCAGTGTCGATGCCGTGGCTGCTGTCGGCGCATTATTGGGTGTCGATGTAAATGCGTTCCTGGCCACATTCGGGTCCATCAAGTACATTGGCAATGACGGAGCCGACATTGGCACCGGACTGAGCGCCGATGATGATCTGTCGGGCGGGCTGGGTGACGACGATCTCAAGGGAAGCGATGGCGACGACATCATCGAGGGCGGCGCGGGGGCCGATACGCTCTCCGGTGGACGTGACATCGATACACTGTCCTACAAGAATTCGTCCGCAGCCGTTAAGGTGAGCCTTACAGGAACGGCCAAGGGAGGCGATGCAGCCGGCGACACCTTCGTCGGCTTCGAGAACCTGACTGGTTCTGCGTTCAACGACAAGCTCACCGGTACGAACAATGTCAACATTCTGGATGGTGGCGCAGGCAATGACATCCTGCGCGGTCTGGGGGGAGCTGACGAGTTGCTGGGCGGCAGCGGCACCGACACGGCTGACTACACCGGTTCCAACGCCGGTGTGACAGTCAACCTCGAAGCTGACACAGCCTCGGGCGGTCATGCCCAGGGTGACGTACTCGAATCGATCGAGAATCTCACGGGCTCATCCTTCAACGACACGCTCACCGGCGACAACCTTGCAAACGTGCTCAAGGGCGGCGCCGGCAACGATGTGCTCGATGGCGGCGTCAACGCCGACAAGCTCGATGGCGGCGGTGGCAACGACAGGCTGATCGGCGGACAGAGTGTCGATACGCTCTTCGGCCGCGGTGGCGCCGACACCTTCGTGCTGTCGAATCTTGCGTCCAGCGCCGACAAAATCCGGGACTTTGCGGCCGGGGTGGACTCGCTCGAGATCGACGCCGCGCTTTTCGGTGGCGGGCTCACTGGTGGCGTGGCCCTTGCTGCCGGACAGGTGGAAGTGAATGGCACCGGCCTCGCCAGCACGGGCGCGGTCCGGTTCATCCTCAACTCGAACACGGGCGAACTGTTCTTCGACGTGAACGGCAGCGGCGGCGGAGCAACCGGCAGCCGCCTCATCGCCACCCTCGACGGAACGCTTGGCGGCTTCTCCAGCAGCGATTTCGATATCGTCTGATTGGCCAGCCCCTGACGAAAGCCGGGCCGCGTCAAGCGGTCCGGCGTTTCATTTCGAAAGAGATATGAAGGATCGCCTTGACCTCCGCGCGGACGGATTCCGCCAGCACAATTGACACTTCACCCGTTCGCTGCACAGTCTTGATTTTCAGAACAGGCACTCCAGTTCCAGGTTAGCATGACACAGTCGCCCGCCCCATTCACCGACAGGCCACTGCTTTCCGGTCTTCATCCACTGGGAATCGTTCTCGGCGCGCTCGCCTTTCTGGCGGCACTGTCACCCAGCCTGATCCCGCGAACCGGACTGCTGCAGGGCGTGGTAGCGGGGCTGGCCTTCGCGGCCCTCTATGGCGCAGGCGTGCTGCTGGGCGTGCTGTGGACATGGCTGGAACTGCCAGCACCGGGCAAGCAGCATCATGGCATCATCAGCCGTGTGGCCATGGTCCTCGCCGCCCTGATCATCCTCTATGGGCTGTCCAGCGCCACGGATTGGCAGAATGCCATTCATGAGGTGATGAAGATGCCTCCGGTCGAGTCGGCGCGCCCCTTCACCATTGCAGGCGTGAGCCTTGCGGTGATGGTGATCATCCTCTTCTTCTCCCGCCTTTTCCGGCGAGCGACGATCATCGTGGCGGCGCGCATGGGCCGCCTGGTGCCGCAGCGCATCGCCTATCTTGGCGGCTTTGTCACGGCCTGCCTCGTGTTCTGGATGATCGGGAACGGCGTTCTCGTGAACGGGGCATTCCGCGTGCTCGACGGCATGTACCGCAGGGTCGATGCACTGATCCCACCCGATTTCAATGCCCCGGCCGATCCTTTCAAGACAGGCAGTCCAGCGTCACTCGTGTCATGGGAAAGCCTTGGCGCCCAAGGGCGCGAGCGCGTTGCCACGGTGCCGGCCCAGGCTGATATCGCAGACATCACAGGACAGGCCGCAAACGAGCCGCTGCGCGTCTATGTCGGTCTCAATTCGGGAGAGGATCCGCAGCAGCGGGCCGAACTGGCCCTGGCCGAGATGATCCGCATCGGCGCCTTCGAGCGCGCGGCAGTTGTGATCGCCACGCCGACCGGCACAGGTTGGGTCGATCCTTCGGGCATGGCCCCTGTCGAGATCCTGCTCCGGGGCGATGTCGCATCAGTCTCGGTCCAGTATTCCTATCTGCCCAGCTGGCTCGCTCTGCTGGTCAATCCCGAGTATGGCGCCGAGACGGCGCAAGCCGTGTTCCGGAGCGTCTACGGTCACTGGCGCAACCTTCCTCGTGACACGCGCCCGAAACTCTATCTCTTCGGTCTCAGCCTCGGTTCGTTGAACTCCGACATCTCTGCTGACTTCTTCGACATCGTGGGCGATCCCTACAACGGCGCTCTCTGGGTCGGCCCGCCCTTTGCGAGCCGCACCTGGAATGACGTCACCGCGCAGCGCGACAAGAGCAGCCCCGCCTGGCTGCCGCGTTTTCGCGATGGCTCACTGTTCCGGTTCACGTCTCAGGTGAACGCTCTCAACCTGCAGGGTTCAGGCTGGGGACCGGTCAGAATGGTCTATCTGCAATACGCTTCGGACCCCATCACATTCTTCGAAACGGCAAGCTTGTGGCGCCGCCCGGCCTGGATGATTGAGCCGCGCGGTCCCGATGTATCGCCAAGACTGGCATGGGTGCCGGTCGTGACCTTTCTCCAGTTGCTCTGCGACATGATGACGGCAACCACGACGCCACGCGGAGTCGGGCACGTCTATGCAGGCAAGCACTATCTCGATGGCTGGGCCGCGGTCACCGAGTCGGAAAACTGGACAGAAGCAGATCTCGAACGCGTGCGGACCTGGCTCGCCAAGCACGATCTGTAAGTCAGGCGCATCCCTGCCTCCATTCACGGCGGCATGTTTAAAGTCCACCAGTTGTGCGCGCGTGCTCGACCGACCATGAAAAAGACCGGGGCACGTCGCGTGGCCCGGCCTTCTGTTCTCAATGCTGTTGGCCGCCCGGCGGCGGCGGCCCGCGTTGACTCTCGTCAGATCACTTCGAAATCGGCCGCTGTCACCGCGAGGCCCGCTGCCAGCTTGGCGAACTGCACCTGTGCGTTGCCGCCGGTGCCATCGGAATCGTAGTAGAGATTGCCGGTCACGGAATCATAGATGATGCGGTCTGAAGCATCGCCCGCGGCGGCGCCTATGAAGAACTTGGCGTTTCCAAGCGCTCCCGCAGCCAACCCGCCGCCTGAGAACACGGCATTGTCGATCTGGATCAGATCGTCAGCCACGGAGAAGTTGTTGATGGTGTCCACGTTGTCGACGCTGCTGAGCACGGAGTTGAAAACGAAGGTATCGGCATCGGCACCACCGTCCATGGTGTCGTTTCCGGTGCCGCCATTCAGCGTGTCGAGCCCGGAGTCGCCTTGCAGGTAATCGTTGCCAGCCGCTCCGATCAGGTCGTCGTTGCCGATGCCGCCATACATGGTATCGGCTCCGTTGCCGGGGATGTCCCGCTCAATGTAGAAAATTGGAGTGAGGTTGGCGTTGCTCTCCTCGAGCCGTAGGCTCGGGGTGTTCAATCCTGAATGGAGAGCAACACCATGAAGAAAGCTACCACGTCTATCGAGGCGCTTGCCAGTG
>NZ_JBGSOZ010000111.1:0-4671 GCF_041738905.1 Aestuariivirga sp.
TCAAGGCGCAGAGTACTATCATTCGGTTCACCCGCTGGGTTCTCCATGATGGCCTCATATGGTTCAGGTTAAACTGCTGATAATTATACCTGAATCGGCGCAATGCCGCCACAAATCAGTATGTCATCTGGCGAATGCGGGTTGAATGGAGTGACGGCGAGGGGGCAGAGGCCGATGTCCCAGTTGCGCGTGGCAAAGACATTGAGGAACTCCTCGTAGTTGCGCACGGGCTCGATCATGTGGATGCGTTCGCCGAACTCGTTCAGCGCGTCAGGCTTGGGAATCGAGCCGAAGAGTTCGAACTCGATCTCCGGATTGCGGCGGAGATAGCGCACCAGTTGCGGCAGGATGATCTCGAAGTCATGGGCGTGGTCGAAGCCCATGTAGCCGACACGGGTGACCGTCCTGCGTTCGGCGCGGCTGAGGATGCGGCCCGAGCAGTAGATCTCGCCATATGTCATTGGCGTGCGATAGGACAGCTGGCGCAGCCGCGCCTTGAGCCTCGCGGTCGAGGCATAGACGAAATCGGCGCCCTTGAGCAGCGTATCGACCGACCGGAGGCGGTTGGGATTGTTGTGGGCGAGGAACTTCTTCTCGCCGATCTCGCGCGGGATGTTCAGCAGGTCGTCATCGATGTGATAGACCAGCGGAACGCCCGCCGAGCGGGCATAGGACACGATACGGTCGGAACAGGGCGCGCTATAGCGGCAGGCCACGATGAGATCGGGCGCGAAGTCCTTGAGGCGCCCCTCGATCCAGTCGCCCATGCGCTGGAGGCGTTGCGCGCTGGTATCGAGCCGGCCATTGTCCCGCAACGGGAACAGTTCGTTTGAATCGACCTCTGTGATCAGGTCGCAGACAATGTCGCCGCGCTCGATCAGCGCCGCCAGAGGCTTCAGGAACGAGAGTTGCAGGGTCGGGATCAAGGCGTTCGCGACCAAGGCGATCCGGCGGGGCGGCTTTGGCTTTTCCGGCGTGCTGGTGATCTCGCCACCGGGCGCCGTGCCGGTGTTGAAGAGCCTTGCGAAACGGCCATAGACGTCGCGGGCGTCGGCCGGCATGGCGAGGCGGCCAAGGAAGCCGCGCTGCCTTGCGATGAAGGTTTCGGGTGAATCCTGGGCTTCGCGCGCGAAGGCGATCCAGTCTTCCAGCCCGCTGATCGGCGTCAGCCCGTCGTAGTTCGAGGCATCCATGATGCCCTGTTCGTCGCGCCACACCGCCACGGGAATGCCGGCGAGCACCATGTCGAGGACGACGGTCGAGGGCGCCGAGATGCCGAAGGCGTAGTCGCGGAGATCGGTCTTGTACATCGGCTGGCTGTTGAGGGCGACGTTGGGCGGCAGGGGCACGTTGTTCTTGATCACGTACATGCCGCCGGGATGCGGCCGCAGGTTCACCGTCTTCCTCTCCCGGGCCTTCTCGGCGCAGAAGCGGTCGAAGTTCTCCATGAATGACTTGCCATGATCGCCCGTGGCCTTGAGACGCGCCGAGTGGAGATTCTCGCAGACAAGTCCGCCCGTGGGCACCTGCATCGAGGCATCGCGGCGCGGCTGGTTGAGCACCATCGGAGGGCCGGAGACATAGAGCTTCGGGCGCTCGCTGGGCGCCAGCGAGGTCAGGGCCGGTGCCTCGCACCAGCCGCAGACGATGTCGGCTGCGAACTTGATGTTGCGGCCATGCGCCACGACGTGCTCGCGGTTCAGCAGGAAGCCCACGCATTCGTAGCCGTGCTGGAGCGTGACCTTGATGAAGCCGGGCGGCGCAACGCGAAACACGTTGTGGGTCTCGGCATGGACGTTAAGGGTGGACTCGCTCGCCGCGACGATAATGCCCTTCATGTTCTGCAGGATGGCAAGCGCGTCGAGAGGGGTCTCGTAAATATGGATTTCGCCGCCGGTGTGTCCGGCGATCTGGCCCATTTCGCGCTGCCACGTTCTCAGATTGTCGCGTTCGAGGAACCTCGTGCTCAGCAGATAGAGGATGCGGCAATCGGTTTCTCGCCCCGCCAGGTAGGCCAGCGGACGGATCACGTTCACGTCCTGCAGGAGGTTCACTAGGAAGACGATGTGGCGGCCGGAGTTCAAGCGGCACCCCGCGCCGCGGCGGCGCTGCTCCAATAGGGCGAGGCCGGTTCGGAGAGAACGACCCTGACACCGGCGCAGAAATGCGACACGAGGCGCGGAAGGTCGGCCAGGTCGGCCTCGTAGTCGGAGAGGAACAGGGCATCGCTGTCTGGAACAAGGCCCGCACCGCGTTCGGTCATGGCGGCCAGTTCGTCGGGCAGCGGCAGGTAATGTGCCTGCCTGCCGTTCGCGGCGATGTTCAGCACTGCCTTCGCCGCCAGATCCGGCTTCAGCATCCGCATGGCGGGTGGCGAGAGCTGCACGCTGGGCCTGCCGGTGCCGGGGGCGAGACAGGGCTTGATGTCATAGTTCAATTCCGGGCCGGCCTTGAACCCGGCGACAGACAGGTAGCCCCGGCGCTGGGCAAACTTGTGAACAGCCGCGATTGATGTCCTGCCATGGAGAATGGCGACGCTGGCATGGCCGGGTACGGCTTGCGGCATCGCGAGGCCCTGCAGGAAAGCTGCGAGACCTGCCGCCTCCGTGCGCGGGCTGGCGCTGGTTTCCATCAAGGAGAGGAACGCGGGAAGGGTTGTCCGCCTGAGCCGCGGCTTGCTTGCAGCAATATCGGCCGCAAGATCCGCAGCACCGCGATAGACGAAATCGCCAAAGGCATCATAGAGCGGGTATCCCGCCGACAGGACTTGCGCGCCGCCGGTGAGCGTGGTGACCGCGCGGTTCAACGACTTCACGATGCTGAAGCGCTGCGCATTGACGGGCAGGAAACAGGCATAGCTCCCGGCGATGAGGCGGTGTTCCGCATCCTCGTTCCATTCCTCGATCCGCCACGGCACGGGAAGCCTGCCCAGCATCTGCAGCCGGTCGATCCCGAGGGCCCGCCGGTTGGTGAGAATGGACAGACGCGGCGACAGGCCGTGCCGTGAGAGATCCGCCAGCATGCCGGCATAGGCGCCGAGATCGCTGAGGCCCACGGCGAAATGCGGATTGTCGCCGATTCCGAACCAGCCGATATCGATGATCCCGGTCGCGCGCACGCGTCTCAGCTTGGCCTCGACCTGCTCCGCGACTCGCTCCGTGTCGAACTCCTTGTAGGGATCGTTCATCATGTGGCAGGGAACATGCGGCACGAGTTCCGCGAGGTTCCGCCGCATCAGCGGGGTCGAGCACAGTGTGAAGCTGAGCGAACCCGAAATGTCGCGCAGCCATTGCCTGAGATGGACGAAGCGGCTGTCGGTCACCTGCGAATAATAGTCGTCAAAGAAGTCGGCGCCGACCTGAACGCCTTGCGCGCGCATCTCCGCGGCGGCGACGATGCCGCGCGCATCGTAGCATTTCGAGATCAGCACCACGTCGCAGTCGGGCTTCGGCCTGAGCTGCAGGTCGTCAATGATCTGCAGGCTGAAGCTGTGCCCCATCGCCTCGAGATGGGCGGCGATGCGCTGGTAGCGGATGCGGACACCGGCGGTCTCGAGATGATTCCCGGTGGGAACGACGACGCAGATGCGCATCAGTGGAGTTCCCGCAGGATCACCAGGGAGCCGAGCACCATCGGCCAGGAGCCGGGCTCTAGAGCAGCGATGCCGGGTGGGTCGGAGGCTTCGCGCGCGGGCAGCGGCCCCAGCACCGTGGCGCGAAGTGCCGTGGTACAGAGATGACGGTAGCCGCCGGCGAGTGCCGCCAGAGAAAAACCGAAGACGTCCGGTGTGCCCGCCGTCTGCTCGAAGCTTGTGGCGGCGGCAAGGCGTGCCGCCTCGTTGCCGAGCAGCACCAGGGCGGGATCGTTGGCGAGCACCGGATAGGTTGCATTGGGCAGCGCGCCGCGCGTGTCGGGCAGCGACACGATCAGGCGGGGCGCAGCGATCAGCGACACATGCGAAGGGAAGTAGCCGCCGGATTCAAAGCCCAGCACCGTGCCCCTCCGCGCACCAACCTCGCGCAGCACGACGCAGCCGGCGGAGGCAGCATTGCCGCCCTTCACCATGCCCGCCAGTGTTTCGAGCGTGCGGGGGTCGTGAAGAATGATGCTCTCGTCTGCCACCAGCGTGCAGGCGCTGGAGGACGCGGCCAGCAGGGTCGCTGCGCCGATGGGGCAGTGGCGGGTGAGAATGTTCACGATGCCACGGCCGGGAACGAGACGGTTCAGAACAGCCTGGACCTCTCCTGGATCGCCACTGCCGCGCAGGACATCCGCGCGGACAAGCCCGATCTCTATGCCGCGCTGCTGGGCCACCGAGCGCAGCAAGGTTTCAAGCCGCTTCGGATCGCCGGTGCGGATGACGAGGTCGATCGATTCGCGGTTGCCGGATGCCGGAAGGATGGAGACCGGCGCATCGGGCGCGATCGGCATGAGGCTAGACGCCCGGTTGGTCTCGGTTGACGCTGGAATGCGGATGGCGAGATGGGGCAGGTTCTTGCCCGCCGGTTCCGAAGCCATGCCTGATCCGGCCAGGGGGCGCAGCATGGGGAAGGCCAGCGGCGCCCATGCGGGCTGGAGCCCCACGAGGGTCTCGCTGTGCTCGGGCATCTGCACGGACAGGCGCGGACGGGCCGACACATTGTCGGCCACGAAGTAACTGCCCGCACGCTC
>NZ_JBGSOZ010000145.1:0-13240 GCF_041738905.1 Aestuariivirga sp.
CTGGCGCGCTGGTGCGCTGCGGCGCCGACGGCTGCTGGCTCGCCCACGGAGGCCATGTGCGGCACATCGATGGGTTCAAGGTCGACACCATCGACACCAATGGCGCCGGCGACACGCATGACGGGGCCTTCATCGCCGCACTGATGGCGGGCGAGACGCCTGTGGACGCCGCCGTTCTCGCCAACGCGGCCGCTGCCCTTTCAACCACCAGATTCGGTCCGGCGACCTCGCCGGACCTCGCAGAAACCCGGCGTTTCCTGACTCGCACCAACAGACATGCTGGAGCAGGTGAACGTGAACGGGCATAACCGGGCGCAGCAAATGCCCAGAGCAAGGAGGACATACAATGAACCTGTTTAACCGACGTGCGGCACTGGGCGCGATCAGCGCCCTGGCCCTTACAGTTTCCGCTGGCATTGCCGCCGCGGCCGAAATTCGAGTTTTGAACTGGCAGGGCTATGGCACGGACGAAGCCTTCGCGGTGGAGGCCTTCGAGAAGAAGACCGGGCACAAGGTGGTGCATGACTATTTCACCTCCGAACAGGAGATGCTGACAAAGCTCCGCACCAATCCCGGTGCCTATGACGTGGTGCTGATCAACTCGGCCTTCACCGGTCAGGCCAAGGCCGAGGGCCTCATTGCAAAGATCGACACGGCGGACATGCCGAATGTCATGGACCTCGCGCCCAACCTCGGCCAGAATGCCGATCTGGTGCCGGGCGGCGAAGTCTATGGCGTGGCGTGGACCTGGGGCGTGACGGCACTTGCCGTCAACAAGGACCAGGTCAAGCCGCTGCCGGATTCGCTCGCGGTCATGTGGGACCCGCAATATGCAGGCAAAGTCTCGATCCGCGACGATGGGGTCGAAGCGATCATGTTCGGCGCGCTGGCGCTCGGGCAGGACATGAACAACATCACCGATCTCGAGGCGGTGAAGGCAAAGCTCAAGTCGCTGATGCCGCAGATCAAGACCTTCTGGGGATCGGAGAACGACTGGAACCAGTTCTTCTCGGCCGGCGACTTCACCATCTCGACCTTCTGGAGCGGCGGAGCCGGACGTTCGGCCTCCAAGGGCCTTCCGGTCCAGTTCATCGTGCCGAAGGAAGGTGCCGTGGGCTGGCTCGACAGCCTGTCGATCCCTGCCGCCTCGAAGAACCAGGACGCGGCGCGCGCCTTCATCAACTGGATGATCGATCCGGAGTTCTACGTGGCATGGGCCGCCAAGGGCGCACCATCCTCGGCCAATGCCAAGGCCAATGCGGCACTTCCCGACACCGACTTCAACAAGGTGACCTTCTCCGACCCCGCGGTGGTGGCGCGTGTGCAGTTCATGAAGCCGCTCTCGGATGAGACCCGCAAGGCCTATACCGAGCTCTGGCAGGACGTGAAGACCGCCCAGTAACGACGCCTGTGGCGCAACTCGCACGACACGATGGCGCGCGGGCCGGCCTTCTGCTGGCCCCCGCCTATCTGTGGCTCACGGTGGCGGTCTTCCTGCCGCTGTCGGCCATGCTGTTCTTCAGTTTCCTGTCGGCGGCACCCTTTACCAGCAGCGACTGGCATGTGACCTTTGCTAACTATACCGAATTCTTCCGGCGTTCGATCTACGCCGACCTTCTGGGCCGTTCGCTCATGCTGGCGGCGATCGTCACCCTGCTCTGCGTGCTGATAGGCTACCCTTGCGCCTACATTCTGGCGCGGCAGGTGAAGGGGCGCGCGCGCGAAGCACTGTTCCTGCTCATCATCCTGCCGTTCTGGAGCAACAGCCTCGTCCGCATCTTCTCCTGGGCCATCGTGTTGCGCGGAAACGGCATGATCGACCATACGCTCGAAGCCGTGCTGCCCTTTGACGTGTCGGTGAACCTGATGTTCAGCTTCACGGCGGTGGTGATCGGGCTTGTCCACTCCTACCTGCCCTATGTCATCCTCACATCCTACCTGGCGCTCCAGGCCATCGACGAGAGCATCATCGAGGCGGCGCGCTCGCTGGGCGCTCCCTTCCGCGTCATCCTGCTGCGCCTCGTGCTGCCGCTGTCGCTTCCGGGACTGGCGGCGGGCGCCGTGCTGATCTTCGTTCCCGTCGCGGGATCGTTCATGGAGCCGCGCATTCTGGGCGGCAAGCATGGAACGCTTTACGGCACGCTGATCGAGGACCAGTTCGTGGCCGTGTTCAACTGGCCGCTGGGCGCCGCCCTCTCTTTCATCCTGCTTGGCGTGGTGCTGGTGATCCTCGCACTGGCAAGCCCGGTCTTGAGGAAGGCCCGATGAAGCAGCGCAACACGGCAAGGCTGCTCACGGGCCGCATCTATGTCGGCCTCGTCCTGTTCTTTCTCTATGCGCCGATCCTCGTCATGGCGCTGATGTCATTTAACGCATCCGAGTTCTATGCCTTCCCGCTGAGCTTCACACTTGGCTGGTATGCCAAGCTCGCCAACAATGCAGAGATCGTGTCGTCGGCCTGGCGGAGCCTGTGGATCGCGATTGCCACGACCATCATCGCCGCCAGCCTCGGCACCGCGGCCTCGCTCGCCCTGTTCCGCTATGAGTTTCCGGGCAAGCGCATTCTTCAGGCGCTGCTGTTTCCGCCGATCGCTATCCCGTGGCTGATCGTCGGAACGGCGATGCTAATCTTCTTCTTCTGGGTCGGTATCGGGCGCGGCACACCTGCCGTCATCCTCGGCCATGTGGCGCTCGCCCTTCCCTATGTCATCGTCGTGGTCTCCGCACGGCTCCAGACCTTCGACCGGCAATTGGAGGAAGCGGCGCGCTCGCTCGGCGCCAGCCAGTGGGAGGTGACGCGCTACGTCACGCTGCCGTGGATCGCCTCGGGCGTGGTAGCGGGCGCGCTGTTTGCATTCGCCGTGTCCTTCGACCAGTTCGTGGTCTCGTATTTCCTGGCCGAGCCTGGCGACGCGACACTGCCGGTCATCATCTATACGGCCATCCGCAAGGGCTTCACGCCGGAGATCAACGCCATCTCGACGATCATCATCGTGATCTCGATGGCGGTCATGCTGGGCGCGTCACGGTTCTTCAAGTTTGGCGGGGAGCGCTGATGGCAGAGGTGCAGGTCAACGGGCTGACGCTCGACTACGGAACGTCGAGGGCACTGGACGGCGTGTCGCTGGTGTTTCCGAACGGACAGCTCTTCGGGCTTCTCGGGCCATCGGGCAGCGGCAAGACGACACTGCTGCGCTGTATCGCCGGTTTCGTCTTTCCCGACGCAGGCACCGTGATGATCGGCGGCGAGCCGGTGGAGCGCGTGCCGGTCGAGAAGCGCGAGATCGGCATGATGTTTCAGTCCTACGCGCTGTTTCCCAACATGAGCGTTGCCGACAATATCGGCTTCGGGCTGAAGGTGCGGAGGGTCGAGGCCGGCGACCTGAAGCGGCGCGTAAGCGAGGCGCTTGATCTCGTACAGCTGGCGGGCCTCGGCGGACGAAAGCCGCATGAACTCTCGGGCGGCCAGCGCCAGCGCGTGGCGCTAGCCCGCGCCATCGTCACACGGCCCCGCGTCCTGCTGCTCGACGAGCCATTGAGCGCGCTCGACAAGGCGCTCAGGGTGGAGATGCAGGTGGAACTGAAGCGCATCCAGCGCGAGGTCGGCATCACCACCATCTTCGTGACGCATGACCAGGAAGAGGCTCTTACCCTCAGCGACCAGATCGGCATTCTCAGGAACGGCCGGCTGGTGCAGAGCGGGCCGCCGCGCGAACTCTATCATTGTCCGCTGGACCGCTTCACGGCATCGTTTCTGGGCGACGCGAATTTCTTCAGCGGCACGCCGGAGGGGCCAGGCCTGCGGCTGGCCGATGGAACCCTGCTGCCCTGGCCGCGCGGCGCGGCGGAACCGGGCACGCCCGTCATTGCCGTGAGGCCCGAGGAAATGACGGTATCTGCCCGGCAGCAGACTGCCGATCCCGGCCGCTGCCTGATCCATGGCGAATTGCGGAACGTGATCTTTTCAGGCCCTACGGCCGTGTGCGTGGTTGCCCACGGCGACCAGCTTTGCAAGATCCTGGTGAAGAACTCCGAACTGGGCGGCATCCCGGCGGCAGGCCCCGTCTCCGTCTCCTGGCCTGCGGAACGCTCGATGCTGATCAACCAGTGACGGCAAACGAAGAGGGATTGGTGCGATGACCACGCAGACACGGCAAGCCATTCCACAGGTGGAGCTTGCGCTCATCACGGGGTCGGCCAACTGGGGCTTGCGCTTTCCGGAAGACATCGGCGTCGAGGGCGTCAGCGTCATCGCGCGCGATGTGGCCTTCGAGACATCCCATGGCGTGTCGGAGAACTGGAAGATCCTCGAGTTCGATGGACGGATGACGCCCGATGGAAAGCTGCGCCGGGCGCTCTGCATGTATTCGCATGGCAACCCCCGCGGCCATATCGACCACAGCTGCCACCGCCGTGCCTATGCGGTGCTGCAGGAGGCGGGGGTCAAGCGCATCATCGCGTCATCGACCATCGGTGCGTTGAACCGCGCCATCCAGGTGGGCGACTTCGTCATCAACGCGGACATCATCGAGCTGACGCAGACGCCCTTCTCGCTTCTGCCGGGGCGCCAGCGCTTCGATGCCAGCGGCAAGCAGATCGTCTGCCCGGCCTGCGCCGGCATTCTGGCCGACGTGGCGCGGCAGCACTGGCCCGCATCCGGCAGGGTCTATGGCATCGAGGTCGGGCTCGTCGCGGCCCATGCCTACGGACCGCGCCTCACCACGCCCGCCGAAGTGATCGCGTATCGCACGCTCGGCGCCGACATCATCAATCATTCGATCGCGCCGGAAGCGACACTCGCCCGCGAGATCGGCGCGTGCTTCGTGCCCTGCGCTTTCGTCACAGCAGGCTTCAACGATTATTTCCGGAACCCGGCCGAAAACGTGCTGCGGGAGGGCGTGCTCGACGGCCTGTCGCCTCTCGCCTCGCGGATCGCGCTGTTGGCCGCAGCCCGCCTGCCGCGCGCAGCGGAATGCCAGTGCCAGGGACTGAAATCGCCCCAGCCCGATGAGCGGCATCTCAGCTGGTGAATGGAACAGCCTGCCGGACGAGGCGGTTCCTCTCAAACCTCGACTTCTGCCGATCCGATGATCGCTTCCATCTCGATCTCGACACGGATTTCGGGGCGCACAAGATCGGCGACGATGCCCACTGAGGCTGGCATGATGCCGCGGAACTTCTCGCCCAGGATCGGCAAGATCCTGTCGAAGTCCTCGGGCGATGGACAATAGATGCGCGTCATCACGACCTCCTTCAGGCTTGTTCCTGCAGCGGCCAGCGCCGTCTCGGCATTGCGGAAGAGCTGCAGGCATTGCTCGGCGGCATCCGGATGGATGGTCATGGCGGCATAGTCATAACCGGTGGTGCCGGAGAGAAACACGCGATCGCCGACGCGCAAGGCGCGGCTGTAGCTCGCCAGCTGCTCCATCTTCGATCCCGACGAAATGAGTTTGCGCTTCATGGTGTCCTCCTGTTGAAGTTCATGCAGGCTCAGGCGCCTGTCTTGCCGTCCCAGTTCTGCAGCGACAGGTCATCGCGGATGCAGGCCTTGAAATGGCCGGGCGCCACCTCGCGCAGGGGCGGCACGGCGGCGGCACATTCGGGCGTGGCATAGCGGCAGCGGGTGCGGAACGAGCAGCCCGAAGGTGGGTTCAGCGGGCTTGGAATGTCGCCCGACAACATGATGCGCTGGCGCTTCACCTTCGGGTCCGCCACGGGCGCTGCCGAAAACAGTGCCTCGCTATAGGGGTGCCTGGGCATGCGGAAGAGTTCGGCGGTCGGCGCGATCTCGACGATGCGGCCCAAATACATCACGGCGATACGGTCGCAGATGTAGCCCACGACCGCGAGATCATGGGCGATGAACAGGATCGACAGGCCGAAACGCTTGCGGATTTCGAGCAACAGCTGCACCACCTGCGCCTGGATCGACACATCGAGCGCGGAGACCGGTTCGTCGGCCACGAGGAAGTCCGGCTGTACGGCGAGCGCGCGCGCGATGCCTATGCGCTGGCGCTGGCCGCCGGAGAATTCATGCGGGAATCGCGATGCATGATTTGCCGAAAGACCAACGAGGTCCAGAAGTTCAGCCACGCGCTTCTGCCGGGCACCCGGCTCGGTCGACAGCCCGTGAATCTTGAGCGGCGACGTCAGCAGCTCTTCCACCGTCATACGCGGGTTGAGCGAGCTGAAGGGATCCTGGAAGACCATCTGCATCTTGCGGCGGATCGGACGCAGCGCAGAGCGCCCAAGGTTCGTGATGTCCTGTCCATCGAAACTGATGCTGCCCGATGTCGGCGGAGACAGCCGCAGGATGGTACGCCCGACGGTGGACTTGCCCGAACCTGACTCGCCCACGAGGCCCAGCACCTCGCCCCTCTTGATCGAGAAGCTCACGCCATCGACCGCCTTCACCACCTTGCGGCCGCCCGACAGCATGGAGCCGACCGTAAAATGCTTCGTCAGGGCGCTGACCGTGAGAATGTCGCCTGAGGCGCTCATGCCGTCGCTCCGATCTCGTTCCAGCGAAGGCAGCGCACCTTGCGGCCATCGCCTGCCGTTTCGAGCGGCGGCTGAGTCACGTCGCATCGCCCGGGCACGAAGTGGTTGCAGCGCGGATGGAAGGTGCAGCCGGCCGGCTGGCTGGCGGGATCGGGCACGCTGCCGCGGATCGCCTCCAGCACCGTATCGCGGCGGCCCGCCATGTCCATACGCGGCACCGAATTGAGAAGCGCCGATGTGTAAGGCATCAACGGCTGTTCGAAGAGCTGCGCGGCCGTCGCCTCCTCCACGAGGCGGCCGCCATACATGACCATCACGCGATCGGCCACCTCTGCGACAACGCCGAGATTATGGGTGATGAAGATGATGGCGAGGCCGGTCTGTTCCTGAATCCGCTTGAGCAATTCAAGGATCTGAGCCTGCACGGTCACGTCGAGTGCCGTGGTCGGTTCGTCCGCCACCATCACGCGCGGCTCGCAGCTGATGGCCATGGCGATCATCACGCGCTGGCGCATGCCGCCCGAGAGATGATGCGGGTAGCTGTCCAGCCGCTTCGCCGCATCGGGTATGCCGACCAGCGCAAGCAGATCCGTCGTCTCCTTGTATGCCTGCCGCTTCGACATGTTGCGGTGGAGCATGATGGCCTCGGCGATCTGGTCGCCGATGCTGCGGACCGGATTGAGGGAGGTCATCGGCTCCTGGAAGATCATCGATATCTCGTTGCCGCGAATGGCCTGGATGTCCTCGCGCCGGGCCGAGATCAGGTCGCGCGTGATGCCGTCCTTGCAGGTGAGCAGCGCCCTGCCCCTGACTTCCGAGCGTGGTGCCGGCGGCGTCAGCTGCATGATGGCAAGATTTGTGACACTCTTGCCGGAGCCCGACTCTCCCACCAGCGCCAAAGTCTCGCCGGGGCTGATCGAGAACGAGACGTCATGCACCGCCGGAACGAGCTTGCCGCTGCGCCGGAAACCGACACTGATGTTCTCGACCACGAGTGTGGGTGGTGCCCTTTCCCCCATGCTAATGGTCCAGACGCGGATCGAGCGCATCGCGCAATCCATCACCGATGAAGTTGAAGCTGGTCACCGCGATGGTGATCGCGAGGCCCGGGAAGATGGCGAGCCAGGGTGCCCTCTCCAGGTATTGCTGCGCATTGTTCAGCATGTTGCCCCAGCTCGGCGTCGGCGGTTGGATGCCGTATCCGAGGAAGGAGATATAGGATTCCATGAGAATGGCGTTGGCGACATTGAGGGTTGCCGCGACCACGATGGGACCCACGGCATTGGGGAGCAGCTCGCGGAAGATGATGTAGCGGTCGGTTCCGCCCATGAGCTCGGCGGCGACCGCGAAATCGCGTTCGCGGAGGCTCTTCATCTGTCCCTCGACGACCCGCGCCACTTCCATCCACGACGTGAGCGCGATGATGATGGTGATCGAGACGACGCCGGGATGGATGAAGGCGGCGATAGCGAGAATGAGGAAGATCGAGGGAAAGCACAGCATGGCATCGACAAGCCGCATGAGGACCGCGCCGATGACGCCGCCATAATAGCCCGCAACCGCGCCGACGACAGTGCCGAGCACCACCGCCATGAGCATCGCGGCAAATCCGATGCTGAGCGAAATGCGCCCCGCCATCATGAGGCGGGCCAGATGGTCGCGGCCCAGCGGATCGGTGCCAAGGACGTGGACGCTGACGAAAGGCGGCGCGAAGCGGTGCTTGATATCGATGAAGAGATCATCGAAGGGCAAAAGCAAGGGTCCGATGAAACAGACCATCAGCAGGAAGGCGATCATCGCCATGCCGGCAACCGCCAGCTTGTGGCGCATGAAGCGGTCGATGGCGCGATTGCGCTGGAGAACCGGTTCCCCGCTCGCGGCAACGTCGGCCTGTATTGCTGCGTGGCTCATGGGCGCCTCAATTCAGCCTGATCCGGGGATCGGCGACGGCATAGAGAATGTCCGCCAGCAGGTTGCCGATCAGGACCAGCACCGCAGAGAGAACAAGAATGCCCATGACGACGGGATAGTCACGGTAGCTGAGCGAGTCGAGGAAGAGCCGCCCCATGCCGGGCCAGGTGAAGATGGTCTCGGTCACCAGCGCGCCGGAGAGAAGCGTCGGAAGCTGCAGGCCCGCCACCGTGATCATCGGCAGCAGCGCATTGCGCATGGCGTGGCGGACCAGCACCTGGCGCTCCGGCGCACCCTTGGCGCGCGCCGTGCGGATATAGTCCTGGTTGATCACGTCGAGCATGGACGAGCGCATGTAGCGGCTCCACAGCGCCACTGTGACCAGCCCCAGAACCAGCGAGGGCGCGATCAGGTGATGCACGTGGTCCAGGAACGAGCCGTCGCCGATCGTGTAGCGGTTGCCCGCCGGCAGGATGCCGAGCTTGACCGAGAAGATGTAGATGGTGACAAGACCGAACCAGAAGGTGGGGATGGAGAGGGCGACCATGGCGCCGACGGTGGCCAGGTAGTCGAACAGCGAATACCGCTTGATGGCACCCAGCACGCCAACCCAGATGCCCACGAAGATGGCGATGGACGCCGACGTTCCCATCAGTTCGAGCGTCGCCCAGAGGTGCGAGCCGATGATGCCGAGGACGGGCTGGCCGTCGCGGAAGGAACGGCCCCAGTCACCCGAGAGAAGCCGTGTGAACCATTCGAAATACTGTTCATGGATGGGGCGGTTGAGGCCCATCTGCTCGGCGATCTTGAGCAGCTGCTCCTGCGACATGCCGGGCACCAGCGCGAACTGCGTCAGCGGTCCCCCCGGTGCGAGATAGAGCACGGCGAAACCGATCATCGAGACAAGCCACAGCAGAAGCACATTCTGCAGGCTGCGCTGGATCAGGAATCTCAACATCGGCAGCGCCCCGTTCCCCAGGAGGAGTGGCCGCGGCAGAGCCCGCCGCGGCCGTCGTCATACGTGAACCGGTCGTGGATTACATCCACTTCCACTCGTTCACATTCCAGGTGTTCGTCTGGGTGTTGACGTTGGGCTTGTAGCCTTCAAGTCCCTTCTTGGTACCTTCGACCATCGCATACTGGAAGATCGGCAGGTAAGGCAGGTCGGCGCGGACGATTTCCTGCTGCTTCTTGTAGATTTCGTTGCGCTTCGCCTGATCCACCGTATCGGCGGCTTCGCCCAGCAGCTTGTCAACCTCCGGGTTCACGTATTGCGTCGTGTTCTGGCCACTTCCACCCTTTGCGTTGATCGAGCGCGAATGGAAGTAATCGGTCGTGTCCGCATCCGGTCCGATCATGAAGCCGATGCCGACCATTGCCGTGTCGAACTTCGACTGCATCCAGTTGTCACCCCACATGACAGCTGGCGGGAAGTTCTGGATGGTCATTTCCGCGCCGATCTCCTTCCAGCTCTGCTGCAGGAGCTGCTGGGCCTGTTCGCGGACATGATTGCCGGCCGTCGTCGAGTTCATGAAGGCAAGGCGTACGCCGCCCTTTTCGCGGATGCCATCGGAACCGGCAACCCAACCGGCATCATCCAGGATTTTCCTGGCCTTGTCTGGATCGTGCTCATGCTTCGGCAGATCCGGATTGTGAGCAGCCGCCTCATCAGGAAGATAGGATTCGGTCGGGCGCGGAAGTCCGTAATATATGGCGTCGATGATCGCCTTCTTGTCCATAGCATAGTAGAGCGCCTCGCGAACTGCCTTGTCCTGGAACACGGGCTTTCCGAGATTGAAGGCAATGTTCTCGATGAACGGCTGCGGCACCGCCATGACATTGCGGTCAGGCAGCTTCTTGGCCTCCTCGAAATGATCGGGCGTGATACCCTGAAGGCCAATGTAGTCTATGTCGCCGGTCTGGAACTGGGTGTAGAGCACCGTCAAATCGGGAATGTACTTGAAGACGATCGTCTCAACGTTGGGGCCATCGCCAAAAAAGTCAGGATTGGCCTTGAGCATGATGTGATCGCCCGGAACGCGCTCGCTCCACTTGAATGCGCCGGTGCCGATGGGGTTTGCGGCGAAGTTGGACGCATTGACGTCCGTCTCCTTCTCCAGGATGTGCTTCGGCACGATGAAGGTCCAGGCGAGGATCGAGACATAGGGCGCATAGACCTTTTCCATGCGCCAGGTGATCTCGGTCGGGCTGACCACCGTGAGGTCGCGCACCAGCTCATGGCCCGCGCGGCGGTTGGCCTTGAAGTCCTTGTTGTTGAGGAGATCGAGCGAGAACTTCACATCGTCCGCCGTGAAGGGCTGGCCGTCATGCCACTTCACGCCATCGCGCAGCTTGATCTTCCAGTTGAGGCCATCGGCCGAGATTCCACCATTTTCCACGGTCGGAATTTCAGCGGCAAGCTGCGGCGTGAAATTGCCCTTGTCGTCGACGCCCCACAGCGGGCTGAACAGATTCCAGTGCACGCCCTGGTCGACTTCGATCGCCAGCATCAACGGGTGGAAATTCGTCGGCTCCTGCGAGAAGCCGATGATGACCTGACCCTTGGGGGCCGCATTGGCCGCGTGGCCCTGGCCCGGGCCGATGAGTGTTGCGGCGCTGATCGCGGCGCTCATGCTCAGGAAACCGCGGCGGCTCATCAGCCCGAAACCGCGCAATCCGTTCAGGTCTTTCAAAGAGGTCTCATTCATCTTGGCTCTCCTGGGTGTAGCCACGGACCGTCTCTTCTTGTCGCGAGACTGGGTTTTCCGCGGACGTCCTGTTTCTCGGCTGGTCCCTGCCCTCGTCAGGCAAGAATAATTGTAATCATCAATAATCGACGGGGTCAAGCTTCTGCCATTACACGCCAGCCTCCGGTTTCGGGTTGGAGCCATCTAAAAAGCGCGAGAAGCGGAAGTGATGCGGATCGACGATCGGCGTGTCGCCCGTGACGAGGTCGGCAGCGAGGCGGCCGGCGGCGGGGCCGATGCCAAAGCCGTGGCCCGAAAAGCCCGTCGCGATGAAATAACCCGGCACGGCGTCCACAGCTGAGATCACCGGCACAGCGTCGGGCGTCACGTCGATATAGCCTGCCCACTCCTGCACGACCTGGGCTTGCGCGAAGACCGGGAACAGCTTTGTCATCGACGTCATGGCCTTCGAGTTCAGCGCGCTGCGCGGCGAAGGATCAAGGATGCGGATGTCTTCATAGACCGACCTCTGGTCGAGGGCGCGCGGACGCGACTGCGCCCAGCTGTCGAAGAACTGCTTTCCGAACGAGAAGTGAAGCGTCTTCCATTCCATCTTCAGCGCGGGCAGGAACTGCGACATGAAGCGGAAATTGTCGGGCTCGATGTCGGCAATGGCCGAGCGGTCGGAGGCGATGCTGTAGCCGCCATCGAGCCGCCGCCTGTAGGCGACACCCGGCGCCCAGGCGGCCACTTCTGGCCCGCCTTCCAGTGGGGCAGTACGCTGCACCGAGGAGCGCACGCGAAGCTGAGGCAACGTGAGGCCCAACCCCTTGCTGAACAGGCGCGACCACACGCCGCCTGCCATGATCACAGCGTCGCAGGCGATGCGACCCTTCTCGGTGATGACGCCAGACACCTTGCCGCCAGAGGTTTCGACACCGCGCACGGCGCAATTGGTGAAGACCTTGGCACCCTTGCGGCGCACCGCGTTGGCGATTGCCGGGGCCGCCTTCTGCGGCTCAGCGCGTCCATCGCTCTTGGTGTAAAGCGCGCCCCTGAACTTGCGGGTCGCGCCCGGCATCAGCGCGGCGAGTTCATCGCTGGTCAGCAGCCGCGTATCGAGCTGGTAGGGCCTTGCGATGTCGAGCCACCTGGCGCGGCGCTCGAGTTCCGCCTCGTCGTCGCTGATGAAGAGCGTGCCCGCCGCGCGGAAGCCGGTCTCGCCCTCCACGGTTTCATTGAGGCGTTCCCACATGCGGAGCGCCTCGACGATCAGCGGCATCTCGCGGCTGTCGCGGCCCATCTTGCGAACCCAGCCCCAGTTGCGGCTCGACTGCTCGCCGCCGATCTCGCCCTTCTCGCAGAGCACGACATCGATACCCTTCTGGGCCAAGGCGAGTGCCGCGCTGACGCCGATGATGCCGCCGCCGATCACGACCACGGCCGCCTTCTTCGGAAGGACCTGGTCAGACTGGACGGGATCGAGCAAGGGACCCATCGGGCGCTCCTAAAATGACTCTTCGATTTTGCAGTTGATCGGTATCTCGGCGATGCTCGCCGTGTTGGGCAGGTCGAGCACCAGCGCCACGATGCGCGCCACCTCATCGGGCGGCGTCATGTCTCCGGGCGACATGTCGGTGAGGCCGAAAGCCATGTCGGTGGCGACAAGACCAGGGCAGATCGCCGTCGAGCGGATGCCCTTGTCCCAGCCAGCGTGGCGGATGGCATGAGCAAGCCCCAACGCGGCGAATTTTGATACGGAATAGGAGCCGGAGGCCGCGAACTTCACCCGCTTGCCGGAGAGCGAGACGATGGTCACCACTCTACCCTTGCCGCTGGTTGCCAATGGCTCCCACGCCGCACGCACCAGGCGCAAGGGCGCCATCACGTTGACGTCGAGCATCGACTGCATCTCGGCGTCGGTCACCTCGATCACGGTGCGCGGCAGCATGATGCCGGCATTGTTGATGACCGCATCGATGCGGCCAAAGCGGGCTAACGCATCGCGCACCCAATCGCGCTCGCAGCCCGGTTCATTGGCGTCATAGCGGGCGATCTGATGATGGGTGAACTCGGCAGGCGCAGCATCGGGCCTGCGCATCCCGAGGCTGAGGCTCCAGCCGTCAGCCGCCAGCTTGCGG
>NZ_JBGSOZ010000148.1:0-10722 GCF_041738905.1 Aestuariivirga sp.
CGGCCATGGCGGCGCGCGGCGGCCGTACCAGGCGCCGGTGAGCATCCGCATCATGCCGCGCATCTTGGGCGATGCACATCGCGCCACAAGTGCCGCTGAAACGATCGCAAGACAATCACTCGCTGCCGTGAGCGACAATCCGGTGGTGTTCCCCGCGGGCGAGCGGCTAGGTCCCGACGAGGTTGTCTCGACCGGCGGCTATCACAATGCGCAGTCCGCCTCCGCCATGGATGCCCTCACCGCCAGCTATGCCAATCTCGCGGTCATCGCAGGTCGCGTGGCAGCGAAGCTGCAGGATGGCGCCGTCTCGCTGCTGCCGCCGTTCCTCGGCTACCAGGACGGGCGCAGCTATCTGGGATGCCTGCCTATGGCCATGGTGGGCTATGAGGAAGAGCTCCGCATGCTGGCGGCACCCACGCTGCTGCCAGGCTCGGAATCGGGCGGCTTTGCGCAGGATGACGTGGCCTCGCCCGTCTTCTCCGCGTGGAGCAAACAGGAGCGTGCAGGAGAACTGCTGGAACTTTGCCTTGCAACACTCGCGCCTGTCGCGATGCGGGCCTTCAGCGTTACCGCAAGGCCCGTTCCGGCCGCCTTGCTGCCGCTTGCCGGGGAGACGCAGGCTTGCTTCCCCGATGACGGCGCGCCGAACCCGATGGGTGAATGTTGCGCCGGTCTGGCCCGGACATTCCGTGGACGGATTTATCGCTGACCGGTCACGGGGTGGCCGCTCAGGCCTTCTTGCGGCTCTTGATCTTTCGCACGGGCTTTGGCGGTTCCTTTTCCTCGATCTTGTCCATCTCGGCGGCGAGCACCGCCAGATTGTCGAGGAAGGACTTCCGTTCCGATGATGCAATGAGGCTCAGAAGCTGGCGGTCCACTTCGTCGGCACCGGGCTGTGCCATCTTCAGCATCTTCTTGCCGACCGCCGTGATGCGGATGGCATTGGTGCGGCCATCGTCCTTTGTGCGCTTGCGCTGCAGGTAGCCCTGCGCGAGAAGCCGCGCGACGAGGTCGGCCAGCGTCGAGCGGTCGATGCCGGTGAGCTTGACGAGTTCGGTCTGGCTCTTGCCGTCATTGTTGTCGACGGCCAGCAGCACCGTGAACTGGCGATGCGTGAGGCCCGACTTTCCGACTTCGCCCATGTAGATGAGGTTGGAGTATTGCGCCGCCCGTTTCAAAAGGTGGGATGGTGAGCGGGAAAACTGCTTCACATCCTTCGTTGTTGTCATACGCCCCTTCTCCTGCTCGTCGAAAGATCTGCACGCGGACGTGGATCAGTCGATGCGATCTCTGTGCCGCCCAAGGGCCTCTTCCTGTCCTGCAGCATGAGGTGCCTCCCCTTCGGAGCCGCGCACAACTAGCGGCTGGGATTTTGCGCTGCAAGCAAAAAGAAGATTTTATTTTGTGTGGATACCCCTGGACGATTATGAGTTAAGATGATCCGCATACAGAATGCAACACTTGACAAGCGATGAACTCTAGGACTCAGGCGGTAGACTTTAGGCGCGAAATTCCGGAGGGGGACACGCACGAGCGCGATGTCTGTACCACATGCGGTTTCGTACACTATGTGAACCCCAAGATCGTGACAGGGTCCATCGTCCGGCATCAGGGAAAGATACTTTTGTGCCGCCGCGCCATCGAGCCGCGAGTCGGATTCTGGACACTTCCAGCTGGCTTCATGGAGGTTGGAGAGACTGCTGAACAGGCCGCGATGCGTGAGGCTTTCGAAGAGGCCAACGCGAAGATCGTCATCGACAGGCTGCTTGCCGTCTACACCATTCCCCGCATTGCGCAGGTGCAGATCATGTATCTGGCGCATCTCGATGAGGAAACGTTCTCAGCCGGGCCTGAGAGCCTTGAGGTGAATCTTGCAGGCTGGGACGAGATCCCCTGGGACGAACTTGCATTCCCATCTGTCCACTGGGCGCTGCAGCAGTATCGCAGCATTGAATGCGTGACGGACTTTGCGCCCTTCTCCAACCCGCCGGGCGAATTCGGAGAGCCGAAGCCTTTCTAGCTCTTGGCCTCGTCCTCGATCATGTGCTTCGCCATGAACGGCGCATTGGCGACTGCGAAGACCAGTGTGAGCGGCAGAAGGCCGAAGACCTTGAAGTTCACCCAGGTATCGGTCGACATCGTACGCCAGACGACCTCGTTGAGACCGGCCATGGCGAAGAAGAACACACCCCAGCGGATCGACAGCGTTCGCCACGCCTCGTCCGTGAGCTTCATCGCCTCTCCCATGACGAGCTTCAGGTAACTCTTGCCGAAGGCTGCTCCGCCCAGCAGCACAGCGCCGAACAGGGCGTTGATGAGCGTCACCTTCACCTTGATGAAAAGATCGCTCTGGAGCCACAGCGTCAAGGCCCCGAACAGCGCCACGAAAACCGCCGAGACGAGAGGCACCATGGCGATCTTGCCGGTCATCGCCCAGGACACGGCGAGCGACACCACGGTCGCCCCCATGAACACCGCCGTTCCGACGAAGATGCCGCCCAGCCAATTGCCGGCGAAGAAGGCGACGAGCGGCCCCATCTCGACCAGGAGCTTGAGGTGCTGGTTCATCGGCCGGCTGTCTGTCTGGTTCATCTGTCTTCTAATCCCGCAATGGCGCGCGCAAAGGCTTCCGCCTCGAAGGGTTGCAGATCCTCGATCGATTCGCCCACGCCGATGGCATGGACCGGCAGCTTGAACTTTTCCGCGATGGCCACAAGGATTCCGCCACGCGCCGTTCCGTCGAGCTTGGTCATGATGAGTCCCGAGACCCCTGCGACCTTGGTGAAGATATCGGCCTGGGCCATGGCGTTTTGCCCGGTGGTGGCATCGAGCACGAGGAGAACGGCATGCGGCGCGTTCTCGTCCTGCTTCTTGATGACGCGGACGATCTTGTCCAACTCGTCCATCAGATACTGCTTGTTCTGGAGGCGGCCCGCCGTGTCGATGAAAAGAATGTCGGTGCCGTCGTCCTTTGCCTGGCGCATGGCATCGAAGGCGAGGCCCGAGGCATCGGCCCCGGTCGGCCGCGACATGACGGTGGCGCCGATCCGTCCGCCCCATACGGTCAACTGCTCGATGGCGGCGGCACGGAACGTATCGCAGGCGGCGAACATCACCTTGTAACCCTCGCGCCGCGCGATGGCGCCTAGCTTGCCGATGGTCGTCGTCTTGCCCGCGCCATTGACGCCCACGACGAGGACGATGAAAGGCTTCTCCGACCCGAAGTTGAAGGGCACCTCGACGGGCTTCAGAACCTTCGTCACCTCCGAGGCGAGGATGCGCTTCACCTCTTCCGGGTTGATCTCCTTGTCATAGCGGCCGGTGGCCACCGCCTTGACGATGCGCTCGGCCATGGGAAGGCCAAGATCGGCCTGGAGCAGCACGTCTTCCAGATCCTGCAGCGTGTCCTTGTCGAGCTTGCGCTTCGTGAAGATCGACGTGATCGACCCGGTGATCGAGCGCGACGACTTGGAGAGGCCATCAGTGAGGCGGGAGAACCAACCGCGCCGCCGCTCAGCTTCATCGATGGGGTGATGCTGAGGCGCGGATAAGGGTTCTGGTTCGATTTCCGGTTCTGGTTCCGGTTCGGGTTCTGTTTCGGGTTCTGTTTCGGGTTCAGCAATGGCGATGACATCTGCAATCTCAGGTTCGCGCTCCGGCTCCGTTTCAGCAGCGGGGAGTTCGACATCAGCTGCAACAACCTCGTCAATCACCTCTTCGGGAACTGACAATTCCTCCTGCGCATCGGCGGGTGGCGCCTCGGTCTCCGGCTTGCCGGTGACGCGGTTGAACAGCTTCTTGAAGAAACTCATGCGGCGAGCCTTGCCTCAAGATGCGATGCACCGTGGCCCGTGACCTGCGCGCGGACGATTGCGCCCGGCGACATGCGGCTGGCAAACTTCACCTGGGCGAAATGTTCCGTGCGGCCCATGGCCTCGGTCTCGATCAGCACCTGCCGCGTGGCGCCAACTTCGGAAGCGAGGAACATACCGAGCCGCTGCTGTCCCTTCCCGCGCAACAGTGCTGCGCGGTCCTTGATGATCGCCTTCTCAAGCTGCGGCATCCGCGCGGCCGGTGTTCCGGGGCGCAGCGAGAAGGGAAACACATGAAGATAGGTGAGGCCGCAATCGTCCACGATCTTCAGCGAGTTCTGGAACATCTCGTCGGTCTCGGTCGGAAAGCCCGCGATGATGTCGGCGCCGAACACGATGTCGGGGCGGCGGGCACGGAGCTCCGAACAGAAGGCAATCGAATCCTCGCGCGCATGGCGGCGCTTCATGCGCTTCAGGATCATGTTGTCGCCCGACTGCAGCGAGAGGTGAATGTGCGGCATCACCCTATCCTCTCCTGCAATCACGTCCATCAGTTCCGGATCGGCCTCGATCGAGTCGATGGATGACAGCCGAAGCCGCTTCAGTTCCGGCACCATGCGGAGGATGCGGGCACTCAAGGCGCCGAGCTTTGGCGTGCCGTCGAGATCGGCGCCCCATGATGTGAGGTCGACGCCGGTGAGCACCACTTCGGAATAGCCGGACGCCACGAGGCGCCGCACCTGCTCCACCACGTCGCCTGCTGCAATCGAGCGCGAATTACCGCGCCCGAACGGAATGATGCAGAAGGTGCAGCGATGGTCGCAGCCGTTCTGCACCTGCACAAAGGCGCGGGTGCGTTCCTTCAGGCCATCGATAAGATGCGGCCGCGCCGTCTTTACCGACATGATGTCGGAGACGGACACGCGTTCGTTAGCTCCATGGCGCCAGCTGTGCTCCGCCAGCTTTTCCTCGTTGCCGAGAACGCGGGAAACATCCGGCATGCTGGCGAACATCTCGGGGTCGGTCTGGGCGGCGCAGCCGGTGACGATGATCTGTGCGTCGGGGTTCTCGGCCTTTGCCTTGCGGATCGCCTGCCGCGCCTGGCGGGTGGCTTCCGCCGTCACCGCGCAGGTGTTGAAGACGATCGCATTCTCAAGCCCTGCCTTCTCGGCATGGTTTCGCATCACCTCGGTTTCATAGGTGTTGAGGCGGCAGCCGAAGGTGACGAATTCTGGCCCGGCCATGGCTCAGCCCGCCAGATGCGGCGGAAGCTCGCCTTCGAATTCGTAAGTCACGGGACCGGTCATGATGATGTGGCCGTCGCTCTCGCGGATCTCCATCAGGAGGTCGCCGCCGGGCAGCGTGATCGTGGCCTTGCGATTGAACTTCTTGAGGCGGAAGCCCGCCGCCATCACCGCGCAGGCGGCGGTGCCGCAGGCCTTCGTCAGGCCGGCGCCGCGTTCCCACACGCTGATCACCGCGTGGTCTTTCGAGTCGACACGGGCGAGCGTGATGTTGGCGCGTTGCGGGAAGAGCGGATGATGCTCCAGCATCGGCCCCACCTTGGCAAGGTTCACGACGTCGAGATCCTTCACCCAAAAGATGCAATGCGGGTTGCCCACATTGACCACTGAGGGCGAATGGATGAGCGGCTTCTCGACTGGCCCGACGAAAAGCTCGATGTAGCGCGTATCGTGGAATTTCTCCGAGAGCGGAATGTCCTGCCAGTCGAAGCGGGGTGCCCCCATGTCGACGGTGACGAGCTTCTCGCCGCCTTTCTCTGCGACGAGGAAGCCGCCCTTGGTGTCGATGGTGGCGCGTGTCGCCTTCTTCTCGTCGAACAGCAGGTCTGCGATGCAGCGTGTGGCATTGCCGCAGGATTCGACCTCGAAGCCCTCGTTGTTCCATATCCGCATGGTGACGTCGGCGCGCTTCGAAGGCTCGAGCACGATCAGCTGGTCGCAGCCGATCCCGGTCTTGCGGTCGGCGATGGCCCGCGCCCTCGCCTCGTCCATGGCAACGGGATGCTGGCGTGCATCGAACACGACGAAGTCGTTTCCGAGCCCGTTCATCTTGCGGAAATGGAGGGTTGAGGCCTCTGTCATGACGGGCCTTATATGGTCAAACCCTCCAAAAAAGCTAGACCGACCATGGCAGATCGGGTTCCGGGCCGATGGGCAGCAGTCCGGCGATTGATTTTCCCGCCCTGATCGTTCAGATCAGGCATATGAAATCTGTTCTGATCCGCCTCAGCCTCGCTCTCGCCGTCCTGCTCGCGGGACTTGTTCCCACAGCCTTTGCGGAGGCGCCGGACAAGGCCATCTTCGAGCAACGCTATGCGGAGATGCACAAGGCAAGCGAGACCCGCGACCGGGCGGCCATGATGGCGAACTTTGCCGATGGATTCGTCAGCATCGACCTGCGCGATGCACAGATGTCTGCCGATCAGATCGTGAATGCGATCCTCAGCGCACCGAAGGACCAGTCGCGAAGCGGACACACGGAGGTTCTCTCCGTGAAAGTTGACGGAACCACCGCCACCGTCTCCCAGGTCTATCGTACGAAGACCGTCAAGAAGAGTTCCGATGGCGTGGCCCACGACCTGGAAATCATGGCGCGCTCGCAGGACATCTGGGTGAAGAAGGACGGCATCTGGCTGCTCCGCGAGAGCCGCACCGACGAGATGGGCCTTGCAGCCGATGGCCGGAAGATCGCCCATGAGGTTCGCCCCGGCTTGTGAGACGCGCCGCGGCACGTTAGCCTGACCCCGCCGTTGGGAGGCGGCAGGCATGGCGCAGAATGATTTCCGGAGCGAACTCGTCGGCTCCTTTTCCGAAGGCTCGAACGGCAACCCCACGGTCGCGATGATCGAGGCCGCCTTCACCCATCACGGCCTCAACTGGCGCTACATCAATTGTGAGGTGCCGCCTGAGAAGCTTGGTGATGCGGTCAAGGGTGCCCGCGCCATGGGCTGGAAGGGCTTCAACTGCTCAATCCCGCATAAGGTGACCGTCATTCCGCATCTGGATGGTCTCGGCGAGAGTGCGGCCATCATGGGCGCCGTCAATTGCGCGGTGAACCGCGATGGCAAGTTCATCGGCGAGAACACCGACGGCCAGGGCTTCCTGAAATCGCTGCTGGATGTGACGGACCCGCAGGGCAAAAATGTGGTGATGTTCGGTGCAGGTGGTGCCGCGCGCGCCATCGGAGTGGAACTGGCACTCGCCGGAGCGAAGTCGCTGACTGTCGTCAACCGCTCGGCCTCGCGTGGCGAACCGTTGGTGAAGCTTCTGAACGAAAAGACGAAGACGCCCGCGAGCCTTGTGGTGTGGCCGAAGAATTATGCGATTCCACCCGGCACAGACATCGTGGTGAACGCCACCTCGATCGGCCTCGGCAATGGCAACGAACCGCTCGACATCGATGTCACGTCCCTGAAGTCCGGCATGGTGGTCGCCGACGTCATCGTCGACCCGCCCGACACCCGCTTCCTCCGCGACGCCCGCGCGCAGGGCTGCACGGTGATCGACGGATTGGGCATGCTCATAAATCAGGG
This sequence comes from Aestuariivirga sp., assembly GCF_041738905.1. Classification (GTDB taxonomy): domain Bacteria; phylum Pseudomonadota; class Alphaproteobacteria; order Rhizobiales; family Aestuariivirgaceae; genus Aestuariivirga. The sequence goes on from NZ_JBGSOZ010000148.1 coordinate 7,369, forward strand.
CGTGATCGGCGTGAAATACTGGACTGGCATTGATGCCGACCCGAGTGTGATGCGGAAGAAGCTGGAGGAGATATTTGGCGTATATCGTTTATAAAAAACTAGACTAACTTATTCTTCTTGGAATTCGACCAGTTTGCTCCACTGTCACGTTTCCAATGCTCACGAGTACCCCATGGCTCGCTGACAAAGCGTGTTTGGGGCGAATCCCTCTTGGGTGTAGGTGATTTTGCTATCTTACCTCCCACATGGAATTTTCCAGGTTCAAGGGGTTCATCCTGAGGCCGTGGTTTTGAGGGCAATGGATTGGTGAAGCTTCTATTAAGGATTGCTCTCTTTGAAATCGAAGGGTTTTTACCAACTTGTGCATCACCTTCTGCTGTTCTCGAAGGATTCGTGACATCTGGCTTGGTCGGACCGCTAGTGCTTCTCCGTTTGTTTTGAGACCTTGCTTGAATGAGCGAATAGACACCATTCCTGTTACTTAAAAAAATCTGGTAAGCAATCTCATCCGCTGTGTTCGGTTCAACTTCACCGAGAATCGATCTAACAAAATGATGCTGAGCGGCCGTTGACGGTGATCGCGTGCCGTCGTGTAGAGAAATGTAGAAACCCAAACGCTCAACAAGCAGATCAAGATACTTGGCATCAATTTCGGGAATTCGCGGCATAGAGTTCACCAGTGTCTGCCTAGTAGGCAAATACTAACACCAGTTGCAAATCAATGATAGATCGAACCGAATAGGTCCTTTCCCCGTTCTGGATCTATTGTGCCTCGCAAGGAGAAAACGGGGCGGAACACTACAACCTCCCAATTTCCTCATCCTCGCTGTTTCGCCCGGTGTCACTAAGCGCATCTTCCAGAAACTCCGACAGCAATGGCAAACCCAGCAGATAGTCTGCAGTACGGTCGTTGTGCGCAGCAGTTGCTTGTTCACGGGCTTGGGCCCATTCCGCTGCCTCATAGTCACCCCGCCCCACCCAGGTCAGCGCCACGAGGTCGATTTTCTCATCCTCATCCATTGCTTCGACGAATGCGCGGATTTCCTGCGCAACCGGATCATTGGCGCGGGCCTCGAGCACGCTCACCATGCGATCGTCGCTGGCATTGGAAGCCGGATCAGCAATCGTCGGCACGTCCTTCACGGCGAATTGCCGCGCTTTCGCGATGATGAAGCAGACCTGTTCGGTCGAGACCGACAGCTCGATGTCCGGCGTCTGTTTGGATAACATGGCAGTCCCCTCTGTGGTCGAGAGGAGTCAACGTGCGAGCGGCGCAATGGTTTCAAGAAAACTTCGAATGTCCACCATGGCACAAAACCGTCTTTTTGGCGTTGTGGGCCGGTAATGACGCGACAGAGGAGATCATCATGGCCGTTACAAAGCTCGTCGAACCACGCAACGTCGACCTTTCCCCGCAGGACCGCCGCGACATCGCGCAGAGGGTAGGAACAATTCTGGAATCGTCCTATCAACTTCTGCTGGCGTCGCAGCTTGTACACTGGAACGTCAAGGGTGAGCTCTTCCTCCCCATCCACCAGCTGACCGAGCAACACTATCAGGCGCTGTTCGAGACGCTGGACATCCTGGCCGAGCGCATGCGTGCGCTGGGCACCGAGGTGCCGACCGACGGTGCCACCAAGTCATTCAGCGTCGAGGCGAAACTCGATGGGTCCTCCATGGTCAAGATGGTGGAGCAGCTGATTGCCATGCACGAGGACGCAGCCAAGTCCGCCCGCGAGGTGGCCGGTTTCGCCGACGATCACGACGACCCCGTGACCAACGACATGATGATGGATTGCCTCAAGTTCCATGAGAAGGCGATCTGGATGCTCCGGGCCATCGTCAGCAAGTAGCCGGCGCCGCTCCCGGCTTGACACCCCGCAAGGCGCGGCGTTACCTCGCGCCAGACAATCATCGCGGGAATTCAAGACATGCAGAACATGCTTCCAGTGGGCGTAGCCATCGACTCGATCACCGGCGCCGTGGCGCCGTCCACTGGCCACTACATCAAGCGGCTCAGCGAATTCCGCGATGTCTATCACGACACGGCGGCCTATGACGCGAAGCTCGCCGCCGAGGGCGACGTCGTCACCTATGAGGTCGTGGAGTTCAAGGCCGATGGCTCCGACATCTTCTTCGGCACGACCACCATGTATCCGGGCCGCGTGGGAGATGAGTATTACCTTACGCGCGGACACTTCCACGCCCGGCGCGACCGCGCGGAAGTCTATTACACGCAGTCGGGCGAAGGCCTACTGCTGCTGGAATCGCGCGACGGGGAAACCCGCACCGTTGCCATGAAGCCCGGCATTGCGGCCTATATCCCGCCGGACTGGGCCCACCGCACGGTGAATACCGGAACCCAGCCGCTGGTCTTCGTGTGGATGACCAACATCGACGCAGGCCACGACTACGCGACGATCGTCGAAAAGGGCATGCGGAGCCTGGTGGTGGAGCAGGATGGCGGGGCCGCTATCGTGCCGAACCCGCGCCACGCCAACTGAACCTCCGGACTTTCAGGGTAGGTTTTCAGGCGTCTCCCACAGGAGGCGCTCAATCTCCTCCGGCGTTGGCAGGCTCTCCATGGCGCCCTTGCGGGTGGTGGCGATGGCGCCTGCCGCGCAGGCCTGCCGCAGCACCCGGGAGAGAGGCTCACCATCCATGGTGTCGAGTCCTATCTCCAGAAGCCCCGAGAGAAGCGAGGCCATGAAGGCGTCTCCCGCCGCCAGCGTGTCGATGGTGCTGACGGCATAGCCGTGGCAGGTGAAGCGCATCTCCCGCGTGATGAGTTCAGCGCCCCGCGCGCCTCGGGTGACGGCCAGGATCTTCATCCCGACATGCCAGAGCGAGCGTACCGCCGGCTCGATGGGGCCTTCTCCGGCCAGCGCCGCGAGTTCCTCCTCGCTGAGTTTCACGATGGCGGCCCGCGCCACGAGACCGCGCCCGGCGGCAACCATGGTGGCCTTGTCAGGCCACAGCCCAAGCCTGAAATTCGGATCGAGCGAGATGGGCCGGCCCAGCGATGCGGCGATGTCCAAGGCCTTGACCTGCGCCGCGGCGGCGCGCGGTGACGCCATCAGGAGCGAGCCCACATGGAGCAGCCGCGCGCCTTCGATTTGCGCGGGCAGAATATCATCCGAATCCACGGCGGAATCCGCCGGAGTGTCCTTATAGAAAATGAAGGACCGCTCGCCATCGGGCGCCAGCGACACCACCGAGAGCCGGGTCTTGGCCTCGGGGTCCATGACGACGCCTGAGGTATCGACTCCATACCGGTCAAGCGCCGCGCGAATGAGCGTGCCGAAGGCCTCCTGCCCCAGTTTGCCGAGCATGCCCACTGAACGCCCCAGGCGC
>NZ_JBGSOZ010000174.1:0-5757 GCF_041738905.1 Aestuariivirga sp.
CCAGCCCCACGCAGCGGTGCAGCACATCGGTGAGGCCGTCGCGGTCCTCGGCGATGGCCAGCCGCCGCTTCGTCATCGAGGCTTCGAAGCGGTCCAGATGGTCGCCCAGCCGGAAGAACGCCCCATCCCACACATGCACCACGTCATAGACCACGTCGGAGCGCGTGAAGCCCCAGTCGGTGACGGGGATGGTGGCCTCGGCAATGGGAACGTATTTGCCGCGCCCACAGGCGGCGCCGTTGAGGTAGGGAGTGTCTGTCATGGCGATGCAGGATGCACCGAACGGGGCAGGGTGCCAAGGGCGGCGCCCGGCCCCGGAGGATCAGAACTTGTTGGGATTGCCGGGCAGGATGGTGCCGGTGCCCTGGGCCTTGCCGTCCTTCACCCACTTCACCTGATCGCCGGCGATCTCCACGCCCCAGCAATCCTTCGGCGTGCCGTCATAGACCCAGCACATGGTGTCGCCCTCGACCGACCATTTGGCCTTGTAATCCTTGCCATGCACCACGCCATCGGCGCCGTAATGCTCGGCATAGGGGCCGGATGAATCCATGTTGCCCTGCACCGTGTTGCCGGAAATGGCCGCCGTGATCGCATCGCCCTTGGCCATTTCGGCCGCCGCCGGCATCGCCATGACCACCAGCGCGGCACCCGCCGCAAGCATCATCTTCCGCATGTTCGTGAACCCCTGAGGTGTTGTGATTGTAAAGACTGTGTGAGGGGTTACGCAGGTGCAGCGATGCCGGATTGCATGGCCGGGCTGCGGCTGGGATGGTTTCCCTCCCGCCTGTGGCGGGAAAAGGTGGCGTGAAACGCCGGATGGGGGTGGCACGGAGCGGGCACCTTTGGCAGCATCACCCGAAACTTCAAAAGTAAGCGGGGGCCCAGCCTTTGATGCGGTGACGGAATAGAGAGAACGCTGCTTCCTCTAACCGTCATTCCCGCGAAAGCGGGAACCCAGCTTCCTTGCCCAATCAACAGCCTTAAGATACTGGTTGCATCGGCGGAACGAACAGTGACCCCTAGACGAGTTCCGCGATATCTATCACATAACTTGGGTCCCGGTCCGTCGACCATCCCTTTGGAGCGGTGAATGTTACGCGCAGTGGCTTCTCTGTTGCCAAAGCCTTCACGACATTCAAAGCCATATCGGGACCATTGGCATCACCAAGACGAACGTAGAATACAGCGTTGATGATACGGTTTTCAGTCGGTGACTGGAAGCCGAACACCAAATATCTCTGCATGTCACTCGGCAAAATGATTGGTGCCGTGACATTCACAACTAGCCCTTCCAACTTGTAAGTCTCGCGCGGTGGCGTGTTGCCATTCATCAGGTTATCCCTCCTCCAACACAAAGATAATTAGCCATAAATCTAGGGTTGTAAAGATGCGATTTTAGGACATGCCGCATCAACGAGATCGTGCTGGGCCAGCGCGCCGTCACGACCGACACCGCGCTTCGCCTCGCCCGCTACTATGGCCTGTCGGACCGCTTCTTCCTCGGCCTCCAGATGGACTACGACCTGATGGAACAGCGCCGCGCGCTGGGCAAGACGCTGGATGCCATTAAGCCAAGGGCGGCCTGAGCCATCGTCCGCCCCCCCCTGTAGCGGGAGAAGGTGACGCGAAGCGCCGGATGAGGGTGGCGCTGACATTCAAACTTGCATAGTAAAGCTGCCATCTAGAAGTCTGGAAATTCTAGCAGGCAGCTCTGCAAGAGAGCCGACGATTCGATCGTGGTGAGGAGCCCTATTTGCCATCAAAAGATTAGAAAATGTTCTATCGCCCCGCCACAGATCACACACAGGAAGATAAGTGGCATGGATTAAGTCACCTAAATCGGAGTTCTGAAAACTTCTTCCTCTTAGCAACCCCAACAAATAGATTTTAGCATACGGCCTGATTTCTGTAGGTAATGAAATAAGGCATTGTTCAAGTCTCTGGTCATCCATAATGCTGCTAACCTCGGGTACAGGTGGAACGTCATAGTTCTTTAGCATTGAAGGGATTCCCGTCTCTCGTTCGAGAGTACGCACTCTCTGGATCGCAGATTTTAACTCTTTCCGGGTCACCCTCATTTTGGCTGCCTCTCTTTCAAGCTCTGCAAGCCTATCTCTGGCTAGATCCAGTTGAGCTTTCATGGTCGCGGCAGGTTTCTGCAGAATTGTCGTCAGTGGATTTGGCCTATTGTACCACTCGAACCAGAACTCAAAAAAGCTAACTGGATCAGTAATAATCTTCTTCAATTCTCGGTCTGCGACTTCTGAGCCAATTTCTCCGAGTAAGTAACGGCGGAGGTACTGTCCTTCAATGAAAGTATCTGGGACTGGAAGACCATTTAAGTCACCTTTCTTCATAAACAAATGTTCAGGGTTTTCCTTAATCACTCGTCTAAACTGCGATGAATTCCCTAGTCTGCGTCGCACCGCTCTGGGCAGTGGTGCTTCCCGCACTATGCGCTCCCTTATCTGAGCTACTAGAATTTTGACGCTGAATTCCTTGTCTACTTCTTTAGGAGCCCAACCACCTACGATGACTGATCGATCCCCCTCGAGAAGATCAGAAAGAAAGGGTACGCCGTATGACCTAGAAAGTTTAGACAGACACTTCGCTCGAAGTCTGCGGTCCGAAAGATACTCCGGGCTGTAGTCCTGAAGTAGCTCAAAAAGGGTAAGGTACGATATTGGAATGCAAATCTTTCGTTCCTCGACCAAACCAATCAGAAAGTCGTAAATTCTCCGGATACTCTCCTCGGCATCTGTGCGATAAAGTCTAGCGTAGTCCGAGGTGTCAAGATAAACTATTATCATGTCAGTCGATTGCTCTCCCACCGTCTGTCAAACATTAGAATCTAGATTACCCTATCATTTTTGAACTAGTGATCTTCAACTGAGGAACTCTTTCGCCGCGCAGGCTGTTGACGGCTCATCCGATCAGCCGGGTATACTCGTCGTGGGTGCTTATCCAGAACCAGTTGAGGTTATCGGGTTATTCTATGCTATTCGCGCGCCATCTTTTCCCGCCAAGTGGGAGGAGATGTTGGGTCAGCGCTTCGGTCCCCTGAACGCCCGCGTCCCCGGCTTGCCCGCCTTTGATCCCGCCTTGCGCTCGCCCTTCGGCTTCGGCCAGCTTGCGCTGGCATCCTCGATGGCTGACCCCTCATCCGCCCTACGAGAATCCTATCTTGCAAGAGATAGTGGAAAACCGTCTACCGCTTCGGTCCCCGGTACGCCCGCGTTCCCGGCTTGCCTGCCTTTGAGCCGGCCTTGCGCTCACCCTTGGGCTTCGGCCAGCTTGCGCTTGCGTCCTCGATGGCGGATTGGCTGGCGGTGGGGTTGTCCATCACGGCCAGTTCCACGGCCTTCAGACGCTTGACCTCGTCGCGGAGGCGTGCGGCTTCCTCGAATTCCAGGTTGGCGGCCGCTTCGCGCATCTTCTTTTCCATGTCGGCCAGCACGCGCTGAAGGTTGTGGCCCACCAGCGGCACGTCCTCCATCAGCCCCGCGTCGGCGCGCACGTGGTCGCGCTCGTAGACGCTCTTGAGGATGTCGCCGATGTTGCGCTTGATCGACTGCGGGGTGATGCCGTTGGCCGTGTTGTAGGCGACTTGCTTCTCGCGGCGGCGGTCGGTCTCGGCCATGGCGCGTTCCATCGAGCCGGTGATCCGGTCGGCATAGAGGATCACCTTGCCGTCGACGTTGCGGGCGGCGCGGCCGATGGTCTGCACCAGCGAGGTCTCGGAGCGCAGGAAGCCTTCCTTGTCGGCATCGAGGATGGCGACGAGGGCGCATTCCGGAATGTCGAGGCCCTCGCGCAGCAGGTTGATGCCGATCAGCACGTCGAAGGCGCCGAGCCGCAAGTCGCGGATGATCTCGATGCGCTCCAGCGTGTCGATGTCGGAGTGCATGTAGCGGACGCGGATGCCCTGCTCGTGCATGTATTCGGTGAGGTCTTCCGCCATGCGCTTGGTCAGCGTCGTCACCAGCGTGCGGTATCCGGCCAGCGCCACCTTCTTGCACTCGTCCACGAGGTCATCGACCTGCGTCTTCACCGGGCGGATCTCGACGGGCGGGTCGATGAGGCCGGTCGGGCGGATGACCTGCTCGGCGAAGACGCCGCCGGTCTGCTCCATCTCCCACTTGCCGGGCGTGGCCGAGACGCAGACGGTCTGCGGGCGCATCGCGTCCCACTCCTCGAAGCGCAAGGGGCGGTTGTCGATGGCGGAGGGCAGGCGGAAGCCATATTCCGCAAGCGTGGCCTTGCGGTTGAAGTCGCCCCGGAACATGCCGCCGATCTGCGGGATGGTGACGTGGGATTCGTCGATGAAGACCAGCGCGTTATCCGGCAGGTATTCGAAGAGGGTGGGCGGCGGCTCACCCGGCTTGCGGCCGGTGAGGTAGCGCGAATAGTTCTCGATGCCGGCGCAGGAGCCGGTGGCCATCATCATCTCGATGTCGAACATGGTGCGCTGTTCCAGGCGCTGCGCCTCCAGCAGCCGGCCCGCCGCGTTGAACTCCCCGAGGCGCAGGCGCAGGTCATGCTTGATGCGCTGCACGGCCTGTTCCAGCGTGGGCTTGGGCGTCACGTAATGCGAGTTGGAGTAGATCTTGATCTGCTCAAGCTCGGCGGCCTTCTGGCCGGTGAGGGGGTCGAACTCGGCGATCGATTCGATTTCGTCGCCGAAGAGCGAGATGCGCCAGGCGCGGTCCTCGAAATGCGACGGGAACAGCTCGATCGTATCGCCCCTCACGCGGAAGGTGCCGCGTACGAAGTTCTGGTCGTTGCGCTTGTAGTGGAGTGCAACGAGATCGGCCAAGAGCTGGCGTTGCGGCGTGCGCTGGCCCTTCTTGAGCTGGAAGGCCATGGCGGAATAGGTCTCGACGTCTCCGATGCCATAGATGCAGGAGACGGAGGCGACGACCACCACGTCGTCACGCTCCAGCAGCGAGCGCGTGGCCGAGTGGCGCATGCGGTCGATCTGCTCGTTGATGGCGGATTCCTTCTCGATATAGGTATCCGAGCGCGGCACATAGGCTTCCGGCGTGTAGTAGTCGTAGTAGGAGACGAAATACTCGACTGCGTTCTCGGGAAAGAAGCTCTGGAACTCGCCATAGAGCTGCGCGGCGAGCGTCTTGTTCGGCGCGAGGATCAGGGCAGGGCGCTGCGTGGCCTCAATGATCTTTGCCATGGTGAAGGTCTTGCCGGAGCCGGTGACGCCCAGCAGAACCTGGTCGCGTTCGTGGGCCTGAACGCCCCGTACGAGTTCCTTTATGGCGGTGGGCTGGTCGCCCTTGGGCTCGAATTCGGAGACGGTCTTGAGCTCCCGTCCGCCATCCGACTTTGCCTGTTTCGCGGGCTTGACCGGCGTGAAGCTGGCGAGCGGCACGAATTCCGGCCGCAGGGGGCCGAGGCTCCCAGTGAAGGGAACCGATGATTCGAGATCGTGCGGCTGCGGAGCTTCCGCGAAGCCGCCTTCCTGACGTGAGTGACCCATGATCGGATCAATATAGGGGTGCAAGGCCAGAAGACCAAGCGCGCCTGCTGACAGCTGCTGTCAGGATGGCTCGGGTGGTTAGGTTTCGCTTGCGGCGATCGGCTTGCCGCGCGGCACCGAGGCCCAGTGCGAGGCCAGTGCCAGAGCACTCGCCACGGCCATGAACCAGAACACCGCCGTGGGCCAGCCATCCTGCAGGCTTCCCACCAGTTGCGAGGCGGCGGCGCCACAGGCCATCTGGGCGAAGCCCGACCAGCCGG
>NZ_JBGSOZ010000179.1:0-6728 GCF_041738905.1 Aestuariivirga sp.
CCCGGTCTGGTCGCCGCAAGCCCGCCCGGCTGGCGCTTCGAGAGCCGTGGCCAGCTCGACATGGCGGGCTTCGGCCCGGTCGAGGTCTTCGTTCCCGGACGGGTTGCTCTTTCCTAAAGCCCGACGCTGGCCAGCGCCTCGTCGATGCGCGGCTTGCCCCACTTCCGGATCTCGGAAGGAGGCTCTCCCGCTACCTTGATGTCGACGCCATCGCCCGCCACCAGCCGGCGCGTGATGCCGGCGGCCTCGACATCGACCGTGCCGCGGTCGACGAAGACACCGAATGCTCCCCGGCTGGGGCCTGCAAAGAACCGCGTGCCGCGCACCGCGATGACGCCGAAGCTGGAGCGGATGGTGAGGTCGATCTTCGGCAGTTCCTCGGCACGGTCGAGCAGCATCGCGCCTTCGCCCAGTTCGAGAACGCCGCCGGTTTCCGCGACGAAGCGGTCGATCAGCAGGCGTGCGCGGCTGCCCAGATGCACGATGGTGCGGCCCGCGAGATCAAGCCTCGCGATGCTCTCGGCCTCGGTCTCGACCGAATCCTTCAGCATCAGTCCCGCGCCTGCCTTGAGGCTTCGCGACTCGGCGCTTTGCCGGGCAATGACCGTGCCCCGCACATCCGCAGCCTCGCCGATGAAATCGGCCGCCAGCGCCGTTCCCGGCAGCAACAACGCCCCTGGCAATCCCAGGACAAGGTCCCGGCGCCGCACAACCTGTTCCATGAAATTCCGCATGAGGTCTCTCCTGAAGCTCCACCCAGCATGACGACAGCCCAAGCGTCACCCTGTTCCCCAGGGAACCGCGCCGCCGCCAGTCCCTAGCTAAACCTGTTTCCATCGACGGGAACAACCCCGATTTCACAGAGCAAGGGAAACGCGATCATGACCATCTTCATCACCGGCAACACCAACCAGACCATCATCGGCACATCGGGTTCGGATGACATTTTCGCAGTTACAACCTCCTTGAGCGACGACAGGGTCTTCGCCAAGGGCGGCGACGACGAGGTACGTGGCGGATTCGGCGATGACCTCATCTTCGGTGGAAGCGGCAAAGACAAGCTCGTCGGAAACGACGACAATGACCGGCTCTTCGGCGGTTCGGACGACGACACCATGTTTGGCGGCAATGGCAACGATGTTCTGGCGGTTGAAACCAATCTCCTCGTGATGGGCAACGACCGCCTGTCCGGCGGCGACGGCTTCGATCGCGTGGTATTCGAAACGGCCAATATCCTGGAGATCAACGGCGCTCCCTTCCTCTCAGGCATCGCCCCGGCCGGCGCGGGTGTCTTCGTAAACCTTGCCAGCACCTTCCGGGCCGGTTTCGTCGGCACCATCTCCGACGTCTCCGGCGGCAGCCTGAATGTCCTCGGCCAGCTTTCGACCCCGAAGGGCCGGATCACCGACACCAACGGCACGACCGCGAACTTCACGGATATCGAGGAGTTCGACCTCACCTCGCACACCGATCATTTCATCGACTCGAATGTCAGCCACATCATCGACGGCGGTGCAGGCAATGACTTCCTCAACGGCCGCGGCGGCGCCGACACGCTCGACGGCGGCACCGGCAATGACACCGCCGTCTACAACAGTTCCGCCACCGGCGTGTCCGTGAGCCTCCTCGACTTCGGCAACGGCGGCAGCGGCTCCTTCGGCGATGCCGAAGGCGACCGGTTGTTCAGCATCGAGAATGTGTTCGGCTCGAACCACGACGACTTCGTGCTGGGAGACGGCAACGCGAACATACTGCGCGGCCTCGACGGCAACGACCAGCTAATCGGCGGCGGCGGAGCCGACACGCTCGATGGCGGCGAAGGCAACGATACCCTGCGCGGCGGCACCGGAAATGACTTCATGAACGGTGGCGAGGGCACCGACACAGCACTCCTGATCGACTGGAACGGCAACAAGTCCGCACTCTTTACCTCGTTCCGCGGCACCATCGCGCTCGCCGACGCGACCAACTTCAGCACTGCAGTCCTCGAGAAATCCACATTCAATCCGTTGACCCGCGTGACAACTGTCACGACCATCGAGACCGACACGCTGCAGGCCATCGAGAATGTGATCGCCAGCGACTTCGCCGAAACCATCACTGGCAACGCCAGCGCCAACACGCTGGAAGGCCGGGGCGGCAACGACATCATCGACGGCGGCAAGGGCTCCGACACCCTGATCGGCGGCGACGGCATCGACACCGCGGCCTTCTCGAGCAAAAGCATTCTCGACACGGCCCGCGTGACCGCTTCGCTCAACGACGGCACGGCCGTCATCACCCGCACCGCATTCATCAACGGTTCCCTCATCCCGACCGTCACCACCGAGACCGACAAATTGAGCGGCTTCGAGAACCTGACCGGAACGTCGGACAGCGACAGCCTCACGGGCAGTTCCGGCGTCAACGTTCTCGACGGCGGCAATGGCAACGACACGCTGGCGGGACTGGGCGGCGCCGACAGGCTGGTCGGTGGCGAAGGCCTCGACACAGCAGACTACCAGGCCTCGTCGGAAGGCGTGACCATCAACCTGGCCACCGGCCTCGCCTCGGGCGGTGACGCCACCGGCGACACTTTCTCCGGAATCGAGAATGTGTCGGGCTCCAACGCGGACGACGTCCTGACGGGCTCCGCAGGCACCAACTTCATCAACGGCAACGACGGCAACGACATAATCGAAGGCGGCGCAGGCGCCGACGCGATGGACGGTGGAACCGGGTCTGCCGACACGCTGACCTATGCCTCGTCCTCCGTGCTGGGCGTCGTGATGTCGCTCGATGGCCTGTTCTTTGCCTCAGGCGACGCGGCGGGAGACACAGCCTTCAACTTCGAGAACATCACGGGCTCGCAGGCAGGTTCCGACACGCTACGTGGCAATTCTGGCAACAACACTCTCCAGGGCCTCGGCGGCAACGACACGCTGCAGGGCGGCGACGGCGCCGACACCCTCGACGGCGGCGAGGGCTTCGACGTCGCGGACTACCGGCTGGATGGCGCAATCATCATCGACCTCGCCGCTGGCATTGTGGACGGCAAGGCGTCGGGCGACACCTTCATCAGCATCGAAGGCTTCATTGCCGGCGAAGGCGACAGCATCATGAGGGGCGACGACGCAAATGACAACTTCAGGGCCACTTCCGGTACCAACAATCTGCAGGGCCGCGGCGGCGACGACGTACTGAATGGCGGCCGCAACCGCGACACCATTTCGGGCGGAGATGGAAATGACGCGGTCAATGGCGGAACCGGGTCAGATACACTTCTGGGCAATGTCGGAGATGACACACTCATTGGTGATCGCGGCAATGACATACTCACGGGTGGTGCCGGCGACGATACCCTGATTGGCGGACTCAATGCCGACACTTTCGTCTTTACCGCCCGCAACTCCGGTCAGGACATCATCGGCGACTTCGAGGACGGCATCGATACCATCCAGTTCGACACGCCCTTCGTAAACTCGTTCGGCGACCTGTCGATTGCCGGAAACGGAACCGATCATGTGACCGTCGTCTTCGGCGGCCAGTCGATCAACATCTTCAGCGCCGACACGATTACGCTTACGGCAGCAGACTTCGATATCCTCTGAGGACTATTCACAAAAGTTGTTTCAGGCAAATGGACGGGCCCGGCGCATAGCACCGGGCCCCTGATGCTACGTCAGCGCTGCACGTTGTCGCGGCCCTGGTCGCCCTGTTGGTTCTGATCATGGCGGTTGCGCTCGTTTTCGTGCTCGATGCCGCCGCTCTGCTGGCGCTGCCCACCATCCTGCTGGTTCTGCTGCTCGCGGCCGCGGTTGACATCGCCACCCTGATGTTGACCCGCCTTCTGCTTCTGCGGATCGCGTTTGGGGTCGTTCTGCTGGGTGCTATTGCCCATGATGTGTTCCTTTCATCAAGTTGGCTTTCGGTGGAACTCGTTCTGTGCTCCACCCGCCAGCACGAAACGCGCGGCATCGCGTGCAGTTCCACTCTGAGCACTTGTGAACGCGGCGGGCAGATCAGGCCACCATGTGCCGCGCACCGGTCTCCAGCATGGCAACATGCAATTCGCCAGCGGGCTCCTGATCCGAAACCAGCAGCACTTGTGGTGACCACGGCCCGAAGACCGAGAGCGATGGCCGGTCGAACTTCGTGTGATCGGCGAGGATCACCGTTTCACTCGACCGCCGCATCATCGCGCCATAGATGAGACCAGGGCCGACGCCCGCGTCGCTCGGCCCCTCGGCGGTCAAGCCGCTTGCCCCCAGGAACGCCTTGCCCGCGCGATAGCGCTGCAGCGCCTCGATGGTGTCGGGGCCATGGATGAGGCCTTCGCGGCTGTCATACTGGCCGGGCAGCATCAACACCTTGTGAAAGGGATTGGAAGCAAGCGCCATCGCAATCGAGAAGGCATGGGTGATGACGGTCAGGTGATCCCGCTCCGCCGCAAGCCTCCGCGCAAAAATGGTCGTGGTGGCACCGCCGCCGATCATCAGGATGTCATTGGGCTCGACGAGCTTCACAGCCGCCGCCGCGATCCGCTCACGCTCCTCCACCATCAGCTTTTCTCGCTCGGCGAGGGCCGGTTCGAAACTCACCGGGCGCATGGCGCCACCATAAGTGCGGTTGATCAGGCCGCGTTCATCCAGTTCCGCAAGATCGCGCCGCACAGTTTCGGTCGAAACATTCAACAGGTTGGCCAGCTCATTGACACGCAGCGTAGGCGTCGCACGGAGTTCGGCAACGATGCGGGAGTGGCGGTCGGACTTGGTGAGCTTCATCTCGGGAGGGTTCATGAAACGCATTGTGGCACGGCGCGGCGGATTCTGGCAGTCCGGTCAGTCATTTGACCGGTTTCGCAGCTTCATCTCTCAGTTTGGTCAGAAAATGCCCACTTGACAACGAATTTATGTTGTGACTTGATAGATTATAGTTTGAAGTCGGGCATTTTTTGACCGAAGGAGCAAATATGTACGACTATGGCCTCTTCAAGTTCGAGTCGAAGCAGGACCTTTTCGACAAGGCCATCCGCTTCTGGAATCCCGACAAGACGAAGTTCTGGCAAAAGGCCGGCATCGACCTCGTCATCGACCGGCGAGAGGGCTACTTTCTCTACGACATGTCAGGCCGCCGCCTCATCGACCTGCACTTGAACGGCGGTACCTACAATTTCGGCCATCGCCATCCTGAACTCGTGGAAACCCTCAAGGGCGCGCTCGACTATTTCGATATCGGCAATCACTGGTTTCCGTCTGTCGCCCGCGCTGCACTGGCGGAGTCGCTCATCAACATTTCGCCCGGCATGACATACGCGGTGTTCGCACCCGGTGGTGCCGAAGCCGTCGACATCGCGATCAAGAGTGCCCGCTACGCCACCAAGCGCCGCAAGATCGTCTCGATCATCAAGGGTTATCACGGGCACTCCGGACTGGCGGTCGCGACGGGCGATGACCGCTTCACCAAGATCTTTCTTGCCGACCAGCCCGAGACCTTCATCCAGGTTCCCTTCAACGACATCGACGCGATGGAACAGGCCCTGAAGGGCGGTGACGTCGCTGCCCTCATCATGGAGACGATCCCCGCAACCTACGGCTTCCCCATGCCGAAGGAGGGCTATCTCAATGCCTGCAAGGCGCTCTGCGAGAAGCATGGTGCCATGTATATCGCGGACGAGGTGCAGACCGGCCTGATGCGGACGGGCAAGATGTGGGGCTGGCAAGCCTATGGCATCCAGCCTGACATCATGGTCACCGCGAAAGGGCTTTCGGGCGGGCTTTATCCCATCAGCGCCTGCCTCGTGAACGACAAGGCCGGCGGCTGGCTCCATGAGGATGGCGCAGCCCATATTTCCACCTCTGGCGGTGCCGAGCTTGGCTGCGTGGTGGCCCACAAGGTCATCGAGATGCTGCTTCGGCCGGAGGTCGTCGCCAACGTGCAGACCGTCACCGACTTCATGGCGGAGAGCATGCAGGACATGATTTCCCGCCACGGCGACCTCTTCACCGGCGTGCGCCAGAAGGGTGTCATTCTCGGCCTCGAATTCTCCAATCATCCGGAAGGCGCCATGTATGTCTCGCGCGCCCTCTACGAGCATGGCGTCTGGGCGATCTTCTCCTCGCTCGACAAGCGCGTGCTGCAATGGAAACCCGGCGTGCTCCTGACGCAGGAGACCTGCCAGGACATCATGGACCGTTTCGATGCCGCCATGCCGCGTGCGCGCGAGCTGCTGCATCAGGCGAAGAAGGCAGCCTGACATGACCGAACCGCTGATCAAGGTACCCGACGTACAGTTCGAACGCGCCAAGCTGATGCTCGACCGCGCCCGCTGGGCCGCGTCCAGGATGCAGAAGCTTGACCGTGGCGCCACCCGCCGCATCATCGATGCCGTCGCCGCCGCTGGCCACTCCAAGGCTCAAGCCTATGCCGAATGGGCCGTGCGCGAGACCGGCATGGGTGTCGTCGAGCACAAGCGCATCAAGAACGAGGCTTGTTCCAAGGGCCTCGTCGAGCTTTACGCCAACGAGGATTTCATCAGTCCACGGATTGATCCTGCCAGGAAGATCGTGGAGCTTCCCCGCCCGGCTGGCGTCATCTTCGCCCTGATCCCCGTCACCAATCCCGTCGCCACGGTCTTCTTCAAGACATTGCTGGCGCTGATGACGCGGAACGCCATCATCATTTCTCCTCACCCGCTGGCCAAGGCATGCTGCGCCGACGCTGCCCGCGTGCTGGCGGACGCGGCGAAG
>NZ_JBGSOZ010000190.1:0-17185 GCF_041738905.1 Aestuariivirga sp.
GTGTTTGGGCCAGGAAGACGCTGCCGACCTGCGGGCGCCGCTCCGGGCCTCCGAGGGCAATGAACTGCTGAATGCCGCCATAGACGAGGCCATCGGCCGCAAGCCCAAGGGCCACGACTTCATCATCGACCGCCGCCACAATAAGCCCGCCGTTGCCCGCCACATGAGCGTTACGGGCGGCTGACGCAGGGCTTCCCCGCGTTCCCTGCATTTGGTGGGCGCCCCAAACAGGGCTAGTGCTGGCTCATGTCATTTCTGCCCGAAAACAAGGCACTGCGGGCGGGGCTCTTCATGGTCCTCGCCATGGGCTCATTCGTCATCAACGACACGATCATCAAGGTTGTGGGCTCCAGCCTGCCCACGGGCGAGATCATCACCATCCGCGGTTTCATCGCCATGCTGATCATCGCCGCGATCTGCCTGTCGCAGGGACTGTTGCCGGACGTTCCGAAGATCGCCAACCGCCATGTCCTGCTGCGCAACATCTTCGACCTGATCTCGACAGTGGCCTTCGTGACCGCGCTGATGCACATGCAGATCGCCAATCTCACGGCTGTGATGCAGGCGGTGCCGCTGGCCGTCGCCCTGCTCTCCATGATCTTCCTCAAGGAGCAGGTCGGCCCCCGCCGCATGATCGCTATCGTGCTCGGCTTCATCGGTGTACTGATGATCGTCAAGCCGTCGGTGTCGAACTTCAACACGTTTGAACTGCTGGCCCTCGTCATCGTGTTCTGCGTGGCCGTGCGCGACCTGCTCACCAAGCGTATTCCGGCGCGCATCCCCACATTTGTGGTGGCGCTTGGCAATGCGGGCTTCGTGACTGTTGGCGGCGCCATGCTGGCGTTGATGCAGGGCGTCCAATGGCCGAGCGCATCGCAATTCGGCCTTCTGGCGCTGGCTGCCTGCTTCCTCGCTTCCGGATACATGTTCATGGTGTCGACGCTGCGGCTGGGCGACTTGTCGGGCACAGCACCCTTCCGCTATTCGATCATGGTCTTCGCCATTGCCTCGGGGATCCTGGTGTTCCACGAGTTCCCCGACTGGATCGCGACACTCGGCATGGTGCTGATCGTTGTGACGGGGCTTTACGCCGCCCACCGCGAGGCGAAACTCAGCGCCGCGCCAAAGCTCAGTGATAGCGCCAGAACGACAGCGCCGTGAGGACGATGGCCCACACAAGAATGCCGTAGCGTACATAAACCTGCGGCACGCGCATGGCGACCTTCGCGGTGAAATAGCCGCCGACCATCGCGCCCGACATCATCACCAGCGACGGTGCCCAGCGGATGACGCCGGCTTGCGCGAAGATCACGATGCTGATGACGGTCATCAGCGTGATCGTCACGTTGCGGATGGCATTGGCCTGATGGATCGTCATCTGCGAGAAGATCGAATAGATGGCGAACATCACGATGCCCATGCCAAGCCCGAAATATCCGCCATAGACGTAGACGATGAATTCGAGAAGAAACGACAGCCACATCCAGCGCCGGCCGTCAAAGGCGAAGTCCCGCTCCAGCTTTACCTTGATCCATGGCCCCAACGCGAAGGACAGCGTGGCGAAGAGCAGGAGCCAGGGGATCACCCGCTGGAAGGACTCCTGCCCGGTGGTGATGAGAGTCCATGACCCAATCACTCCGCCGGACGCGGCAAGGAACAAACGGAGTTTCAGATACTTCTGAACCTTGGCAAGTTCTCTCCGATAGACGACGCTGCCGACGACATTGGCCGGAAGGACCGCAACGAAATTCGAAGCATTGGCCTCGATCTCCGTCATGCCTGCGGCCAGAAGCAGCGGAAACGTCATGAATCCCGCGCCGCCCGCCATGACATTGATGAAGCCCGCGAGCAGGCCACCGGCGAGGAGCAAGAGGATTTCCGTTATTTCCAAGAGCAAACTCGCGTAAACGTGATGCTTATGCATGGCTCCGGACGGGGGCGGCAAGCGTAGTGATGACATTGGAGACATGCAGAATGCCCGGACTTTTGAGCCTCGCCACGGCGGTGCCGCCCCACGAACTGCGAACCGAGGATGTGATCCGCGAGGCGACCTCCATCTTCGCAGGGCGCCACAAGGACTTCGAGCGGCTGATGCCGGTCTTCAGCAATTCGGGCATCCAGCGGCGCTTCTCGGTCAGGCCCTATGACTGGTTTCGCCACGATCAGGGCTGGCCCGAGCGCACCGCCGCCTTCATCGAAGGTGCCTGTGCCCTCTTTGCCGATGTCTCGGCCAAGGCACTGGGAGAGGCCGGCCTCAAGGCCAGCGAGATCGACACCATCGTGATGGTCTCGTCCACAGGCGTCGCCACCCCGTCGATCGAGGCGCGCATGATGAGCAGTCTTGGCTTCCGTGACGACGTGAAGCGCGTTCCGGTCTTTGGGCTCGGTTGTGCTGGCGGCGTTTCAGGATTGTCGCTCGCGGCCCGGCTGGCCAAGGCAGAGCCCGGCTCGAACGTGCTTCTCGTCGTCATCGAGCTCTGTACGCTGGCGTTCCGGCCCGACGAAATGTCGAAGTCGAACATCATTGCAACGGCCCTATTCGGTGACGGAGCCGCGGCCTGCGTGGTTTCAACCAACGGCAATGTCCTTGGGCGCTTCGAGCACGCGGGAGAGCATACGTGGCCCGGCACGACGGACGTCATGGGCTGGCGGCTGGACGACCAGGGCTTCGGCGCTATCTTCTCGCGCAGCATCCCGGAACTCGCACTCAACGACCTGCGGCCAGCGGCTAATGGCTTTCTCGGGCGGCATAAACTGTCGCTCGACGATGTATCGCGCTTCTGCTTTCACCCCGGAGGGGCGAAGGTGGTCGAGGCGCTGGAGACAGCCTTCGCGACGGGCCAGGGGGCTCTTGCCAACGAGCGCGAGGTGTTGCGGGACTTCGGTAACATGTCAGCGCCCACGGTGCTCTTCGTGATGGAACGGGAACTCGCCAGACCACTCCCCGGGCGCCACTTCGTTTCGGCCCTCGGACCGGGCTTTACGGCGAGCTTCATAACCATGCTACACTGACAATCATGTGGATCAACATCACCATTCTGTCGCTCGTCACGCTGCAGCGCCTTGTCGAGCTTTATATCGCGCACCGCAACACAAAGAAGCTGATCGCCAATGGCGGCTTCGAGCTGGGCTCGAACCACTATCCCTTCATCGTGGCGCTTCACACCATCTGGCTTGCGGGCCTGTGGTATCTGGTGATCTACCAGAACCCGGTGGTCTCGATGCCGTGGATCTTCGCCTATCTGGTGCTTGAAGCCGCACGCGGCTGGATCATCGCCGCGCTGGGCAGCCGCTGGACCACGCGCATCATCGTGGTTCCGGGCGAAACGCTGGTCGACGAAGGCCCCTACAAGTATTTCCGCCACCCCAACTACATGGTGGTGGCAGGCGAAATCTTCATCCTGCCGATGGCCTTCGGCCTGTGGTGGTATGCAATCATCTTCGGCGTGCTGAACATCGCCGTGCTGTGGTGGCGCATAAAGGCCGAAGACGAGGCGCTGAAGCCGTTGCGCGAACCGCCTCAGCCGCCGGAGTCACCGGAGCCGTGATCGTGCGTGCCGGCGGCGACCCCACCTACGGGCACGGTCACTTTCACATCGCCGGCCTTCTCGAAGGTGAAGGTCAGTTCAAGGCTGCCGCCTTCCTTCAGCGGTGCTGACAGACCCATGAGCATGATGTGATAGCCGCCGGGGCTCATCTCGATCATGCCGTTGGGCGGAACATCGAGGGCGCCCACGGGCTCCATCTTCATCACGCCGTCCACCGTTTCGGTCTTGTGCAGCTCGGCGCTGCGTGCCGCAGGAGTGCTCACCGAGAGCAGCCTGTCGGGCTCTGCCCCATGGTTCATGACGCTGACATAGGCCGCACCCGACTTTGCAACGGGCGTGGCTGAGGCGCGGGCGAAGGCGCCGGTCACCATAAGGTCATTGGCACTGACCCCCGTTGCCGATGCTAGGATGGCGGCAAGGGTGAGGGAGATGGCAGCGGAGAGTTCGAGCAGGATTCGTGACATGGCGTGTTCCTCGCGGGCATTCATGTCAGGCTTGTGGTCACTGTCGCGCGGCATGGCGTCGCGGCTGCTGTTCGTGGCGGTTCTGGCGGGCCCTGCGGCAGCGCTAGAGACGCCCGTAGCCGTCGAACTCGTCCTGGCACTCGACAGTTCTGCCAGCATCGACCGGAAGGAATTCCAGTTGCAGCTCGATGGCCTGGCGCTGGCCTTCCGGGACCCGGAGGTCCAGCAGGCGATTGAGAACCTGAAGCCCCTGGGTGCCGCCATAGCGGTTGTGCAATGGGGGGCGGCTGGCGAGACGCGGATCGTGCTGCCCTTCACCGAGCTTCACACGGCGCGCGATTCGAAGGCCTTCGGCTTCCGCATCGGCCTCATCCGCCGCTGGATGCGGGCCAGCGCCACGTCGATCGCCACCGCCATTGACGACAGCCGGGCCTTGATCGAAGGCAATGAATACGACGGCCAGAGACGTGTCATCGACGTCTCGGGCGACGGGCCTGACAATTCAGGACTGGATATCGAGGCTGCGCGTCAACGTGCGGGACAGGCGGGGATCGTGATCAACGGATTGCCCATCATGGCCGATCAGGACGGGCTCGATCTCTACTACCGCGACCATGTCATCATCGGCCCCGATTCCTTCATCGAGCCCGCGCGGGATTTCGAGGACTACATCCGAGCGATCCGCGAAAAGCTCCTCAAGGAACTGAGGCCGCTCGCGTCCTAATCGCGCTCCATCGCCCTGTCCGTGGCGGTTGCCGGAATCCACCATTCGCGGCCACGCGGCGTCTCGACATATTCAGGCCATGGGAAATCGATCGGCGGCGCATAGTCACACCACGGGTGCGGATCGGCTGCCGCTTCCCTCCGTACACGGAACTCCTCCTTGGCCTCGGCGAGGCGAGCAGTATCCGTCATCAGGTCGATGATGGTCCCTGCGATGGTCTTCCCCGCCGTTTCAACCGTGGGGTCGATGCAGGACGGGATGCCGCCGAGCGCGTTCAGCGCCCATTCCGGATACGAAAATCCTGGCGGCCCCTTCAGCACCGCGCGGCCGATGTAGAAGCGCACGGTCGGCGCGAACCATGTCATGTCGGTATAGTCGTCGGAGGTGTAGTGCGTCTGCCAGGAGGGCAAATCCTTCCGCAGCCGGCGCTCGGCCTCCTGCGGTGGCACAAGCTCGTTCAATTCGTCGGCAAAGGGTTCCGCCATCGGGTCGATCCCGAGCTCCTTTTGCAAGGCCTGCGCGGCATGCACCGCCTCGGCACCATAGCGTGGGGCGCCTGCGCGTTCGAGGTTGCGGTAGGTGATCTCCGCCATCGCATGATTGGCAAGGCCCGGCTTCGACTTCGACACCCAATGGCGCTTCACCGTGCAGTGGGCCGCCGCAGCAGCAGCCTCCGCATTGCGGTCGAGCACGGCATAAATCTTCTTCAGCATCGCCACATCGGGAGCCCGCGCCGCGAACATCATCATCGCCATCTGGGCCGCGAGATTGTCCGCCGTCGCCTGCCCGCTCGCGAGGATCGTCTCGTTCAGCGTCCACGTCCCTGTATGCGGCAGCATGTGGTCGCGCATCATTTTCGACAGCGTGTACATGGTGACGACCGCGTCATTGGCGCCTGGCGCCCGCGCCGACGTGTGTGCCGCCGGAATGGGTGCCCCCGCCGCATCGGTGACGACATCGGTCAACCAGGTCTGCGGTGCCTCGCAGAGAAATTCATAGATCGCCGCATGGTAAGGGCCGCAGTGCGTGTCCCAGCGCGCGGTGTTGCACAGCGGCAGCATGTAGAACGGGTGGAAGGAGATGATCGCATCTAGCCCGTCATAATAGCCCTTTGCCGCATGGATGGGCTTTGAGCCCCGCACCTTCTCGGCGGGCTCACCCATGAAGCGGATGGTGCCGGTGATGCCGTGCTTTTCCATCGCGGCCTTGGCGGCGAGCGCGCCGACAAGCGAGCCCATGCCGAGCGCAGAGTGCGGATCGGTGTGCCCGCCAGCAAAGCGCGAGAGGCCTTTGCGCGGCTGGCGCCATGGCACCGCCGCCTGGCAATTGCCGGGCACCGCGTCATACTCCGCATAGGCCATGATCGTGGGGCCGGCGCCATTCGACCATGTGGCGGAGAAGGCCGTCGGCATGCCGCCCGAACTCTCCTCCACGGTGAAGCCCTCGGCGCGGAGCCGCTTCACATACCATTCGGCGGAGCGGTACTCGCGCCACGCCGTTTCCGCGAGGTACCAGATGTGCGAGTTCCAGCCGGACCATTCGGGGCGCTTGCCTTCGACCCAGTCGAAGGCGGTGAAGCGTGCGGCGTCGGTCATGTCATGGCCTTCATCAATCGGGTTGCGGCTTTCTTCAGGTCGTCGTCGGTGAAACCCGCGAAGCTGAGGAGCAGGCCCTGCTGGCGCTTCCTTCCGGCATAGTGGCTCGATAGCGACTGCGCTTCGATGCCGTGTTCGGCAAGCTTCGTCACAAGCGCTTCGTCGCTCGCATCGGACGGCAGATGCAAGAGCAGCATGAGGCCTGCAGGCGAGGCATCGACACGATAGAGTTTTCCGTCGCCGGGCCGCAGCGCCTCGATCAGCGCACGGCGGCGGCCCGCATAGATGCGCCGCATCCGGCGGATGTGAATAGCGAAGGCCCCCGACCCCATGAACTCGGCCAATGCAGGCTGCGCCATGAGCGACGGCGGCGCGCCATGCGACAGGCGTTCAGCCCGAAACCGTTCCACCAGCGCCTTGGGAACAACGATGTAGCCCAGCCTGATGATGGGCGAAAACACCTTTGAGAACGTGCCGGTGTAGATCACGCGGTTGCGCTTATCGAGGCTCATGAGGGCTGGCAGCGGCCGGCCGACATAACGGTATTCGCTGTCGTAGTCGTCCTCGATGACGATGGCATCGGCCTCCGCCGCCCAATCGAGAAGCTCGAGCCTGCGGGCAAGCGGCATCGTCACGCCGGTCGGGTATTGCCGCGCCGGCGTCACGAAGGCCGCGCGCGCATCGCCAGCCTTCTCGAGGCCGCGGGGAACGACGAGGCCCTCCTCGTCCACCGGAACGGGGACCACCGATACGCCGCCCAATGAAAAGATCCGCCTCGCCGTCGGATAGCCCGGCTCCTCGAACCATACCTTGTCGCCCTCGTTCAGCAACGCACGGCCGATGAGGTCGAAGGCATCGAGGCCGCCCGCCGTGACGATGACCTGCTCCTCCGAGCAACTGATGCCGCGCCATTCGTAGAGATGACGCGCGATGGCCTCGCGGAGCGGCATCCAGCCGAACGCGTCATTGTGCTCGAGAAGCGTCACCGGCGGATTGCGCCAGAAGCGGCCGAGCAACTTTCCCCAATCGTCATGCGGAAAATTCTCCCAGTCGACGAGGCCGGAGCGGAAAGGCCGCGCCGGCTCGCGCTTCACCGTGAGCCGCGGAGCAGGAGTTGAAGCCGTCTTGGGTGACGTCGAGGCCAGAAGCGACTCGGGCAGTTCAGCCGCCACGCGGGTTCCGGAGCCTGAACGGGTCTCGAGATAGCCCTCGCTGAGGAGTTGCTCATAGGCCTCGACCACGGTCGCCCGCGCGACGCTCAGTTCCTCCGAAAGCGCGCGCGTCGAAGGGAGCCTGGTCTGCGGCTTCAGCCTCCCGCTCAGCACGAGGGCGCGCACTTGCCGGGCGATCTGTGACTGGATCGGCTCGCGGTCATCGCGGTCGATGCCGATTTCGCTGGCGGATGCTCCCAGAAGTGGTCTGTTCATTGCCTGAAGACTTGGTTCTTTCCTCCAGACCATATCGCAGGCATGTCACTTGCACAACTGGAGTGGAACGACATGGACGCCCCGACCGAACGCACCCGCGTGAAACGGCTGAACAAGCGCGCGAAGTACGATACCGAGACGGTGCACGGCATTCTCGACGCCATGCCGATCTGCAATGTGGGCTATGTCTTCAATGGCGCGCCCTATGTGACGCCCACCCTGCAATGGCGCGAAGGTGACCACCTCTACTGGCATGGATCATCCGCCAGCCGCATGCTGGAGGCTTGCGAGGAAACCCAGGTCTGTGTCACCGTTTCCATCATCGATGGCTTCGTCATGGCGCGCTCGGCTTTCAACCACAGTTGCAACTATCGCTCCGTGATGGTGTTCGGCACGGCAAAGAAGGTGACGGACGCGGCCGAAAAGGAAGCGCGTCTGAAGGCCTTCACAGACGGCCAATGGCCCGGCCGCTGGGACATGCTACGCCCGATGACGGCGAAGGAACTGAAGGCGACGACGGTTCTTTCGCTCAGCCTCGATGAAGCCTCGGCCAAGGTCCGCACCGGCGCGCCGGGCGATGACGAAGAAGACTATGCGCTGCCCATCTGGGCAGGCGTCATTCCGGTTCGCACCGAAGTTCTGCCGCCCATCGACGACCCGCGCTTGATCACTGGCCTGAAGCCGCCGGCTCACATCACAGGTTACAAGATCGGTTAGGTCGTCCGCCGCACCAGTTCCACCATATAGGCGGCGGACCAGCTGAAGCTGAGGAAGCCGTTTGCGGCGGTCAATGCCGACAGCAGCCGCCACTCATGGCCCAGCGTGATGTCGCCGAAGCCGACGGTGGTGAACGAGACGAGCGAGAAATAAAGTGCGGGCTCCAGGGAGTCAAAGGCACCGACGATGATGAACACGCTCGCCCAGATCCAGACGTTGATTGTCTGGATGAGCATGATGTAGAGCACGCCGACGGTGATTGCGCCCGTGTTCGCAAAGCGCCGCAGCACATGACGCAGCACCAGCACGATTCTCTCGAAACGATGGCCGAGCAGATTGAACATCTCGGCCTGCACCGCGACCGTGACAGCGATGACAAGCGTACCGATTGCGATCTGCTTGATCACTGGTCTTCGACCACAACACTGACGATGAGCCCCGACTCATCAAAGGTCACTGTCTCGGTGCCGCGCCGCTCATAGGCTTCACCCGTTGAGGTGGAGGTCGCGGCGAGACGCCAGACGGAACGGGCTGCACAAGGGTTCAAGGCCACAATGGATTCATCTACCGCATGCTGGTCGGGGTGCTCGGCGAAATAGGCGCTGAAGGCCGCAATGATCGCATCGCGCCCGGCAATCGCTCCGTTCACGCCCGGAGACAAGTAACGAGCATCCGGCGCGAAGAAGCGCTTTACCTCTTCCGCGTCGTACCGGTTCAGCGCCTTGTGATAGCTCACGACAAGAGCGACGGGATCGAGCCCCACGATCTATTTTCCGAGTTCATCCATGATGCGCACCCAACTGCGGATGCCGCGCTGAAAGCTGGAGAGATTGTATTTCTCGTTGGGGCTGTGGATCGCATCATCGTTGAGGCCGAAGCCCACGAGCACGCTGTCCATGCCAAGGATGTCCTTGAAGGACCGGCAGATCGGGATCGAGCCGCCCGAACCCATCAGCACGGCATCGCGCCGGAACTCGTCCTTGAGGGCTTTCGCGGATTTGGCGATGAAGGGATTGTCTTCCGGAATCTCGGTCGCCGGGCTGCCGCCGCCACGGCCTGAGAATTCGACCTTGCAGTCCTTGGGGACAAGGCCCTTCACAAATTTCTGGAAGGCCTTCAGGACCTTCTGGGGGTTTTGCTTGCCCACCAGCCGGAAGGTGAACTTGGCGTGTGCCTTCGATGGAATGACCGTCTTGGTGCCAACACCCTGGTAGCCGCCCCAGATGCCATTCACCTCCGCCGTGGGCCTCGCCCAGATCTGCTCGAGCACGCTCTTACCCCTCTCGCCAGCCGGTTCCTTGAGGCCAACTTCCTTCAGGAACTTCGCTTCCGAGAATTTCAGCGACTGCCATTGCTTCTTCGTGGATTTGGGCAGGTCGGCCACGCCGTCGTAGAAACCGGGAATCGTCACCTTGCCGGTCTTGTCATGGAGTGCGGCGATCACCTTGCTCAGTACACGAATCGGGTTCATGGCCGGGCCGCCATACATGCCGGAATGAAGGTCTATGCGGGGGCCGGTGATGGTCACTTCCTCATGCACGAGACCGCGCAGCCTCGTGGTGATGGCGGGCGTCTTCGCGTCCCACATGGACGTATCGCAGACAAAGGCGGCATCGCAGCTCAATTCATCAACGTGGGCCTTGAGGAAAGGAACAAGCGACGGAGAACCCGATTCCTCTTCACCCTCGATCAGGAATGTCGCCTTGATGGGCAGGCTGCCCGAGGTCTTGATCCAGGCGCGGGCGGCCTCGACGAAGGTCATGAACTGGCCCTTGTCGTCTCCCGTGCCGCGCCCATAGATGCGTTCCACGCCGTCTGCATCCTTCTTGAGCGTCGGCTCGAAGGGCGGCGTTTTCCAGAGTTCCAGCGGGTCGGCCGGCTGCACGTCATAGTGGCCATAGAACAACAGGTGAGGCACGTCATCCGCCGCATCCTTCGGCGTGTAATGGGCCACTACCATGGGGCGCCCGGGCGTCTTCCTCGCTTGCGCCTTGAAGCCCAGAGCATTCAAATCATCCACCACCGCGCGCGCCGCCTTGTCGCAATCGTCATTGTAAGCCGGATCGGTGGAGATCGACGGAATGCGGACGAGCGTGAACAGGCGTTCCAGGCTGTTGTCGAAATCGCTGTCGGCAGCGGCGAGGACGGCGTTGAGGTCGGTCATGTTTCTTCTCTTTCAGCAAACTGCGCAATGATACGGGTCCAAGTGCGGATGCCCCGATAATAGGAGTCGATTGCATATTTCTCGTTCGGTGAATGCGCGGCATCATCTTCGTTGCCGAAGCCTACGAGAAGGCTGTCGATCTTGAGATGCGTCTTGAAGGAATCGACCACCGGGATCGAGTAGCCGCCACCTGCAAGAACGGCATTCCTTCCAAATTCGTCCTTGAGGGCGCGCTTCGCGGCAGCGATCCAGGGCGTATTCTCGGCCACTGCGAACCCCGTCGAGTCGCCGCCGTCATCCTTGAACGAGGCTTTGCAGTCCTTCGGCAGCCGCTCCTTCACGAATTTTCGGAAGGCCTTGCGGACTTTCCCAGGGTCCTGCCCCTCGACCAGCCGGAACGTGAGCTTGGCGGTCGCTTCGGCCGGCAGCACGGTTTTGCTGCCGGGCCCCCGATATCCGCCGAAGATGCCATTCACCTCCGCCGTGGGCCTGGCCCACATCTGCTCCAGGGCCGAATAGCCAAGTTCACCCGCGGGAACCGACAATCCGATATTGCCGAGGAATTTTTTCGCTGGGAACTTCAACCCGTCCCATTGTTTTCGGAGGGAAGGCGGGATCGGCTTCACGCCATCGTAGAATCCGGGAATGGCGATGCGACCGTTCTTGTCGTGGATCGCAGCGAGCACGCGGCTCAGCACCTTTATGGGGTTCTGCGCGGGCCCGCCGAAGTAGCCGGAATGAAGGTCGATGCGCGGTCCCGTGATGGTCACCTCGTCGCCAATGCAGCCCCGGAGCCTGGTGATGATTGCTGGCGTTCGTTCATCCCACATCTCGGTATCGCAGATGAAAGCGGCATCGACCGGAAATTCCTTCGCGTTCTCTTTCAGGAACAGGTCGAGATGCGTGGTGTCGCCTTCCTCGTCGCCCTCGATCATCACGGTCAGCCGGAATGGCAGGCTGCCATGGACGGCAAGCCAGTTGCGGCTGGCTTCGATGAAGGTCATCAATTGGCCCTTGTCGTCAGATGCGCCGCGGGCAAAGATGGCGTCCTTGCCGTTCTCCATCTTCCGGATGACCGGATCGAACGGGTCGGAGGTCCATAAGTCCAGCGGGTCCGCAGGCTGCACATCGTAATGGCCATAGAACAGGATATGCGGCGCGCCCGCGCCACCGCCGGGTGGCATATAGGACCCGACGACGAGCGGCTGGCCCGTCGTCTTGCGCAGTCCCGCCTCGAAGCCCATGCCTTTCAACTGCGTCACCAGCCATCCGGCGGCATTCAGGCAATCCGGGTAATGAGCCGGATCGGTCGCGACGCTCGGAAATCGCAGCAACTCGAACAGGCGTTCGAGGCTTTGAGGGAATTGTTGATCTATTTGCGCGAGAACGGTTTCGGGATGAACCAAGATGCCACCAAGAGGCCTGAGGGCCGGAATCGGTCGCACAATGTCACGGCCCGAGGCCTGGCGGCAAGGGCCGCGGCATGACGGCACTCGCTTCTCCCTTCCAGCTCGCCCGCGACAGCCTGCAGGCCCACGAGCCGATGTCGGGTCTCACGCGCATTCGCCGGCGCGGCTACCAGCGTTTCCTCGCCTTCATGTCGGGCATGGACCTGGCATTCCTGTGGAAGCGCCGCTGGTTCATCATCACCATGATCGTGGGCTTTGCCCTGATGGCCGCACCCACCCCGGCCGGGCTCACGCACGAGGGTCAGATCGTTCTTGTGATGTCTCTGATGGCGACAATGCTGTTCATCAGCGAGGCCATTCCGCTGCCCACCGTGCCGCTTCTCATCATCGTGGGCGAGGTGGTGCTGCTGAAGGTCGATGCCACCAAGGTGGCCCAGAGCCTGATGACCGATTCCGTGCTCTTCATCATGGGCTCGCTGATGCTCGCCGTGGCGATCGTGCGCCAGCGGCTCGACAAGCGCATCGCGTGGTGGATCGTGCGGGTGACCGGCACCAACGTCTACTGGATCAGCTTCGGCATCACGGCCGTGTGCGGGGTGATTGCGGCCTTCATCGGCGAACACACGGTAGCGGCCATGATGCTGCCTGTGGGCGTCACGCTCATCACGCTCACCTCGAACGACCCGCGGAAGGTTCATAACCTTGCCGCCGTGATCCTGTTCTCGATCTCCTACGGCTGCTCGATCGCGGGCGTCGCCACACCCTCGGGCGGGGCACGCAACGCCATCATCATCAGCTACTGGAAGGACTTCTTCTACAACCCGCTCGATCCCGCCACGTATCGCTTCCTCATGGATTACGTGAACTGGATCATTTACGCCTTCCCCATGTTCGTGCTGCGGCTGCCCATCGTGGCGGCGTTGCTCATCTACACGTTCAAGCCGGAAGTGACGGACATGTCGCGGGCCATCTCGCGGCTGCGCACGCAGGTGTCGATGCAGGGGCCGATGCGGGCCTCAGACTGGCTCACCATCCTCATCTTCGCCATGACCATCGCGGGCTGGATCACGCTGTCGAACTCACTGGGCCTCGGCGTCATCGCCATCGCGGGGGCAGCGGCCTTCCTCATCTTCGGCCTCGTGCGTTGGGAAGACATCAACAGCGGAGTGAACTGGGGCGTGGTGCTGCTCTATGCGGCGGCGATTTCGCTCGGCGTGGAAATGAAGGAGACGGGTGCTGCCGAATGGGTGGCGGCGAGCGTCTTCGAGGTGATGGATTCGATGGGCGCCAGCGGCACGCTGGGCTTCAACACGTTCATCTCGCTTCTCACCATCGCGGTGTCGAACACCATGACCGCTGGTGCCGCCGTCGCCGTGCTGGCGCCCATCGTGCTCAAGACGGCCGTCGCCGCAAACCAGGACCCGATCAGCGCCGGCTTCATCACCGCAATCTCGTCCGCCTTCGGATACCTGACACCCGCCGCACAGCCTGCCTTCACCATCATCTATGCGTCGGGTTTCCTCAAGGGCTCCGACTTCTTCAAGATCGGCATCCGCATGATGGCGCTCTCCTTCGTGGTGCTGATCGCCATGTCAGTGCTGTACTGGCCGTTTCTGGCTCCGTAAGGTGAGGCCATGGCGTTCAGGCGATCCACACTCTCAGACCGGCAGGAAGCCGCCGTCCAGAAGACGCTGCAGCACCTGCGTGCGCAAAGGCGCAACCGCTTTCGCATTCTGGCCTGCATCGACGGCACTGACGAATCGTTCGTCACAGTGCGGTTTGCCGCGCGCTTCTGCGTGCAGGACAATTGCGACCTGATCGTTGTCTTCGTGCGGCCCATCGATTCGGGCCTGCAATCCGGCGGCCTGCAGATCAGGCTGGCGCGCCAGAGCATGCTGGATGCGGGCTTCGAGATTCCTGGCGTCAGCCACCTGAAACATTCGCTGGAAATCCTGAAGGAAGAAGGGATCGACGTGTCCGGCTGGCCTCAGGAAGCACAGCATGCAGATGCCTGGGGTGATCCCGCGGGCGACAACAAGGTCGAGTACCGCAGTCCCGAAGGCCGCATCGTCGTGCTCAAGCTCAAGACCGCTCCCGATGTGGCGAACGGCATTCTCGACCAGTATGAGCTTGGTCCCTACAATCTCATCATCACGGGGCAACCCTCGCGCTGGCGAGGCGAGTTCATGGCCTTCTTCGATTCAGGCGTTGTCCAGACGGTGACGACCATGGCGCCCTGCTCGGTGCTCGTCGCGCGCCAGAGTTTCGACAAGAAGGGCTTCTTCATCTGCACAGACGGCTCGTCGCGTTCCATGCAGGCGGTGCGGCGCTCGGCCGTACTTGCGGACGTGACGGGGGAGCCCATCACGCTGTTCTCGGTGGCCGACAGTGCATCAGGGCGCGCAGCAGCCGAGGAAGCCGTGGCCAATGCCAAGGCATTGCTGAAGGCGATGAAGATACAGGTGGCGGAAACACGCGTGGCGGTGGGCAACGCGGCGGAGGAGATCGTGGAGTCGGGTTCGCTCTACAAGGTCATCGTTGTCACCGACGAGGGCCGGTCACGGTTCCAGCGCCTTATCCGGGGGTCGATTGCCACAGACGTCGTCCGCAAGGCCCGCACAAGCGTTCTCGATGTCAGATAGCCCTTGCCGGGTTGTCACTTTGCCGATCGCGCTGAACATGTCATGAAAAACTCCCAAACTCATTTCAGGTTGTGTAAATTGCCGATACGGCGCTACCGGGGGGATGATGAAGGACTTCAAGCTCTACTGCTTTGGTGAATCGGGCAATGCCTACAAGGCAGCGCTCATGCTGGAACTGTGCCGCCTCGAATGGCAGCCGGTCTTTGTCGACTTCTTCAATGGCGAGACGCGTTCGCCCGCCTATCGCGGCGAGATCAACGAGATGGGCGAGGCGCCCGTGCTCGAGCATGGCGAGGTGAAGCTCACCCAGTCCGGAGTGATCCTCGACTACCTCGCCGAAATCACCCGCAAGTTTGGTCCGAAGAGCGATGCGGAGCGCCGCGAAGTCTGGCGCTGGATCCTGTTCGACAATCACAAGTTCACAGCGAACCTTGCAACGCTGCGCTTTCTCATCCAGTTCGCGAAGACGGGCGAAACACCGGTGACGGAGTTCCTGCGGGCGCGCGCTACCACTGCGCTGAAGGTCACCGATGCCCACCTGGCAACGACACCCTTCATGGTCGGCAAGCGCGCCACCATCGCCGACCTCTCGATGGCGGGCTACATGTTCTATGGCGATGAACTCACCGTTCCGCTGGAGCCGCATGTGAACGTGATGAAATGGCTCGACCGCATCCGCTCGCTTCCCGGCTGGAAGCACCCCTACGATCTGATGCCACGCAGCAAGCCTGCCGCCTGAAACAGAAATGGCCGGGATGGTTCCCGGCCATTGTCAATTCGGTTCGCGCAGATTCACGCCTTGGAAGGCGACATCGCATCGAGATACTCGTCGAGGTGTTCGAGATTCTCGAAGCGCATCCAGCCTTCGTCCGTCTCGGCTTCGACAGTGCCATCGGACAGGATGCGCGCCGGACGCATGCGGATGAAGCGCTCCTCGACGACGTAGAGCTGGCCTTCCTCCACCACTTCCTCTTCGACGATCTCTTCCTCGATAATCTCGGCGGCAATGGCGGTGGCTTCTTCTTCCGGCTCGGGAGCGGCTTCAGCTTCCACTTCAGCTTCGGGTTCCGGCCTCGTCTCTCGCTCCGGCTCTGGCTCCGGCTCTGGCTCTGGCTCGGCAGCAACGGTTGGCACCGGCTTCGGATCGAAAGCATGCTCGATCTTCTGGCGCGCCTTTTCCAAAGCCTGGATGGTTTCCTTCACCGGCTCCGAAATCTCGACGGCCTCATTCAGCGGCACGGCCGCAGCAGCGGCCGTTGCGGCGGCGGCCGCTGCGGGCGGCGTCTCCACGTTGCGGCGGCCGAACTCCGGAATCGGTGCCGGAGGGACTTCGGTATCCTGCACATAAGCGGCTTCAACGCGGGCCATGGCCAGCGGCTGTTTCTGGAGCGCATCGATGACGCTGCCGAGCCCGAGGTTCAGAAGCCCGCCGACCAGCAGGATCGCTGCCACCCCGAGATCTATGCCCCACGCGACGACAGACGCCGTCGATACGAAGACCATGAGGCCCAGCGCAATTCCTGCCGCGATCAGCAGGATGCCGGCAATCCACATCAGTTTCGACATCACACCCTCCTCAGGCAAACCCGAATCGCCCGCAGTTGTTCAGCCCTGATAAAGACTGCAGTCATGGTTAACATTCCATCAATGAATTTTGATGGAAACCGCTAATTCTCCACCACAATCCGGGGCGCGGGCCGGGCAAGGCCGCCGCCCTCGAGGGCCGCCCACACCTGTCGCGCTATGTCGCGGTAGATTGCCGTATGCAGACTGTCGGGCTGGGTCGCCACCACGGGCTCACCGCGGTCAGAGCGCAGCCGCACCTCCTTGTCGAGCGGCACTTCGCCCAGGAAGGGCACGCCGATGCGTTCAGCCTCCTCGCGCGCGCCGCCGTGGCCGAAGATTTCATGCCGCTCACCGCACTTGGTACAGGTGAAATAGCTCATGTTCTCGACGATGCCGATCACCGGGACGTTCACTTTCTTGAACATGTTGAGGCCCTTGCGCGCATCGATGAGGGCAAGATCCTGCGGGGTCGAGACGATGACGGCACCGGAGAGCGGCGTCTGCTGGGCCAGCGTCAGCTGCACGTCGCCGGTGCCGGGCGGCATGTCGATCACCATCACGTCGGCCTCGCTCCACTCGGTTTCGCGCAACAACTGGGTGAGCGCCGACATCACCATGGGGCCGCGCCAGATCATGGCTGTATCCTCTGCCACGAGAAAACCGATCGACATCAGTTCGACGCCATAGCGGCTCATCGGCTTCATCTTCTTGCCCGCGGCATCCGATGCCTCCGGCTTGCCGGACAGGCCGAAGAGCTTCGGCATCGAAGGGCCATAGACATCGGCATCGAGCACGGCGACCTTGAGGCCCAACGCATGAAGCGCCAGTGCAAGGTTGATGGCCGTCGTCGACTTGCCCACGCCGCCCTTGCCCGATGCCACCGCGACGAGGTGCTTGATGCCGGGCACGCCCGTGCCGCGCGTGGGCTG
>NZ_JBGSOZ010000215.1:0-52076 GCF_041738905.1 Aestuariivirga sp.
CGCCGGCGCGCGCGGTGCGGCCGATCCGGTGGACATAGGATTCAGGCACATGCGGCAGGTCGTAGTTGATGACGTGGCTGACGCCATCGACGTCGATGCCGCGCGCCGCGATGTCGGTCGCGACGAGGACGAGGATCTTGCCGGCCTTGAAGCCTGCGAGAGCCCGCTCGCGGTTGGCCTGGCTCTTGTTGCCGTGGATTGCAGCCGCCGTGTAGCCCGCGGTCGAGAGGTGCTTCATGACCTTGTCGGCGCCATGCTTGGTGCGTGTGAACACCAGCGTGCGGGTCATGTTGTTGTCTTTCAGCAGCTCGGCCAGCAGCTTCACCTTGTTGGCGGGATCGACATGGATCACGCTCTGGTTCACGCGCTCGGCGGTGGTGGCGACGGGTGCCACTTCCACGCGGACGGGATTGGTCAAGAGCGCGTTGGCGAGACCTGCGATCTCCTTCGGCATGGTGGCCGAGAAGAACAGGTTCTGGCGCTGGGCCGGCAGCATGCCGGTGATCTTGCGGATCGCATGGATGAAGCCGAGGTCAAGCATCTGGTCGACCTCGTCGAGCACGAAGATCTCGACCTTGGACAGCGTCAGTGCCTTGCGCTCGATCAGGTCGACGAGACGGCCCGGCGTTGCGACGAGCACGTCGACGCCACCGCGCATGATGTCGATCTGCTTGCTCAGCGAGACACCGCCGAAGACGACGGCGCGCGAGACTTTCAGGAACTTGCCATAGACCTTGAAGCTCTCGGCGATCTGCGAGGCAAGCTCACGGGTCGGAGAGAGGATGAGTGCGCGGCAGGTGCCTCTGGCGGCACGTTCCGGCTTTGCGGCCAGCTTCTGCAGGATCGGGAGCGCGAAGGCCGCCGTCTTGCCGGTGCCGGTCTGGGCGATACCGAGCAGGTCCCGGCCTTCGAGAAGGGTGGGGATCGACTGGGCCTGGATGGGGGTGGGGCTCTCATAGCCCTCAGCGGTCAATGCGCGGAGGAGGGGTTCGGAGAGCTGGAGATCGGAAAAGGTTGTCACTTGCTTGTGTTCTTTCGACATTCGGAACGTTGGGTGAAGCGCAAGCCATGTCCGAATCACAATCCGCAGACAATCTGCGGATGGCGTGGCGGGCGCTTAAACCTACCCACGTGAAAGGTATGTTCGGGAACTCGCTCTTCTGGCCGGAACGGCAGCAAATCGACCCTCTAGGGATCAGCTGCGCCTCACGTATTCCTTGGCATCGGCCAAGAGCGACATCGCTCATATGGACGTGCTGCACTGCAATGTCAAAGTATTTGTCAGGCGTCGTGAAGAATTGCTTCCACGAGCACCGGCAATTCCGCCATGCGGGAGAAGGTGCGTGCTGCGCCACAGGCGAGGAGTTTCGGTGCCTGTTCACCGGGATGGGGGTGCGTGCCGGTGAAGCCCAGCACGCGGCAGCCGGCGCGGTGCGCGGCGGTGACGCCCGTCCCCGAATCCTCGATCACGATGCAGTCTGATGGCGCATAGCCCGCTCGGCGTGCCGCCTCGATGAACACGTCCGGCTCGGGCTTGCCGCGCGCCACATGCTCGAAGGTGGTGATGCGGTTGCCGAAAAAGGGGGTGAGATGAACGATGCGGAGGGCTGCTTCCACACGTTCGGCGGGCGAGTTGGAGGCCACGCTGAAATGATGGGGGCCAAGCGCTTTCAAGGCCTCATGCACACCCTCGACCGCCCTCAGTTCACGTTCATAGAGCGCGAGAAGGCGAAGGTCCTTCTGGGTAGATGCATCGGACGGGAAACTCACGCCATGCTCGCGTGCCATCTCGTCGATCATGGCGGCGAAGGTCTTGCCGACGAAGCGGGCATGGGCCTCGGCCTCGCTGATCATCACGCCGTTCTCGGCCAGGATCTCGACGTCGATCTTCATCGACAAGGGCTCGCTGTCGACGAGCACGCCGTCGCAATCGAATATGTAGTGGATCGGTGTCATGCGCCGCTTCTTAAGAGGCTTGGGCGTTGAGGGCAAGCCAGCCCGTCGGCCGGTATCAGCTTCCGAGATGCCGGAATTCGGCGATCACGTGCTCGTAGACGCCGCGCTTGAAGGGTACGATCAGGTCGGGCAGTTCGTCCATCCGCGCCCAGCGCCACCGGTCGAATTCCTGCTTGTGGCCGGGGGGCGCCAGGTTGATCTCACTCTCCTCGCCCAGAAAGCGCAGCGCGAACCATTTCTGGGTCTGGCCACGGTACTTGCCGTTCCACGACTTGCCAACGAGGTGATCGGGCAAGTCGTAATTATACCAGCTGGCGGATTCCGTGATGACCTCGGCGGAGGTGACGGCGGTCTCTTCCTCGAGTTCGCGGATGGCCGCGAGGCGCGGGTCCTCGCCCTTGTCGATGCCGCCCTGCGGCATCTGCCACCAATGGCCCTTGCCTTCGTCATTCTGCTTGTCGAAGCGGCGGCCGATCCACACGAGGCCCTGCGCGTTGAGCAGCATCACGCCCACGCAAGGGCGGTAGCCGGGGGCGGGCTTGTCGGTGCTCATCAGGAGGGCCGCCCGCGATAGGTGGCGCTCACCGGCACCAGGAGGATGCCCTTCTCCTGCAGCGACTTCGCCCACTCGGCGACGGTGTCGATCGTCACCTCGAGGCCGGAGCCGGTGCCAATGGCGAAGCCGTTGGCGATCGCTTCCTTCTCCAGCTTCTCGAGCATGTCGGCGATGGCGGGTGCGGTGGCCTCGCTGTCGATCACCATGCTGGCGCGCTGCATCGGAACGCGCACATCCTGCACGATCCTGGGCGACAGCGTGAGGTTGACCGTCGCATCCTCGAGATAGACGAGGCCGCGCTTCTTGATCTCCTTCATCACAGGCTTGAGAGCTGCCTCGGAAACGAGAAGCCGCGCCCCCATGTAGTTGGTGATCCCCGAATAGCCAGCGAAGCGGCTCATGTGCCAGCGCAGCGACTCGATGTTCTTCTCGGGCTCGACGCTGCTCAGCAGCGTGTTGGGCCCGGGATTGTTGCCGGGATAACCCACGGGTTCCATGGGAACCTGCAGCAGGATCTCGTGGCCCCGCGCGCGCGCCTTGTTCACTTGGGCCTGAAGATTTTCGCCATAGGGCGCAAAGCCCAGCGTGATGTCGCCGGGCAACTCCTTGATGGCCTTCGCGGTCAGCTTGGCATTCAATCCCATGCCGCCGAGAATGATGGTGATCTTGGGCCGTTCCGATGTGCTGACCGCCAGGGGCGTCACCTGAGAATAGACGTCGAAGGGCTTCTTGCCGCGATCCGAAATGCGTGGCAGCGGACCTTCTGCACCGTCTTCCTTCACCGCCGCGATGGGAGCGGGCTTCAGGGGCCGGTTCGGCGCCGTGAAGATGGCGGCTTCCTTCATGTAGGCCGGTTTTTCGGCCGGTTCGTTTGAGCTCTCGGCAATTCCGGCATTGCTGTCGATGATATCCTCGGGCGCCTCGGCGGCATCCGATGCGGATTTCGCTCCGTCCTCGGGCGACGTGGTGGACGAGGTCTGGAGTTCCTGCGGCGGCGGGATCACAGCCACCACCACGGGTTCGCCCGCGAAGGGATGGGGAATGCGCGAAATCCAGATACCGCCCACGACAAAGAGCGCCGCCAGAGAACCAGCCGTCAGCGCAAAGGCGCTCGGCCGCCGGGCCCAGAGCCTCTCCTTCAGGCTCCGTTTCCGCAAGGGTTGCCGCAACTCGTCGCGAGACATCACTGAACTCTGAGAAAAACCATGATTCGATCCCGCCGACATTGAGAGCCCAACCGTTAACGTCCTGTTAACCGCGTTTGCCTGTTCCCTGGGTAACAGCTTAAGCTGGCGCTACCGACTAGACAGAAAGCGAAGCAGCCGGGACCCGGCGGCGCAACAGGAGAGGAACTGAATCATGGCCACCGTCATCACCACCAACACCGGGTCTGTTTCGTCGGCCGCCAGCAACACCGTGCTCTATGAAATGGCTGGCGTCCTGATCGGAACCACGGGTCCCGAGATCGCCATCGATCTCTCGGGCAAGAACAACAGCATCACCATTCATGGCGGCGTGTTCGGCGCCGATACGGGCATACAGACGGGCAGTCTCACCAACGAATTCCTGGATGGCGACAACGACATCGTGATCGGCGCGACGGGCACGGTCGACGGCGCCGATATCGGCATTCACATGCTTGAAACCTTCAACAACATCACGAATCACGGACTTGTTTCCGGCCTTGTCGCAGTCAAGTTCACCTCGCCCGAACTTAGCGGCTTCGATCGTGTTTTCAACTTCGGCACCATTCGCGGCCAGGAGATCGGGATTTCCTCGTCAAGCGGCGAATCTCTCATCCTCGACAATTTCGGCGTCGTCAGCGGACGCAACCAGGCCATCGCCGGAAGCCAGACAGCCGACTTCATCACCAATGCCGGATCGATCTTCGGCGACGTCGAACTAAATGGCGGCGATGACGACGTCGATACCTCGGCCGGATCGATCATCGGCACCGTCAACCTCGCCGAAGGCAACGACAGCTTCATCGGAAGTGCCGGAACCGACCGGGTCGTGGGAGGCGCTGGGTCGGATGATGTTACGCTCGGAGCGGGCGACGACTTCTTCGGCAACGGCGTCATCAGCAACTTCTTTCCAGACGGCAATGACACCGTCGATGGCGGCGATGGCATAGACACCTACGAAGCCGGCTTCGACTTCAATGTCATCAACCTCGAAGAAGGGTTTGCCCATGGAAGTAGCCTGGGCCACGACACGATCCTGAATTTCGAGAACGTGACTGGCGGCTCGCGCGCCGACTCCATCACAGGGAGCAACGCCGCCAACATTCTCAATGGCCGTAATGGCGGCGACACCCTCATTGGCCTTGCAGGCGAAGACCGTCTCATTGGCGGCAGCGGACGCGACAAGCTCGATGGCGGCGCGGCGCGGGACATCCTGACGGGCGGTGCCGAACGTGATGCCTTCGTCTTCAATGCCGTTACGGATTCAAATCCGCTGGCCCGCCAGCGTGACCTCATCACCGACTTCCAGGCGGGTACCGACCTCATTGACCTGTCGGCGATCGATGCCAACGCGGCAACGGGCGCCAACGAGGCCTTCAGCTTCATCGGCGCGGCCGCCTTCACGCTTGGCGCGGCAGGGCAAGTCCGTTCGTCCTTCACTTCCAGCACGGGCAAGACGCTGGTCGAAGCGGATGTGAACGGAGACGCCGTCGCCGACTTCGCCGTGCAGCTGACCGGCCTCATCACCATGCAGGCGGCGGACTTCATTCTCTGACGGGCAACGCGGCACAACAGAAAGCCCGCCGAACCATGTCCGGCGGGCTCTTTTCTTGACGGTTGAAAGACCTCAGTTCGCGGTGGTGTCCGGCGTTCCGGCCGTGCCCGCGGGCTTTACGTCCCTCGGCTTCACGTTGGTGACGACCTTGACGCCGTTGAGGAGATCGATCGCCGCCTTCAGCTGCATGTCCTTGGTCTTGTCCTCGGGCACGTAGGCCGACGAACCGCCGCCCTCGTCGCCGCCGCCCTCGTTGGTGAGGTGGCCCTTGAGGCCGGCTTCGCCCGACGTCGAAACGTCCTTGCCCTGCAATTCGGGCGGAAGTTCCTGCTCGATCACGATGTCGGCGTCGATGCCCTTGGCCTGGATCGAGCGGCCCGCGGGCGTGTAGTAGCGCGCCGTCGTCAGCCTCACGGCACCCTGGCCACCAAGCGGGATGATGGTCTGCACCGAGCCCTTGCCGAAGCTGCGGGTTCCGATGAGCGTCGCGCGCTTGTGGTCCTGCAAGGCGCCGGCCACGATCTCGGAGGCCGAGGCCGAGCCGCCGTTGATCAGCACCACCACCGGCTTGCCATCGCCGAGGTCGCCCTTTGTGGCGTTGAAGCGCTGGGTCTCGTCGGCATGACGGCCGCGCGTCGAGACGATCTCGCCGCGGTCGAGGAAGGAATCCGATACCGAGATCGCCATGTCGAGCAAGCCGCCCGGATCGTTGCGGAGGTCGAGGACATAGCCCTTGACCTTGTCGCCCATGGTGGTGCGGAAGTGGTTCATCGCCTTCTCGAGGCCCTCCTGCGTCTGCTCCGTGAAGGAGGAGATGCGGATATAGCCGATGTCGTTGTTCTCGATCGAATACTTCACCGACTGGACGCGGATGCGGTCGCGGGTGAGCTTCTGTTCGAAGGGTTCCTTGCCCAGGCGCTGGATGGTCAGCACGATGTCGGTGCCGATCTTGCCGCGCATCTTGTCGACGGCGTCGTTCAGTGTCAGGCCCTGGATGTCCTGCCCGTCGATCTTGACGATCAGGTCATTGGCCATCAGGCCGGCGCGCGAGGCAGGCGTTTCGTCGATGGGCGAGACCACCTTGATGACGCCGTTCTCCATCGTCACCTCGATGCCGAGGCCGCCGAACTCGCCGCGCGTCTGGACGCTCATGTCCTGGAACTGCTTGGGGTTCATGTAGCTCGAATGCGGGTCGAGAGAGGCCAGCATGCCGTTGATAGCAGCCTCGATCATCTTGCTCTCGTCGGGCTCCTCGACATAGTCGGACCTGACACGGTCGAACACGTCGCCGAACAGGTTGAGCTGCTTGTAGGTGTCGGCGTTCGATGCCGCTCCGGCCGCTCCAAAGGCGTGCCACAGCAACGAGGCGGAAACCGCACCCGCCAGAACCAGACCGAAATTCTGCACCTTCGAATTCTTCTTCATCCACGCGCCTCTTTCAAACCGCCGATCCACCACGGACCAGAATCGATAGCCTCAGTGCTATTCCTGAATTCTATATACAGCACAGGACGGCCGTCCTGCACCACTTCACCGAAAAGTGTGACGGAAGCGGGGCCGCCGCCCATTTCGCCGACCGGTTCCCCGGCCCGGAGAAAATCTCCCACATTTGAGTTCACCTTATCCATTCCTGCGAGCAGTACGCGGTAACCGCCGCCGGGGTTCAGAATGATGACCTGACCATAGGAGCGGAACGGGCCGGCGAATTCCACCTTGCCATCTGCGGGCGTCGTCACCTGGGCGCCGCTGCGGGTGGCGATCATCACGCCCTGTGCCTCGCCGCCCAGTCCGTCGGGATCGCCGAAGCGGCGCACGACCTGGCCCTGGGCCGGGAAGGCGAGCTTGCCCCTGGCCTCGGCGAAGATCATTTTCGGGCGGCGCTGCAGGTCTTCCTGGCGCTTGCGTTCCTTCTCCTGGGCGGCCAGCTTTTCCGCCGCTTCGGCCTCGGCGCGCTTGCGCTCCTCGGCCAGGCTTGCCAGCAATTGTTTCAGTGACTTAGCCTTTTCGGCCAGGGCCGCGCTGCGCTTGCGCTCGGATTCGAGGTCGGCGCTGCTCCGGCTCACCAGTTCCTTCTTGCGGGCCACCAGCGTGCCGAGGTCGCGGCGCGCTGTCTCCAGCCGCGCGACTTCTTCCGACACGGCGGTCCTGCGTTCGTTGATCCGGGCTTCGAGCTGCTTCAATTGGTCGAGCTGGGCCACCAGCCGGTCGGCTTCTTCCTGAAGTTCAGGCACGATGGTGCCGAGCAGCATGGCGCCACGGAGAGCCGCCAGCACATCATCGGGCTTCACCACGAGGGCGGGAGGGGGGTTCTGTTCCAGCCGCTGCAATCCGGCGAGGAGTTCGGAGAGCACATTCTGCTTCTCGCCCAGATCGGCCAGAAGCGTCACGCGGTCCTTGGCAAGCCTCTCGAGTTCGACCTCGCTTTCGGCGATGATCCTTTCCTGCGCCTGGATCGACTGGGCGATTGCGGCGAGCTTCTCGGCAACGCCATCCTGCTCCTTGATCGCTGCGGCAATCTCGGCGGCGATCCGCTGTTCGGCAGCCTTCGCGCTTTCGATCTGTTGCTCGATCGTCTGCAGCTGCTGGTCCTGGGCAAGCGACGGGGTGACAAGCGTCTGGGTGCCCAGCGCCATAAACACCAGGATCAACGCCGCGCCCTTGCCGGTGACGTGCTGCATGAGAAATCGATAGGAACGCCGGTTGTTCAAATTGCGGCCTGAAACGGTCGTGTTCCGGGCATCCTCCAGAATTGCGCCGGGACGGATTTACAATTCGTTAATCATGATGGCGCCGCTCAGGTGCCGGCCTCCGGATGAAACCTCTCTTGTTGACTTGTGCCAGGTTTCCCGACACCACTGCGGGCCATGACCTCGCCGATCAAACCGCCAATGCAGCGTCTGGGCCCTGGAGCGGGGCTTCCGGACTTTCTTGCCCGGCATGGGCGAAGCATCGACGAGGTGCTCCACGGGCTTCCGGTCACGGCCAGTGATCTCCGCCCCGATGCCTTCATGCCGCTTCCCCTCGTGATCGAGATCTTCGAACGGGCAGCCGCCGCGACGCAGTGTGGCGACATCGGCTTTCAGCTTGGAAAGCAGCAAAGCTTTCCCGCGCTGGGAGCGGTTGGCCAGCTGATGAGCTACAGCCAGACGCTGGGCGAGGCACTCGCTGACTATATCACCGTCCAGATCAGCAATTCCTCTGCCGGGTCCGCCTACCTCCACCGGCTGGGCGACGACTATGCCTTCGGCTTCGGGCTCTATGGTCCCGGCTTCCGCAGTTCAGCCCATATCTACGACATTTCTCTCGCTGTCGGCATCAACATCATCCGCGACCTGACGCGTGGTGCCGTCATACCGCTCGAGGCCCTCCTGATCCGGTTGGTTCCGGACGATCCCGCCCCTTACCGCGAGCATGCCCGCTGCCCGGTGCGCTTCAACCAGAACCAGTGCTGCCTCATCCTGTCGGCACGCGATCTTGACTTCCCGCTCAAGACCTATGACCGGGAGGCCCATGGAAAGCTCCTTGGCGCGCTTCAGGCGAGGCTGAAGCGGGATCACAGCGGGGTTGCCGACCAGGTGCGCCATGCAATGCGGCCCCTCATGCTGACCG
Source organism: Aestuariivirga sp. (assembly GCF_041738905.1). Lineage (GTDB taxonomy): Bacteria > Pseudomonadota > Alphaproteobacteria > Rhizobiales > Aestuariivirgaceae > Aestuariivirga. Next base: position 8,861 of record NZ_JBGSOZ010000215.1, read on the forward strand.
GCAAGACGTCGCTCGACGATGTCGCGGCCCATCTTGGCCTGCACCCTCGCACGCTGGAGCGCCGCCTCGATGCCTGGGGTACCACCTTTGGCGCCATCAAGGACTCGGTGCGCTTTGCTGTTGCCCGCGAGCTTCTGCTCATCACCGAACTCAGCGCCTCCGACATTGCCGCCTCATTGGGCTATGCGACGCCCAGCGCCTTTGTCCATGCCTTCCGCCGCTGGGCAAACGTCACGCCCACGCACTGGCGCCGCGAAGCCCGCGCTCAGGGCGCAGGTTCCGAGTAAGCGTCTCGATTTCCGAGTGTCGGCAAAAAGCAAACGTTGTCATCTTGAGTTGATGTAACCTCTCCCGAATCCGAACGGGAGGACTGCGGCATGAAACTCAGATATCTTGTGATCGTTACCGCGGGGGTGCTGTCGCTCCAGGTTGGATCGGCATCCGCCCAGCAGGTGAACGGCACGCTTGGGTCGCCGAGTGCCACCATGTCGATCGATGGCAAGCAGCTACCGGCACCTGATCTGCCCTTCGGCGGGGTCATCAAGGACGGCGCGCTGCAATCGGCGCCATGGTGGGAACCGCGCGTCGTTCCGCCCAGGGGCGCTCCCAACATCCTGCTCATCATGACGGATGATTCGGGTTATGGCGTGCCCTCGACATTCGGCGGCGTCATCCCGACGCCTGCCCTCGACCGCGTCGCGGCTGATGGCCTGCGCTACACACAGATGCATTCGACCGCTCTGTGCTCGCCCACGCGCGCCGCCCTTATCACGGGCCGCAACCATCACTCGGCAGGCTTCGGGGTGATTTCGGAACAGTCCACCGGCTACCCCGGCTACAACTCGATCATCGGCAAGGACAAGGCAACGATCGGTCGGATACTGAAGGACAACGGCTATGCCACGTCCTGGTTCGGCAAGGATCACAATACACCGGCCTTTGCCGCAAGCCAAGCCGGTCCCTTCGACCTGTGGCCGACGGGCATGGGCTTCGAGTACTTCTACGGCTTTGTGGGCGGCGATGCCAACCAGTGGCAGCCCAACCTGTTCCGCAATACCACGCAGATCTATCCCTTCGAGGGCAAGCCCGGCTGGAACCTCATCACAGGCATGGCGGACGATGCCATCGACTACCTGAACCGGATGAACCAGATCCAGCCCGACAAGCCGTTCTTCCTGCACTATGTGCCGGGCGGCGTCCATGCCCCGCATCATCCGACCAAGGAATGGGTCGACAAGATCCATGCCATGCACCTGTTCGACGATGGATGGGAAAAGCTCCGTGAACGGATCTTTGCCAACCAGAAGCGGCTCGGCGTCGTTCCGCAGGATGCCCAGATGGCGCCGTGGCCCAGCGACCTGCTGAAGCCGTGGAACCAGACCACGGATGAAGAGAAGAAGCTCTTCATCAAGCAGGCCGAAGTCTTCGCCGCCTACGTCGCCTATACCGACGATTCAATCGGCCGGGTCATCCAGGCCGTGGACGACATGGGCAAGCTCGACAATACGCTTGTCATCTACATCAACGGCGACAATGGCACGAGCGCCGAGGGTGGTCCGCTGGGCACGCCCAACGAAGTGGCCTTCTTCAATGGCCTCAACAAACTTCCGGTCGACGTGCAGATGAAATGGTACGACGTGTGGGGTACGGAGATGACGTACAACCACATGTCGGCTGGCTGGTCCTGGGCCTTTGACACGCCCTTCAGCTGGTTCAAGCAGATCGCCTCGCATCTGGGTGGCGTGCGCCAGGGCATGGCCATCTCGTGGCCGGGCCACATCACCGACAAGGGCGGCATCCGCAACCAGTTCGCCCATGTGATCGATGTGGTGCCGACGATCCTCGAAGTGTCCGGCATTCCCGCACCCGAGACTGTGGACGGCATCAATCAATCCCCCATCGAAGGCACCAGCTTCGCCTATACATTCGACGCGAAGAATGCCGATGCGCCGACCCGCCACACGACGCAGTATTTCGAGATGATGGGCGACCACGCGATCTACAAGGATGGCTGGCTGCTCAGCACCAAGGTGAAGCGCGCACCGTGGGACGCTTTCGGCCCCGCCAATCCCGATCCGCTCAACAATGTCGAGTGGGAGCTCTACGACCTCAACACCGACTATTCGCAGACGAAGGACCTTGCGGCGGCCAATCCGCAGAAGGTGGAAGAGCTGAAGAAGGTCTTCTATGCCGAGGCCCAGAAGTACAACGTGCTGCCGCTCGATGCGTCCGTTGCCGCCCGCATCGTAGCACCGCGCCCCAACATCACGGCGGGCCGCACGGAGTTCGTCTACACCACGCCGATGGTCGGCCTGCCGCAGGGCGATTCGCCCGGCCTTCTCAATGCGTCCTACACTGTCACCGCCGAGATCGAGATGCCCGCAACAGGCGGCGATGGCATGATCCTCACCTCGGGCGGACGCTTCGGCGGCTATGGCTTCTACATCCTCAATGGCAAACCCGTGTGGCTGTGGAATCTCGTCGATCTCAAACGCCAGAAGTGGGAGGGCACCGACGTATTGTCACCTGGAAAGCACACGGTCGTGTTCGACTTCAAGTATGACGGCCTGGGCGCCGGAACGCTGGCCTTCAACAACTTCGACGGCGTGGGCAAGGGCGGCACTGGAACGCTCTCGGTCGATGGCAAGGTGGTGGCGACGCAGGTCATGGAACACACCTTGCCCATGATCCTGCAGTGGGATGAAAGCTTCGACATCGGCTCCGACACGCTGACCGGCGTGAACGATGCCGACTACCAGCCGCCGTTCCCGCTCACAGCAAAGCTCGGCAAGCTGACTCTCAATGTCAACCGACCGCAACTGAGCGATGCAGACAAGAAAAGGCTCGAAGAGGCGATGCTGACCAAGGATTGAGCAAGACTGCCTGAAACAAGCTACCCGATGAATAGCCCGGCTGCCTGCACAAGCTTGACCTGTCATCAGTTTGTAGAAACCTGCGTTCAGTTTACCTCACACACGGAGACACCATCATGAACCTCATCAGGACGCTCGGCATGTTCGGCCTCGCAGCGGCAATCAGCATGCTCGTCGCGCCGCCCGCAGCCATGGCCCAGAACGCCATCAAGGCCCCGGCGGAAAAGACGATCGGCACGCCCAAGGCCGAGATCGTGCCGTCGCTCATCGTGCTCAATGCCGATGGTGCAACGCTGAACGGGACCACGCTGACCCTCACGGGCGTGTCGAACAACTCGATCATCTTCGCAGACCGACCGGTTCGCTCGGCCGGCCACGCGTTGACCAAGCATCTCATCGAGGAATGGGCAGAAGGCAGCGACAGCTTCGCCAAGGACCCGCCCAATGCCACGGTCTCTGTTTTCACCAAGGAGGCCGATGACGTCGAAGATGCGGTGGTCGTCCTGAGGAACCCGAAGCTCGACGGCACCACACTCACCTTTACCGTCGAGGTGCTCGAGAGCAACCTTGCCAAGGCCGATGGCCCCGCCTCGGTGTTCATCGACATCATCGGCTTGCCGCGCACGCCGCTGTCCTTTGCCGGCATGGCCCGCCGCACGGCATATCGCGGTGCCTTCTACGCCGGTGCCGCCGTTGGAGCGGCGGCAGCTTATCCCTATCATCCGCGTCCGCTCTGCGGCTACTATCCCTATCCTCCCTGCTACTAGACGCAGCCTTGTCACATGCCGCCGCAACTCTGTTGAATCCGGTTGCGGCGGCTTCTATCGTGACCCTGCAGGTTTCGAGGCGGCATTTTCATGTTTCCCAATACGATCCAACGCCGAAGGTTTCTCGGTGCCACCGCTCTGGTCGCACTTGCGCCGGCAAGCTGGTTTGCCGCGCATGTCCCGGGCATCGCCGACACGGTCGAAGACATTTCCCAACTGAAGCCCGGACAGTTCACCTGGCACCCGGACCGCTCGCCGGCAGGGCCTGTCGCCATCATCGTGTCGCTGCCCGATCAGATGGTGCATGTCTATCGCAATGGCATCCGCATCGCGGTGTCGACCTGTTCCACTGGAAAGCCCGGCCATGGCACGCCAACAGGCGTGTTCACGATCCTGCAGAAGGACAAGAACCACCATTCCTCCACCTACAACAACGCGCCGATGCCCAACATGAACCGGTTGACGTGGTCGGGCGTCGCGCTTCATGCAGGACAGCTTCCCGGTTATCCGGCGTCGCATGGTTGCGTGAGGCTGCCGCTCGAATTCTCGAAGCTGCTGTTCACCGTCACCCACGTCGGGACGCCCGTCATCATCGCCGATGCGCACTCAGCACCGAAGCTCGTCTCGCATCCGGGTCTCGTGCTTGGCCAATATGCCGAGCATGAGTTCGACGACGCCACGGCAAAGCTGAAAGCGAAGCCTGTAGCGCATCCCGATGATGCGAATGCCGCCGCCGTCTCGGTGATCGTCAGCGGTGCGGACAAGACGATCGAGATCATCGAGAATGGCGACACGGTCGCCAAGGGACCCGCAACCATTTCGGAGCCGGACAAGCCGCTCGGCTCGCATGTCTTCATTCTCAGTCATCCCGACAATGGCGCCAAGGGCCTTGCCTGGCACGCCATCGGCCATGCTGCGGGAGATGGCTCCGCATCCGAGCCCGACCAGAGCGTCATCACCCGCATCCGCGCCGAACCCGATGTGGTCGAAGCCATGAAGCAGCGCATGCACGCGGGCCTGGTGCTGGTGACCACCGACCTGCCCTCGACACCGGACAGCCGCACAGGCAAGGACTTCGTCATTCTCAACCAGGGCGACGCCTGACGCGCCGAGACATACAAAGGGGGTACTTCCACATGATCAACCGCAGATACTTCGGGTCCGGTCTTGCGCTTGGCGCAGCCATGCTGGCACTCGCCGGCTGCCAGATCGACACGCGGACACCGCTCCGCGTATCGCAGATCATGGCCGTTGCGGCATCCGGTGCGGCCCAACCGGTCAACGTGGCCCTGACCGGAACGTTCGCCAGTGAGGGATGGTGCGAGGACGAGGGCGCCATGGCAATCCAGACACTGTCCAGCCCTGCCGTTCCGATCCAGGCGGTGAGTTGCACCCCGGCCGGCAAGCATGCCACCGGCCAGTTCCAGGTGACGACCAGCCTCGTCCGCACGGCCGGTGGCCCTGACGACGCCACCATCCTTGAGAACGTGCTTGGCAATGATGCCGCGCGCTTCGCCGTCTTCCCGCATGGCAAACACAAGGGTCTTCTGTCCGTCGGCCTGTTCCTCAACCTCCCGAAACTCGCGGAAGGCGAGCAGAAGCTTCTCGCGATGCCGGTGTTCAAGCGCGGCAAGGATACTGGTCAGTTGAAGTACAGCTTCACCGTGGAGGTCATGAACGATCTCGACAAGCCGATGAAGTTCAATCTCGGCAATGTCAGCGCGGGCGGCGACCTGCCGGCGGACGAAGCGGTGCTCACCATTCCGCCCGGCGGGATGGACACGATCACGCTTGATGCCGCCTCGCAGCAGCAGCTGATGCAGAATGGCTGGGTGAATTTCTTCGCGATGCTGAAGTAAGCAAGGGGCGTGCCTCGATCATAAGTCTTTCGGGGCGCGTCGCTTGGCTTTGCCCTGGCAACCAAGTACACTCGAAACTTGTGACGCTGCTCGCGCCACATTACAGCGCTTCGGGGGAAGCGGAATGTCTCACGGCAACCAGCAAGAAGGGGTCGACGCATGAAGGGCTTTCTCGGAAAATACTGGTGGTTGTTCCTGCTGCGCGGCATTGCCGCCGTCATCTTCGGCATTCTCGCCTTCGTCAGTCCCGGCATCACGCTGGCGACGCTGGTGCTAGTCTGGGGCGCCTATGCGCTGGCCGACGGCATCTTCTCGTTGATCGCCGCCATCTCTGGCAAGACAGCCGATGAAGACCGCTGGATGGTCGGGCTGCAGGGCGCCATCGGCGTCATCGCGGGCCTCATCGCGCTGGTCCTGCCCGGCGCCACCGCACTTGGCCTGCTGTTCGCCATTGCCGCCTGGAGCCTGGCGATCGGCGTGCTGCAGATCGTCGCCGCCATCAAGCTCCGCAAGGAGATCACCGGAGAATTCTGGCTGGGCCTCTCGGGCCTCCTGTCGATCCTGTTCGCCTTCTTCGTGATCGCCCGGCCAGGTGCCGGCGCGCTTGCGGTGATCTGGGTGATCGGCGCCTATGCGCTTGTCTTTGGCGTCACGCTCATTGCCTTCGCCTTCCGCGTGAAGAAACACGCAGCACCCTGAGCCGAAGGCTCGGGTTTTCCATCACACACGATGATAAGGGTGGCCGGCGATGATCGTCAGCCCCCGGTAAATCTGCTCGAATAGCAGGACGCGTACCAGCCGGTGGGGCCAGGTCATGGGACCGAAGCCCAGCAGCAGGCTGGCGCGGTCGCGTGTCTCGGGGGCGTGGCCGTCGGGCCCGCCGATGATGAAGGCCAGATCCTGCGTCCCGCCATCGAGGTGGCGGCGCAGGAGATCGGCAAAGGCTTCGCTGGCCATGGGCTTGCCGCGTTCGTCAAGCACGACGCTGAAAGCCTTTGTGGGGTGTGCGCCCGCAATCAGCCTGGCTTCCTCACTCATCCGCGCGGCGGCGGACGAGGCCTGTGACTCGGAAAATTCGGTCACGTTGATCCTGGTGACGCCGGATTTCCGGCCAAGGCCTTCGGCGCGGGTCCGATAGTCCTCGGCCAGAAGTTTTTCGGGACCGGGCTTCAGCCGCCCGACCGCGATGACACCGATGCGCAAGGCGTCAGGTCACACTTCGTCAGGTCACGAGGCGTTCGTTCGGCGCGTGATCCGACCAGAGCTTCTCGAGATTGTAAAAGCTTCGAACCTCGGGCCGGAAGATGTGGACGACGACGTCGCCCGCATCGACCAGCACCCAGTCGCATTGCGGCATGCCCTCGATCTTGAGATCGCGGCGGCCTGCGGCCTTCAGCTTTTCGACCAGATGGTCGGCGATGGCGCCGACGTGGCGGTTCGAACGGCCGGTGGCCACCACCATGGTATCGGCGATTGCCGACTTGTCGTCGAGCGCGATGGTCACGACCTGTTCGGCCTTGGCATCGTCAAGCTGGGCGAGGATCATGTCGAGTGCAGACGCGGGGCGGGCGGGCTCGGCCTCTTCCTTTTTGCCACGGGCCTTGCGGGGCTTTGCAGGCTTCGGCGGATCGACAAGCAGTTCGGCCGGGATTACGGGCGCTGGCGCCGCAGCAATTTCAACGGGCGCCGAAGCGGGCTTCGGGCTGGCCCTGAACTTGAAGTTTCCGGTCCTGCCATCTGGCCGTGCGGGACGGCTCACCTTGGAACGGGGATTGGCGGGCTTGCCCATAGGAGGCTTCTTGCGCGCGGGCGCCCTGGTCTTGGGGGCTGCCTCTGCCTTGGTCGTTGTCGCAACGGCGGAAGAAACTTTCGCGCTGCTCCTGGCCGGGGCCCTCGCCTTGGTCTTCAATGGTGCCTTGGTCTTCACGGGTGCCCTGGACTTCAAAGGCGCCGTTGACTTTGCAGAGGGCTTGACTGACGGTTTGGCCGTGGTTCGGACCGGGGCCTTGGACTTGGCTGGAGCCTTCTTTGCCCTCAATGGAGCCTTTGCCTTCACGGGGGCTTTTGCCCGCGTGGGGGTCTTGCCCTTTGCAGGCGGCTTCGCCTTCGTCGTGGATTTGGATTTCACTGCCGTCTTGGGCCTTGCGGCAGACTTGGTCTTCGCCGCTGCCTTCTTGGCAGCGGACTTCTTCGCTGGAGCTTTCAGTGGACTGGTCCTCGGTTCCGGAAACGGATCTGCATGCGTTGCGAGTCACGTTCTCTTGTGTGGACAACGTTCCCCAAACTAAAGGGTTCGCCCCTTTCATTCAAGAGGCGTGACGAACCGGCTCTTTCGCACGTCTCGGCACGCCTGCAAAGGGGCTTAGGCCCAGCCACGCCTGCATGCTGCGCGACAGGGCACGGTCGCCTTCGATCTCGATTGAATCCCGGTCGATTTCCTCGGCGAGAGTGGTGATCCCCATCCACACCGAGGTCATGGCGCGCAGCGACGCATTGACGAAGATATCGACCTCATGTCCGGGATCGACCTGGCAGAGGTCGTTGTCGCCCGAGGGCTCGACCACCAGCCACCAGTTGCGGCGGGAGTCTGACAGTTCGGCGTAGGTGAAGCGGATGGTCACCCGGCGCTTGGGCAGCGGTTCAGGGTTGATCCCCCGCCGCATGTCCCACATCAGCAGGGTGGGATCGAGATTGCGGAGACTTAGGTTGGAATCGATCCAGCGCTGGCCCCAGGTACCGAGCGCCAAGATGATCGGGCGCAGGTCTTCGCCCGCCTCGGTCAGGTGATATTCGCCAGTGCCGGTCTTCGGGTCCTTCACCTGCCTGACGATCCCGGCATCCTCAAGTTCCTTCAACCGCTTCGACAGCAGCGTGGGCGACATGCGCGGAACGCCCTTTCGCAAGTCGTTGAAGCGGTGATTGCCACAGAGCAACTCGCGCAGAAGAAGTGCTGTCCACCGTGTACAGACAATTTCCGCTGCCATCGCAACGGGGCAGAACTGGCCATAGCCCGCTTGATCCATGTCGTTCTCCGTCCGCCCGGAGGTGATCATGCCCACATTGTTTGGAGATAGTCCAGAAACTGTATCGCGAACTTCGCTATCATTTGCGTGTTTTCAGCGAACCAGAGCCGTGCCGGTACAGTTTCTGCACTATCGGGCGCGTGCCGTTCTGCCGATACTCAACCTCACCAATAGCGAAGGAACAGGCACATGAACGCAACTGCTCTCACTGCTCTCCACATGGTCGAGTCCCAGCCCCGCACCGATATCGTGGCTCTCGCCGAAACACTCGGACAACAATTTGCGGCCAACGCGGCCGCCGCCGACGAGCAGGATTGCTTCGTCGCCGACAACTACAAGGTGTTGAAACAGTCAGACCTCGTCGAGGTGGGCGTGCCTTGCGAGCTTGGCGGCGGCGGCGCCACGATCCCGGAACTCGCCGAAATGCTCCGCTCTCTGGCGCATCACTGCAGCTCGACAGCACTTGCCTTCTCCATGCACACGCATCAGGTGGCGATCCCAGCCTGGCGATGGAACGTGCAAAAGGCGGCACCCGTCGAGCCGCTGCTGAAGCGCATCGCGGCCGAGAAGATCATCCTGCTGTCCAGTGGCGGATCGGACTGGATCTCGGGCTCAGGACGGGCAGAACGCGTGGAGGGTGGCTATCGCATCACCGCGCGCAAGATCTTCACCAGCGCCGCTCCCGCAGGCGATCTCCTGATGACGGGTGCCATCGCGCAGGAGGAGGGCGAAGAGCCTATGGTGCTGCACTTCGGCATTCCGATGACATCTCCGCATGTGAAGATCGATCCTGTTTGGAAGACGCTCGGTATGCGCGGCACCGGCTCGCATGACGTGATGATCGACGGCCACGTGGTGCCAGACGCAGGCATCGCGCTGAAGCGCAAGGCGGGCGAATGGCATCCGCTCTTTCACATCATCGCGACCATTGCATTCCCGCTCGTCTATGCGGCTTATCTCGGTGTTGCCGAGAGCGCTTGCGCAATCGCTACTGATCTTGCCCGCAAGCGCCACGCCGATCACAACGTCGTGCAACTCGTGGGGCGCATGCAGACCGAACTCAAGGGCGCGCAGCTTGCCCACGCCTTCATGATCGAGGCCACGCAGCGCGGCGCGTGTTCGGCAGAGACTGTCAATGACGTGATGATAGGCAAACATCTCGTCACCGATCATGCCATCCGTGCGGTTGAACTGGCGATGGAGGCTGCGGGTGGTGCAGGATTCTATCGTGCGGCCGGTCTCGAACGTCGCTTCCGCGACATACAGGGCGCGCGCTATCATCCACTGCAATCCGGCGCGCAAGCGGAATACGCGGGCGCCATCGCGCTCGGGCTTCCCACGGCCAGGATATTCTGAGCGTCTGATGTCCCCTGAACTGGGCCGGGCTCGTCCCGGCCATTTTCTTTTGCTAAATGGGGCGCATGAATATCCGTGCCTTTGTTGCAACCGATGCCGACGCCGTATGGGCGATCCTCGAACCCATGCTGCGCAAGGGCGATACCTACACGCTGCCTTCGCACTGGAGCCGTGCGGAGGCCATGGACTATTGGCTCACACCCGGCCACCATGTCTTCGTGGCGGAGGAGGGTGATCGCATCCTCGGAACCTACTATCTCAAGACCAACCAGAAGGGCGGCGGCGAGCATGTCTGCAATTGCGGCTTCGTCACCGGCGTCGAGGCGATGGGAAGGGGCATTGCCCGCGCCATGTGCGCCCATGCTCTGGAAACCGCCAAGGCGCTTCAATACCGCGCCATGCAATTCAACTTCGTGGTAGCGAGCAACACGCGCGCCGTGGCGCTGTGGAAAAGCTTCGGATTCGAGATCGTGGGAACGTTGCCCCGCGCTTTCCGCCACCCGCAGCACGGCTTCGTCGATGCCTATGTGATGTTCAAGACCTTGGCTTGAGCTTGCGGCGGATCGCCGTCGAGCTCTCGGCACGCAACGGCATGGGAATGAAGCACCAGGCGGGGGGCTTCATGGTGGAAAGGCGCGGCGCGAGCTGGCTCGGCACTTGTTCATTATCGAAGCGCGTGGCAGCTGGACCGCCGAGCGCGCGAAGCGAATAGCCGGGCCGCGCAAGAACCGCGAGGGGAAGGGTTTCGGTGATCTCAAGCCAGTCATGCCAGCGGTGCAGGTTGGCGAAACTGTCAGCCCCCATGATGAAGACGAAATGGCCGCGCTTCAGCACGGGTGCAAGGCCGCGCAGGGTCTCCGCCGTGGTGCGGGCGCCCATCTGCTTCTCGATGTCGGTGACCACGAAGCGAGGGTGCCGCGCGATCGCCTGCGTGTATGCTAGCCGTGTTGAATATTCTCCCGTCTCGGATGTGTCCTTCAACGGATTTTGCGGCGACACCAGCCACCACACCCAGTCGAGTTGCAGCTTCTTCAGCGCATAGAGCGCCACCATCAGGTGACCGCGATGCGCCGGGTTGAAGGAACCGCCGAAAAGCCCAATGCGCTGGCCCTCGCCGAAAGGGGGCGCGATGATCATGGACGGGTCTGCCCCGAACCCCGCACCTGGTATTTGAAGGTGGTGAGCTGCTCGACGCCGACGGGCCCCCTCGCATGGAGCTTGCCGGTGGCGATGCCGATCTCGGCTCCAAAGCCGAACTCACCGCCATCTGCGAATTGCGTCGAGGCATTGTGCAGCACGATGGCGCTGTCCAGTTCATTGAGGAAGCGCTCGGCGGTGGCTGCATCCTCCGTCACGATCGAATCCGTGTGCTGTGATCCGTAGCGGGTGATGTGCTCCATGGCGTCGCCGACGCCGTCAACCAACTTCATCGAGACGATGGCATCCAGATATTCAGTCGACCAGTCGGCTTCGCTTGCGGGTTTGACGCGCGGGTCCGCGGTCATGGTTTCCGCATCGCCCCGCACTTCGCAGCCCGAATCGATCAGCGTGGCGATGATGGGCTTGAGGTTTCTCCCGGCGCCAGCGCGGTCGATAAGGATCGTCTCGGCTGAACCGCAGATCCCGGTGCGGCGCATCTTGGCATTCAACACGATTTTCCGGGCCATCTCCGCGTCGGCGGCCTTGTCGACATAGACATGGCAGATGCCTTCGAGATGGCTGAACACCGGCACGCGCGCATCCTGCTGGACGCGGGCGACAAGGCTTTTACCGCCGCGCGGCACGATCAGGTCGATGGTGCCGTTCAGCCCTTCCAGCATGAGGCCTACGCAATCGCGGTCGGCATTGGGCACCATCTGGATCGCGGTGCGCGGCAGGCCCGCAATATCGAGACCACGCTGCAGGCAGGCGATGATGGCGGATGAGGAATGGAAGCTGTCGGAGCCCCCCCGCAGGATCGCCGCATTGCCGGACTTGAGGCAAAGGCCGCCCGCATCCGCCGTCACATTGGGCCGCGACTCGTAAATGATGCCGATGACGCCGATGGGCACGCGCACGCGGCTGATCTCGAGGCCGTTGGGTCTCGTCCATTTCGTCATCACCTCGCCCACCGGGTCGGGAAGTGCCGCGATGTCTTCCAGACCCTTCGCTATTGCGTTGAGGCGCTGCTCGTTCAGCGTGAGGCGGTCGAGGAAGCTGCCCTTGAGATCCTTGGCTCTCGCATTCTCGAGATCGCGCTGGTTCTCTGAGAGAATATCGGCGGCCGAGCGCCGGATCTTTGCCGCCATGGCGTTCAGCGCGTCGTTCTTTTGCGCGGTTGGCGCCAATGCAAGGATGCGGGCTGCTGCACGGGCGGCGGTGCCGAGCACCTGCATCAGTTCCTGGTTGGTGATGTTCAAATTCATGTGCGCTCTCCGCCCATCAGGACCATGTCGTCACGGTGAATGAGTTCATCGCGGCCCCGGAAGCCCAGAACGTCCTCAATCTCGGACGACTTGAGGCCGATGATCCGCGAGGCGTCGCCCGCGTCATAGGCCACAAGTCCGCGCGCGATCTCGCGGCCGGATGCCGCGATGATCGACACCGTATCGCCCCGCGTGAAACTGCCTTCAACCTTCCTGACGCCTGCCGGAAGCAGGCTCTTGCCCTTGGCCAGAGCTATCGCTGCGCCATCGTCGACCACGAGGTGGCCGATCGGCTGAAGCGTTCCCGCGATCCAGCGCTTGCGCGACTGCAGTGCCGAGGCATTGGCGACGAACCATGTGCAGCGCTCGCCGTCGAGTACGCGCTTCAGCGGGTGAAGCTCATGGCCAGACGCAATCACCATGTTGCAGCCTGCGCCAAGTGCGATCTTGCCCGCCTCGATCTTGGTGATCATTCCGCCCGACCCCAGGCCCGACACGGGCCTGCCCGCCATCGCCTCGATCTCGGGCGTGATGTCGTTCACCAGCGGCAGGAAGACGGCGCCCTTCTGGCTGGGGGGTGCAGTATAAAGCCCGTCGATGTCGGAGAGCAGCACGAGGCAATCGGCCGACATCATGGAAGCGACGCGGGCCGCAAGACGGTCGTTGTCGCCATAGCGGATTTCGGACGTCGCCACGGTGTCGTTCTCGTTGATCACGGGAATGGCGTCCTGCTCGATCAGGGTCGAGAGCGTGGCGCGGGCGTTGAGATAACGGCGGCGCTCCTCGGTGTCGGTCAGCGTCACCAGCACCTGGGCTGCCACCATGTTCCGTGTACGGAGCGCTTCGGACCAGGCGTGCGCCAGCGCGATCTGGCCTACGGCGGCGGCGGCCTGCTTCTGTTCCAGCTTCAGGTTGCCCTTGGGCAGGCCCAACGTGCGGCGGCCGAGCGCAATAGCGCCCGACGATACGAGGATGATCTCGGCGCCGCGCACGCGCGCATCCGCAAGGTCATCGATGAGGGAGGACAGCCACGAGGCCTTGATCGTTCCGGTCTTGCCGTCGACGAGGAGGGCAGAGCCGATCTTGACAACGATCCGCTTCGCTTTCGCCAGGCGCGAAATCACGGACGCCATTCCTCCGTCTTCACCCCCGGCCCGTCATCGGAACGGCCGCCGCGGCGTGATGTATCGATCACTTCGAGCAGCTTCTTCATTGCTTCGGGAACGCCCTTGGTCGTGGCGCCCGAGAGCAGGATCGGCGTCTTCTTGATGCGCTTCTTGAAGTCCTTCAGCTTGGCTTCGATCTCGTCCGGCTGGAGAAGGTCGATCTTGTTGAAGGCGATCACTTCGGGCTTCTCGGCGAGTTCGGGCGAATAGGCCTTCAGCTCTTTGCGGATGACTCGATAGGCCCCGACCGGGTCTTCACCGGTGATGTCGATCAGGTGAAGCAGCACCGCACAGCGTTCCACATGGCCGAGGAAGCGCGTGCCGAGGCCATGGCCTTCATGCGCCCCCTCGATGAGGCCCGGAATGTCGGCCAGCACGAAGCTCTGTGTGCCGACACGCACGACGCCCAGTTGCGGGTGCAGCGTGGTGAAAGGATAATCCGCGATCTTGGGCTTGGCCGCCGAGACGGCCGCCAGCATGGTCGACTTGCCCGCGTTCGGCATGCCGAGAAGGCCCGCATCGGCAATGAGTTTGAGGCGCAGCCAGATCCAGCGTTCCTCGCCCTCTTGCCCCGGGTTCGCATGGCGCGGCGCGCGGTTGGTGGACGACTTGAAATAGGCATTGCCGAAGCCGCCGTTGCCACCCTTGGCGATACGGTAGCGATCGCCGACATGCGCGAGGTCGGCCAGCATCGTCTCGTTGTCTTCCTCGAAGACCTGGGTTCCCGCCGGCACCTTCAGGATGATGTCGTCGGAATTGGCGCCGGCGCGAAGCCGGCCCATGCCGTGGCCGCCGGTCGAGGCCTTGAAATGCTGCTGGTAGCGGTAGTCGATCAGGGTGTTGAGCCCGTCCACCGCCTCGATCCAGATGTCGCCGCCCTTGCCGCCATCGCCGCCGTCGGGGCCGCCCATTTCGATGAATTTTTCGCGCCGGAACGAGACGGAGCCTGCGCCGCCGTCGCCCGAACGCACATAAACCTTTGCCTGGTCGAGGAATTTCATGATTTCGCCTTGTATCCTGCCAGGGCTTCCGCGCCTAGCCCCCTGTGGCCGATCGGCCACTGTTCCCGTCCGATGTTGCTTTGCAGCATGATTTCCGCATTCAGAACACATTCCGCCGCTTTAGGGGTGCCCTTCACCCGAACATCGGCAGTCGTGTGAAGGTGATCGCCACTCATACGGAGATCATCGCTAGTGTAGTTGCGTAATGCGAAAGGATAAAAATGAGAAAACGATTGTTTGCAGGGCTTATCGCCGGTGCTCTTCTGGGCGCGGCTTCCGCTATACCTGCCGAGGCCTCTTGCCGGGATAGCGGAAACTGCGCGGCGTCTCATACCGCGAAGAAAACCGCGAAACACACGTCGGTGTCCCATTCCCGCACGAAGACCAAGGCCGCCAAGAGCCGGTCCGTGCGCCAGGTGTCCGTCCAGTCGAAGAAGCGCGTTCATGCCGGTGGCAAGGCCCGCAAGTCCGCCAGCCTGCGGAGAACGTCGCGGAGCGGTGCAGCCCTTGCAATCGCTCCGGCGCGCTCCAGCACCGCCGCGCGCGGCCGCGTCGTCTCGCTGATCCAGTCCATGGCGCCAGCCCAGGGCGTGCCCACCTGGTTCGCGCTGCGCATCGCGCATGTCGAATCCAACTACAATTCCCATCTGCGCGGCGCTGCTGGCGAATATGGCGTGTTCCAGATCAAGTGCGCCACCGCCAAGGGCATCGGCTTCCGGGGCAATTGCGGCGCTCTGCTCGATGCGCGCACCAATGTGCAGTGGGGCCTGAAGCATCTCTCGCTCGCCATGAAGTCGTCCGGCGGCAATCTGCGTCTGGCTGCGTCCAAGCACAATGGCGGGCTGGGCCGAAAGACAGAGGTCCGGTCCTACGTCGCCAAGGTATTCTGACCATTCGAAGGAGCGGTGGTTCATCGCCGCCGCTCCTTGGCGCTTTTCCAGTCTTCGCGGGTGAGAGTGAGGCACATCACGTCCACTTCGGCGTTATGGGCCGCCGAGAACTCCCTTCCCGGAACGGTTTCGACAAAGCCGAGACCCAGCAGAATACGCCGCGAGGCCGCGTTGCCGATGCCATAGTTGGCCGCCAGCGATTGCACTGTGGGGTTCGCGAAGTGGATGTCGGTTATGGCCCGTGCCGCTTCGCGTCCAAAGCCTTTCCCCCAGAAGGCTTCGGCCAGCCAATAGCCGATCTCGTTTTCCTCGATGCTGACGACGCCAATCAACTGGTCTTCAATCGTGATGGCGAGGCGCAGCAGTTCCGCCCCGGCTTCGCTGGTCAGTCTCAGGAACGCTCGCGCATCGCCTTCGCCATAGGGAAAGGGAATGCTCGACGTCCATTGCGACACGGCAAAATTGTTCAGCCCCCGGACAATGTCCGGAATGTCGCCCACTTCTGGAGCGCGCAGCACAAGCCTTGGCGTGGCGATGACGGTCATGAGCAACCTCAAAAAGCAAAACGGAGAGGTGGAATGCCACCTCTCCGCTTCGAATGATTGACGCCGGATCGGTGGACCCGGCGGCATGTCAGAAGGAGCCCGCCGGTTACTCCGCGGCCACTGGCGGGATGACAGACACGGTCTGCCGGTCGCCCTTGGTGCGGCGGAAATTCACGGTGCCGGCCACGACCGCGAAGATCGTGTGGTCGCGGCCAATGCCCACGCCCGTGCCGGGGTGAACCTTGGTGCCGCGCTGGCGGATGATGATGTTGCCCGGAATGACGGATTCGCCACCGAACGTCTTGACGCCGAGACGGCGGCCTGCCGTGTCGCGTCCGTTGCGGGATGAACCGCCTGCCTTTTTATGAGCCATGGTGTGTTCTCCTTGATCCTGTTAGGCGCGGGCCTTGTCGGTCTTCGCGCGCGGCGGCTTGCCGGCGAGAAGCTCCTTGGCCTGCTCGATCCACTCTTCGCGGGCAACGCGGCCCACCTGCTTCAGTTCGGTCTCGACGCGCTCGACCTCTTCGGGTGTCCACGCCGCGATCTGGGTCAGCGTGGTGACACCAAGGTCATGCAGACCCTTCATCAGCTTGGGGCCGATGCCACCGATGAGCGAAATGTCATCGGCCGAAACGCCTTCGGCAAGACCAGACGCCAGCGCCATCGGGGCTGCTGCCTCTGCCTTCTTCGGGGCCGCGGCCTTGGCAGCCGGCTTGGCGCCGCCGAGAAGTATCTCGCGGATCGTCACCGAGGTGAGGTCCTGGCGATGGCCGTTGCGCCGGCGGTAATGCTTGCGGCGGCGCTTCTTGAAAATGATGATATGGGGACCACGATCCTGCGATGCGATCTCACCCACGACGGTGGCGCCGGCCACGAAGGGCGCGCCGATGTCGATGGTGGCACCGTTGGTGACCATCAGCACGTCGGTGAAATGGATCTGGTCGCCCGGATTGCCCTCGAGCTTCTCGATCTGGATCTTCTGGTCGGCTGCAACGCGATACTGCTTGCCGCCCGTCTTGATGACTGCGTACATCTGTTTCGTCCTTGTTATACCGCGCCCTTTGGCGGCACCGGGGACCCGTGATCCGGTGCGCTTTGGTCATCGGCGCGAATTCTTTCGAAAGCGCGCAAGTGCCTGATTTCTCAAGCCGATATGGGTTGCCGGAGGCAGCGCAAAACGCACCTCGGGTATCAACCCTCCGCGCGGATGGCGGGGGAATAGGGGAAAAGGGCAGGGGAGTCAAGGATTGGAGGCCGCACGTCCGGCGGGAATTCAAATCACTTGGAAGTCGGTGTCATCAATTGTTGGCCTGCCCAGCAGGCGGGCAAATGCGACCTTTGCGAACGCGTCGCCAACTCCATCTGCATCAAAGTAAAGCAAACCGCTCGATTGGTCATACAGCACCTTCTCGTCTAGGTCTGTAGATGACACCCCGGCTCTGAAATGTTGCTGATGAAGTTGGCCCATCGGTAATCCAGTGAATATCGCATGGTGGAGCCAGATGACATCAGTGAGAGGGTCGAAGTCAGAAATCACATCAATATTCGTCAGCGGATTGAGCACTGAATCAAAAACAAACTTATCCTTCCCCGCGTTGCCCGTCAGACGGTCGTTGCCGTCTCGGCCGTTCAACACATCGTTTCCTTGTCCACCTGCGAATGTGTTGACAATGCTGTTGCCGGTTAGTTTGTCATTAAATGCACTTCCAACAAGATTTTCGATGTCCGGCAGAAAGTCTCTATCCAGTCCAGATATTGCATTCCAGTTGTTCAGGTTGGCAACTACACGTGTCTCGAGATCATGGAATGAAACAGTGTCTCTTCCCTTGCCGCCGTGAACAATATCTGACCCACTGCCAGGAGCAAAGAAATCGGCGCCGATGCTGCCACCAATTTCGTCATTGCCTTGTCCGCTGTAGACAATGCCTCCAGGCCGCTCCAGTAAAATTCTGTCATCAAATATCGATCCACCGAAAAAAGTTCTCTTGCCCAAAAATGCTTCAAGGCTCGAAACGCTGAATGACCCCAAATAGGTATCACCGCCGTAGGCGATGTCGTAGGGAATCAACCCCTCGGAGTCGGCGTCGGGAATGGCATAAGCAATTACGCCCTGGACGGTTGTTTCGGCAATCCAATTGACAAAGTCGGGAGCGAACCAGTCCGCCGCTCGCTGCAGAGCTTCGCGATCCGCCGCCGGAAGATCGTTGAGTAAAATATTCAATGCAGAGTCCTGCGATGTTTGCTGCGCATTCCACAAGGTGCTGTCAAGTACGTCACTGATCTCGCGCGCGGAAAGTTTCTGGTTGGTCATCAAGGAGTCGAGTGCCAAGTACGCGCTTTTGTGCATATCGAGCAGCGCATCGCGGACTGTAGCGACATTTTCCAGCATGTCCCGATAGTTCTTCAGGGCATTTGTCAATCCAAGTTCTGAAAAGGTCTCGCCAAAGAAGTACTCATCGTAAGACTCAAACTCACTTTGTTGCCTGTCCAGGCGTTCCGACATGGTCTTCTTTGAAAACTCGACAAACAGATCCTCGATCTTTGTCCGGTTCGCTTCAGAGACCGCGTTCCCATTCTCATCAACCAACTGACCGTCTTCGTCCAGCTTGTGCCGTCCGAAAAGAACAAACTGACCGTCACCGGATAGCGAAACCCCTTCCGGTACCGCGTATTCAGCGGGAATGATGTAGTCATCAGGAACGAAGAGAACTGCATATTGATTGATGTTAAAATTGAATTTTGAATCAGGTACGAAAAGTTGGGCACTTTCAAGGTCAGCCGGCCTTGTAAAAGATGCAGAATCTATGGCGAACTCTGCGAAGTCAATTTCCAGGGTACGGTCATAAAAGGCGCCATACTTGGTAACGACGGCACGGCCGTCCAGAAGCAGAACTGGAATAGTTTCGGGTGAGTAGTCGCTCGGTTGGTTCTCATGAGTCGAGACATACGCAATCTTGACATAGAGCTCTTTCGTCATTTTGATCCCCCGAAGTTACAATCCCAACTATTGCTTGAGAAAACTGGAAGTCAATAGTGCGTATGCACTCACCGCTCAACATCATGTGCGTTGAAGCCGGGGAGTGAGTATCCGTGGCCGCTCAAATCATGTTTGCATTGCGGCTCCCGGGCGGATTTTGCCCTGCATTTCGGAGGGATGTCACTTGCCAGCGGGGTGGCTCGCTGTCTTCGCGAACACATTTGAGGTGGTGATGGCGACCGAAATTCCAAAATCCCTCGCAACGCGAAATCGACCGGACTATGGCAATGCAGCCCACAGTCAAGTCCGAAGCAAAGCAGTTACGACGAGCAGCACAGGTTCAAGCTGCCCTTGTCCCCGCCGTCTTCTCGATCAGGCCCACAAGGTCGCTCATGATGCGGTTCAGGTCGAAGTCCTTCGGGGTATAGACCGCCGCAACGCCCAATTGCTTCAGCACGTTGACATCGTCTGCGGGAATGATGCCGCCAGCCACCACAGGCACGTGGCCGAGGCCCGCCGCGCGGAGGCGCTGCATGACCTCGCGGATCAGGGGCACGTGGCTGCCTGAGAGAATGGAAAGCCCGAGGACGTGGACCTGGCGCTCGGCAACCGTCTTCACCAACTGCTCGGGCGTCACGCGGATGCCGTCGTAGATGACTTCGAGCCCGGTGTCGGCGGCGCGGACCGCGATCTGCTCGGCGCCATTGGAATGACCGTCGAGGCCGGGCTTTCCCATCAGGAAGCGCGGCGTCTCGCCCAGCCTGTCCGCCAAAGCCTTCACGCGGGCGCGGATCGCTTCCAGGCTATCACTCGAGACCGCCGTCATGGTCAGCGCTACCCCGGTAGGTGCGCGGTATTCGCCGAAGATGGCGCGGAGCGTTCCGCCCCATTCGCCGGTGGTGACGCCAGCCCTTGCGCAGGCAATCGAAGGCTCCATGATGTTGCGGCCTTCCGAGGCGGCGCGGCGAAGCTCTTCGACTGCTGCGGCGACGGTTTTGGCGTCACGTTGGGCGCGCCACGCCTTCAGCCGCTCGATCTGCTCGTACTCGACATTGTCCTTCACCGTCATGATCTGCTCGCCGTCACCGCCTGACAGGGGCGAGGGTTCCGTCGTGGTGAAGACGTTGACGCCGACGATCTTCGTGCTGCCATCCTCGATGGCGCGCAGCCTAGCGGTGTTGCTCTCGACGAGTTGCCGCTTCATGTAGCCGATCACCTCTTCCGAGGTGCCGCCGCCCATGGAAAGCACATTCGCCAGTTCGGCGCGGGCTTCGTCCTTCAGGGCTTCCACCTTGCGTTCGATCTCCTTCGAGCCGTCGAAAATGTCGGCATAGTCGAGGAGGTCGGTCTCGTAGGCCACCACCTGCTGCATGCGGAGCGACCATTGCTGGTCCCAGGGGCGGGGCAGGCCCAGCGCCTCGTTCCAGGCGGGAAGTTGCACGGCGCGGGCGCGGGCGTTCTTCGAGAGCACGACCGAGAGCATCTCGATCAGGATGCGGTAGACGTTGTTCTCCGGCTGCTGCTCGGTGAGCCCCAGCGAGTTCACCTGCACGCCATAACGGAAGCGGCGGTGCTTCTCGTCCGCGATGCCATAACGCTCACGCCCGATCTCGTCCCAGAGTTCGGTGAAGGCGCGCATCTTGCAGATTTCGGTGATGAAGCGGATGCCGGCATTGACGAAGAAAGAGATGCGCCCGAAGACTTCCGCAAAATCCTTCTCGGCCACCGTGCCGCTGGCCTTCACGCCGTCGAGAACCGCGATGGCGGTGGCGAGCGCGTAGGACAGCTCCTGCACCGGCGTCGCACCCGCCTCCTGCAAGTGATAGGAGCAGACATTCATCGGGTTCCACTTCGGGAGTTCCTTCGTGGAGAAGGCGATGGTGTCGGTGATGAGCCGCATCGAGGGGGCAGGCGGAAACACATAGGTGCCGCGCGAGAGATATTCCTTGATGATGTCGTTCTGCGTGGTGCCCGAAAGACTGTTGCGCGAGGCGCCCTGTTCGTCGGCGACCGCCACATAGAGCGAGAGCAGCCAGGCCGCCGTCGCGTTGATCGTCATCGAGGTGTTCATGGTATCGAGGGGAATGCCCTCGAAGAGGGTCCGCATGTCGCCGATGTGCGATACGGGAACGCCGACCTTGCCGACTTCGCCGCGCGCCAGCACGTGGTCGGAATCATAGCCGGTCTGGGTGGGGAGGTCGAAGGCGACCGAAAGTCCGGTCTGGCCCTTGGCCAGATTGGTGCGGTAGAGCCTGTTCGAGTCCGCCGCCGTCGAGTGGCCGGCATAGGTGCGGAAGAGCCATGGTTTGTCGCGCGTGGTCATGATGAGGGCCATGCAAGCATGGCCCATATTGCGCCGCAACCACGACTTTTGGGCAGTTGCCCGGCCCTCTGGCCCCAGGCGGGCCTTCAGTCCCTCACGCTGTCGCCTTGCAGCCACCAGAGCATGACCAGCGAGGAGATCGTCATGCCGATCATGGAGACTGCCATCGGCGTCTCGACCGCACCGTTCAGCGGCAATTCGAAGTTTTGCATCAGCCAGTTCGCGGTCATGGCGCCGATGAAGAGTACCGAGCAATTGATCGGCAGCGTGAGATTGCCGATGGACCCGGTGTAGCGCGACAGTATCAGACCGCCCACGAGGGAAAAGAAACCCGTGAGAGGCAGGATATCGGGTGACAGGCTTTGGTAGTCCCGGAGATTTCCGAAGATCAAGAAGATCAGGTCAGACATGGCACTGTTCCTCCGCTTTGAAATGGGGCCGTTTTTCAGTGATCGGATTATGACTCTGTTTACGGTCGGGGCCAACCGCAGGCTGTAGCGACGGTGGAGGAAAGCTTTACGGCCGGGCCATAAATTTTCTCGAAATTGCGGGGGATTTGAGGAATTGAGTCCGTTCCTCGACTGCAATCTGGTGACCGACGAACGCCAAGGATACGAGCCGATGACAGAAGGCGGCATCAAACTTGTCATGCCTGCGCGGCGATCAATGCGCCGAAAGGTCTGAAACAACCTTGCTTCGGTCCCGGAGGACGTGAAGATGCCGTCAGGTTGTATGCCACTCTGGTGGGGATCCCCGCTATCCAATGTTGACCGACATTCTTAACGAGCATATCCTTTATTTTAACAATTCAAGATGGTGCCAAATGGGCCAAATCTACATCAATGTTCAGTATGTGGGCCATAGCTTTTCGACCAGAGAAGACTTTGTTGCAGAGGCGTTGAGATACCCCAACGGTCTTGAGCTGCAACTTGGAGGAGGACAGCCAAGCATAAATGTCGCGTGGGTAGTCGGGTTCTCTGATGCAAATCCAGGCAGTTGGCAGGGAGCGAAGTTTTTCTCGGGATGGTACGAATCATCCGGGCCGCGTGAAGGGGACGGTTGGCAAGCTTTGGGTCCATTTGAAGTCTTTGCAGGGTCAACCCCATCGATGAGTGGGGGAGACGGCGAGCCACCTATCTCCCCAGTCAGCCCACCGCCTGACTTACCCACTGATACTTCGTCCACCTCAAATCCTGGCGGGGGTCACCCATCTTCACCTGGCAAGGACTGGAGCAGCAGCACATCAACAAACAACAACTCTGGCCCCTGGTATGGAAATGCTGCCGGGAGTACATACGGTCAAACGCATAGTAATGCCGCAGGCAATGGATCGCCTCCCTCGGATGCGGGAAAGGGCGGCATCATAGAAATGATAAGAAACTTCATCAATACGGTTAAGGAAGGCTACAACTTCTTTACGCAGCCGGAACAACAGAACAAATTGATGATCGCTGCCGCTTCGATGGATGCCCTGTCGCTAGCCGATAGGGCTTTCGCTGTGGAAAGCTACAGCTACGAGCAATATCGGGCCAATACCGCTGGCCTCATGGAGGCTAGAGGCGCCACTGCTCAGGATCTGGAGATATTCTCAAATATCCAAATGTTCGCTGAAGTCAGCAATGAACAATCGAAAATGACGAGCTACTATGGCACTTCTTCTGTCACGCTGACAGGCAGAATAACCGTTGCCTGGGGTTCAGACGCTGGCGACACTGTATATGGCGGTGTCGGTATCGACATCATGCTTGCTGCGCGGGGAAATGACGTTCAAGTGGGCCGCGGTGGAGATGACGTCATTCTGGGAGGGACCGGCAATGACAGGTTGTTTGGCGGCTCTGGGAATGACTACCTGGTTGCCGGTGCTGGCACGGACGTGCTCAACGGTGGCGAGGGCAGCGATACGGCTAGTTTCCGCAATGCCAGTGAAGGCGTTTTCGTCGATTTGCGGCTGGCCGGGCCGCAGCGCGTTTCTGCCGGTGACGGCCGCAAGAGTATTGCCGCCATCGAGAATATAGTGGGAAGTCAATACTCCGACGACATCCGTGGCAACGACCTCAGCAATTTCGTCGATACCGGCACCGGCGGCGGAGGTGTCTGGACTTTTGCGGGCGATGATATTGTCATCGACAACAGCACCTTTGCCCGAGACATAGACCTCGGGACGGGAAATGACCGGCTATATGTGAGATCGTATGTCGCTGGCACCGTGAACGGCGGCGCCGGTCGTGATTGGCTTGATTTTTCCGGTCAACCGACGCCTGCTGGGACTGTTGATCTTCGACGCGGCTTCAATTCCGTCGGCGAAACCATCTTTGTTGGTTTTGAGAACGTCATTGGCAGTTCCGGTGATGACGACGTGATCGGCAATGGAGGCGCTAACGCGATCGATCTCGGCGTCGGCAATGACAAGCTGCAGGGCATGGGTGGTGCCGATCGGCTGCTTGGCGGCGACGGCGACGACCTGCTGGAAGGCGGGGCCGGTGCGGATTGGCTGTTTGGCAATCTTGGCAATGACACCGCCAGCTATGCCAATTCGCAATCCGCAGTGACCATTGATCTCGATGTGGGCACAACAGCCGGTGGAGATGCGGCGGGGGACATTGTCGTGGATGTCGAGAATGTAGATGGCAGCATCTATGATGACGTACTGATCGGCGATCAGTTTGCCAACCGACTTTCCGGTGGAGCAGGCAATGACAGGTTAAATGGGCGAGACGGCGATGACGTGCTGCTTGGCGGTTTTGGCAGTGATACACTAGCAGGTGGAGCCGGTGACGATCTCCTTGATGGTGCAGCGGGAGATGATAGCATCGATGGCGGTGCTGGTATCGATACAGTTACATATGCAAACGCGGAAGGAAAGGTGATTGTTAGGCTCGATGCAATGTCCGTCATCGGGGCCGCGGCAAGTAGGGACGCTCTCATTCGAGTAGAGAATGTTATTGGTTCAGCCTTTGGTGACACACTCGTTGGTGATGCCCAAGCCAACACGATTGAGGGTGGCTCTGGCAACGACCGGATCATAGGCGCTGCCGGAGCCGACAATCTTATTGGCGGTTTGGGCTCTGACAAGTTCATTCTTCGCCTTGCCGAAGAGAGCGATACTGCCGGAGGCCCTGACCGCATCTTGGACTTTGATCAGGGAAATGGGGGTGCCGGTTTCCGTGATGCGTTGGACTTCTCGGCCATCGACGCACTCGCCTCGGTCGATGGCAACAATGCCTTTGCCCTAACGGCAAACGAAGGCGTTGACGGTTTTACGAGTAACCCTGGTCAGATTAGATGGTATCTTGACGAAATTGATATCTTGACGATAGTCGAAGGAGACGTCGACGGCGACGGTCATGCTGACTTCACTGTCGAATTGGTAGGACATTTCGGTTTAGGAGCCGTCGATTTTATCCTTTGAGTAGGTCGAGACTGAACCTCTGGGCCGGCTTTTCATCCGGCTGTGTAAAGATTGTTATCAAACGAGCAAGAGTGCTCTACCCCCTCCTTTTGTTGCGGTGCGGAATGGGATAGCGTCAGGTATTCTCTTTCGAAAAGGAGACGACGACATGACAACTGCCGCCGCCAAGCCGCTTCAGCCTGCCAATGGGAACCTGCCGGTGAAGGACCTCTACGCCGTGGGTGAAATCCCGCCCTTGGGCCACGTGCCGGAGAAGATGCATGCCTGGTGCATAAGGCAGGAGCGGCACGGGAGCCCCGACACGGCCATGCAGGTCGAGGTCGTCCCCACATGGTCCATCGGCGAGGACGAGTGCCTCGTGCTCGTCATGGCGGCGGGCGTCAACTACAATGGCGTCTGGGCGGCACTCGGCAAGCCCATTTCCCCCATCGACGGCCACAAGAACCCCTATCATATCGCGGGCTCGGACGCGTCGGGCATCGTCTATGCCGTCGGCGCCAAGGTGAAGCGCTGGAAAGTGGGCGACGAGGTGGTCGTCCACTGCAACCAGGATGACGGCGACGACGAGGAGTGCAACGGCGGCGACCCGATGTTCTCGAACTCTCAGCGGATCTGGGGATACGAGACTCCGGACGGATCGTTTGCCCAATTCACGCGGGTTCAGGCCCGGCAACTTCTGCCGAAGCCGCTCCATCTCTCATGGGAGGAAGCCTCCTGCTATACGCTCACCCTTGCCACCGCATACCGCATGCTGTTCGGCCACAAGCCGCATGTTCTGGGGGCGGGGCAAAGCGTTCTCGTGTGGGGCGCATCGGGGGGCCTGGGCTCGATGGCGATCCAGCTCATCGCGACGACGGGGGCCAATGCCATCGGCGTCATCTCGGAAGACGACAAGGCCGATTTCGTGATGCAGCTTGGCGCCAAGGGCGTCATCAACCGCAAGAAGTTCCAGTGCTGGGGTCAGATGCCCGCCGTCGGCACCAGTGAATACAATGACTGGATGAAGGGTGCGCGCGACTTCGGCAAGGCGATCTGGGCCTTCACCGGCAAGGGCAACAATGTCGACATGGTGTTCGAGCATCCGGGCGAGTCGACGTTTCCCGTCTCGGTGCTGATGGTCAAGCGTGGCGGCATGGTGGTGATCTGCGCAGGCACCACGGGCTTCAACCTCACCATGGACGCGCGGTACCTGTGGATGCACCAGAAGCGCGTTCAGGGGTCGCATTTCGCCAATCTCATGCAGGCCGCCGCCGCCAACAAGCTGGTGATGGCAAGGCGTATCGACCCCTGCATGTCGGAGGTCTATTCCTGGGCCGACATCCCCAAGGCGCACATGAAGATGTGGAAGAACGAGCATCGCCCCGGCAACATGGCCGTGCTGGTGAGTGCGCCGACGACCGGCCTCAGGACGCTCGATGATGCCATCGAGGCCGCGGCGAAATAGCAGGCCCGTTGCGGCGCTGCGCAATATCGGGCCGAAGTCGGCGATGATGCTGGCGGAGGCCGGCATCCGCACGCTGGACGAACTCGAGGCGCTGGGTGCCGTGAAGGCCTATGCGCGGGTCAGGGCGTTGCGCCCGGCTTTTGCATCACTCAACCTGCTATGGGCGCTTGCTGCAGGCCTCGAAGACCGCGACTGGCGCGATCTGTCGGCCGATGAGAAGGATGCTCTGCTCCGGCAGCTCAAGACTTTTCGGGGCTGATCTTGCGCGGTACGGTTGCCACAGGAAACGCACCCGTCACACCTCGTCGTCGCGGTCCCGGTATCGCGCCACCCGCAGCATGCGGCGGACCTCCAGTACGCGGTTCACTTCACCGCCGAGGATCAGCACAAGGGCCGACAGATAGAGGAAGAACATCGCCGCGAAGAGGCCCGAGAGCGAAGCGTAGGTCGAGGCGAATGTGTTGAAGTTGACGAGATAGACCGAGAAGGCCGAGGACATCCCCACCCATACGACGACGGTGAGCACCACGCCGGGCAGGACTTCGAGAACGTTCAGCCGCTTGGCCGGCAGAACCCGGTGACACAGAAGAACGCCCGCGGTGAGCAGCAGGATCGCGATCGGAAAGCGCAGCTGTTCGAAGGTCACCAGATGACCGCGCACGGCGGGCGCATGGGTCTCGATCAGTTGCAGCACCACGGGCGCGAAGACGATCAGCAGCGCGAAGGCCAGGAGGAAGAAGGCCGAGCCGATGACGAAGAGCACGTTCTGGACATACAGCCACCAGGTGCTGCGCGTCTCGCGGATGTCATAGGCGCGGTTGAGGCCCACCCGCACGCTGTCGACGCCACCCATGGCGCTCCAGATGGTGATCAGGGCCGAGAGGCTGAGCAGCCCGGTGCGCGGCACGGTGAGGATCGAGCGGATTTCCGGCACCAGCGGCTTGACGAGTTCCGCAGGAGCCACGCCCAGCAGGAAGGTGACGACGCCCGATGCGAGGTCGTCGTTGCCGAAGAAGCCGGCAAGGGCCGTGAGGAAGATCAGGAACGGAAACACCGAGAACAGGGTGCGGAAGGCGATGTTGCCGGCCAGCGGAATGGCTTCGTCCGCGAAGAGCCGGTAGAAGCTCTCCCGCACGAGTGCGCCGATGGTCGGATTTCCGTTCTCGTCGCCGTCATTCCTGCCTGTCCTCGTCATGGGCGATCAATAGCCCATGCCCAACGGTCAGGCCATCGCCTTGGTAGCTTCGGTCTCGATGCTGTGCTTCAGGCCGGGATCGAGCTTCAGGCGGGATGCGAGCATGGCGAGATAGGCTTGCTCCGCCGGGTCGTCGGGATCAATGGCGAGGAAGGAGGCCGCATAGATCTCGACAGCGAGTTCGAGCGTCGTTGCGGCTGCTACGACGGAATCAATGTCCAGCGGCTTTCTCAGCTCGTCCATCACGAAGGCCTTTTCTTCGGTGCCGAGGTTCAGTTCGTCGAGCCTCCCGAAGATCTTCTGCTGTTCCATTGCGTCGATGTGGCCGTCAGCCTTGGCTGCCGCGATCATGGCGCGCAAAATCGAAAGGCTCATCTCGTCGCGCTGTTTGGGGATCGCGGGAAGAAAGGGCGTGCCTTCCGGCTTCGGCGTGATGTCCTTCATGGTAGCTGGCGCTTCGGCCACCGGGACTGGCTGCTTCGAGGCCTGCCAGTCGTTGTAGACCTTGTAGGCCAAGCCCGCGAGGGCAGCGGTGCCGCCCAGTTTGACGGCGCCCTTGGCGAGCTTCTTCGAGGTCTTGCCGCCGAGCAGGATGCCGGCAAGCCCACCCGCGACACCGCCCGTGGCGAGGCCCTTCACGAAATCGGGCGACATGCCCTTCTTCGAACCATCCGGATTGGTGCCGCCACCCAGAAACTGTTCCAAGAGCTTTTGCGGATCGAACATGCCTGCTTCCCGTTTTTTAAGCCTCGCAAGCCCGCCTGAATCGGCGCATCTGACCGGCGCATGAAGGATACGCCATCGACACGCCTGCTGATCGCAGCGGCACCCGCCTTGTTCGTCCTAATGTGGGCGACTGGCTTCGTGGTTGCAAGACTGTCGGCGCCACATGCCGATCCGCTGACTTTTCTGGCGATCCGCTTTCCCATCGCGGGCGCCCTGTTCGCGGCCATCGCGCTGGCGATCAGGGCGCCCTGGCCCGGCAGGCGGCAGGCATTTCATGCGAGCGTGGCTGGCGCATTCCTGCATGGCGGCTACCTGGGGCCGGTCTACTGGGCCGTGGCGCATGGCATGCCGGCGGGCGTTTCGGCCCTGATCGTGGGTCTCCAGCCGCTGATGACGGCCATTCTTGCCGCCTGGCTGGTGAAAGAAGCGATTTCAACCCGCCACTGGCTCGGGCTTGCCGTCGGAATCCTCGGAGTGGCGCTCGTCGTGTGGCCGAAGCTCCATCTGGGTCTCACCGGCGGCATCACGCCGCTCACTACGGCGGTGAATGTGCTGGGCGCGCTGTCGATCTCGTTCGGCACCGTCTACCAGAAGCGTTTCGCGACCGCGCTGAACCTGGCGAGCGGCGGGGCGTGGCAATATGTGGGCGCCACGCTCGCCGTCTCGTTCTTTGCGCTTGCCATGGAAGACATGCGCTTCGATGGAACGTTCAACGCGTGGTTCGCGCTGGCGTGGTCGGTGCTGGTGCTGTCGCTTGGTGCCATCACGCTGCTGATGCTGCTGATCCGGCATGGCGGCGTGGCGCGCGTCTCAGGGTTGATCTTCCTCGTGCCGGGCGTATCCGCGCTGATGGCCTATGTGCTGTTCGGGGAGACGCTCACACTCGTGCAGGTGGCCGGCATGGCGGTGTGCGCAGGCGCGGTGCTGATCGTGACCCGCAAAGCGCCCGCCTGACTATACCGACACCGGCTCACCCTTGCGCAGGCGGTCAAGCGTTTCGCGGGCGCGATCGCGATGCGCGGGCGTCACATGCGTGCGCACCACGTTGAAGGCCGCGAGCAGCACCGCCATGTCGTCGGTAAAGCCCAAGCCCAGGATCAGGTCGGGAATGACGTCGATGGGGAGGACGAAATAAGCGAGCGCGCCAATGAGCACGCCCTTTGCCCGCATCGGGGTGGCGCGGTCGAAGGCGCAGTAATAGGCCGCGACGAGATCTTCAGCAAAGGGCACCTGCGCCAGCACACGCGCCAGTTTCGGAAAGAACTTGTCCTTCACCTGCGCTTCGTTCCCGGTGAGATTCATGGAAAACCCCCAGCCATGACAACATGCCGGCGAAATTGCCGGATCGACGCAAATAAGTGGCGAGAGCAGCCCTGTTTTTCAAGGGCGAGGCGTTGACCTTTGTCAGCCCTTCGAGAAATAGAGCGACGCCATCAGCACGATGATGGCAGCGAACTGCAGGCCCACGCGCCAGCGCATCAGTTTTTGCGAGGTGTTGGAGGAGCCGCCGCGGAACATGTTCAACAGGCCGAGCAGGAGAACGACAAGCACCGCGCCGACGGCGACATAACTCACATATTGCATGATCTCTTCAGGCTCCGGAGACGGATATCAGCTTCTGGGCAGTCCCATGGCCCCCCGCGCCCGTTCCGTCAAGGCGGCAAGTGTCGCGCTCCCGCTACTGGTCGGAGACCTTGTCGAGCAGGTGGTCCAGCAGGCGCTGTGGCAGAATGCGGCGCGCGATGGCCATGTAGGTTGTGGGTTTCGTCACGAAATAGCGCGCGTGCGGGCGTTCCGATTCCACGGCGCGCACCAGCTTTTCCAGGACCGCCTCGGGCCCCAGCTTGTAGCGGCCCGACCCGCCGCGCCCGAGCCTTGCGCGCTGGCGCTCATAGGCGGCCTTGTAGTTCGATTTCGTCTCGTCAATGTTCTTCTCGAAATTCTTCAGCGACGTCTCGACGAACTTCGAGGTGATGGGGCCGGGCTCGATGAGGCTGACATAGATGCCTGAGCCGCGAAGTTCGAGCCTCATCGTATCCGACAGGGCCTCGACCGCAAACTTCGATGAATTGTAGGCGCCGCGCCATTTCAGTGCGACGAGCCCCAGCACGGACGAGCACTGCACGATCCGGCCGCCACCATTGGCGCGCATCATCGGTAGACAGGCGCGCGTCAACTGGTGCCAGCCAAAGAAATTGGCCGCGAACTGCGCCTCCAGAACTTCGCGGGTCAGGTCCTCAACAGCACCGGGCTGTCCATAGGCGCCGTTGTTGAACAGGGCATCCAGCTTGCCGCCGGTACGAGTCGATACTTCGGTGGCGCAGGCCTCGACCGAGGCACGGTCTGCGTAATCGAGATACAGTGGCTCGACGCCTTCAGACTCCAGCCGCTTCAGGTCCTCGTCCGTCCGCGCCGTGGCGATGACGCGCCAGCCGCGCTGCTTCATGCCGATGGCGCAGTGCCAGCCGATGCCGGTGGAACAGCCGGTGATGAGAATCGTCCTGGTCATGCGCGAATCATCCGGTGATTGAGTCAGGTCTCGCTTATCGCCCATGTCCGCGGGCTTGAAATGTGGTAATTTCTGCACACCACTGAGGAGGCCGGAATGTCGGACTACTACGATCTCGGAAGCTATTCGCGCCGCATCACGACCACCTCACCGGAAGCCCAGAAGTGGTTCGACCGGGGCCTTGCCTGGACCTATGGCTTCAACCATGACGAGGCGATTTCCTGCTACCGGACGGCGCTTGAGCATGACCCGGCTTGCGCAATGGCGCACTGGGGCATCGCCTATGCGGCTGGCCCCAACTACAACAAGCAATGGAAGCATTTCGACCCGAGCGACCTTGCCGCCACGCTGGAACTGGCCTGCAGCGCCACCGAAAGGGCGCTGGCACTCTACGCCGGGGCGAGTGCCGTGGAACAGGCCATCATCAAGCCGCTCGCAAAACGCTATCCCACACGCGATGCCGGCATGGTGACGGCCGTGTGGAACGACAATTACGCGGACGCGATGCGCGAGACATGGCGCGCCTTCGGCGATGATCCCGATGTGGCCGCACTTGCCGCCGAGGCGCTGATGAACCGCACGCCCTGGGCCATGTGGGACATCGTGAAGGGGGTTCCCGCCGAGGGCGCCGACACGATCGAAGCGATGGCGTTGCTGGAGAAGGCACTCGCGCAGCCCGGCGGAATGCAGCATCCGGGACTCTTGCACATGTATATCCATCTCATGGAAATGTCGCCGCACCCTGAGCGCGCGCTGAAAGCCGCGGACGCGCTCCGCAACCTGGTGCCCGATGCGGGCCATCTCTGCCACATGCCCACCCATATCGATGTGCTTTGCGGGCAGTACCGCGACGTGGTTGACACGAATTCGGCCGCCATCGTGGCGGACCGCAAGTATCTGGCGCGCCGGGGAGCGGTCAATTTCTACTCGCTCTACCGCTGCCACGACTATCACTTCAAGATCTACGGCGCGATGTTCCTTGGCGATCCCGACGCAGCGATCTCGGCTGCCGATGAAATGGTGGCGACACTTCCCGAAGAACTCCTGCGCGTGCCGTCGCCTCCGATTGCTGACTGGCTCGAGGGCTTCCTGCCGATGAAGATGCACGTGCTAATTCGCTTTGGCCGCTGGGACGGCATCATCGCCACCGAGCTTCCGAAGGACCAGGATCTCTATTGCGTCTCAACGGCGATGATCCACTACGCAAGGGCCGTGGCCCATGCGGCCACCGGAAACGTGAGGTCCGCCGAAGCGGAAGCTGTGCTGTTCGAGGCGGCGAGGGCGCGCGTGCCTGACACCCGCTATCTCTTCAACAATAGCTGCATCGACATTCTGGTGATTGCCGCTGAAATGATGCGCGGCGAAATCGAATACCGGAAAGGGAATTTCGATGCCGCCTTCGCGCATCTGAGGCGTTCCGTCGAACTTGACGACAACCTGCCCTATGACGAGCCGTGGGGATGGATGCAGCCGACGCGGCATGCCCTTGGCGCACTCCTGCTGGAACAAGGGCATGTGGAAGAGGCAGCCGCCGTCTACCGCGCCGATCTCGGATTCGATTCGACACTCAGCCGGCCATGCCAGCACCCGGACAATGTGTGGAGCCTACACGGCTACCATGACTGCCTGTTGCGGCTTGGCCGCGACGAGGAGGCCCGTATCGTGGGCCGCCGCCTCGACATCGCCAAGGCCCGCGCCAGCGTGCCGGTCGAGGCCTCATGCTTCTGCAGCCGCAACGCAGGCGCTGCCTCCTGCTGTGACTGAAGCTCGGTTCCAGGCGCTGCTCCTGCGATCCGGAGTACAGCTGGTCAAACGGGCCAGTCAGTTCTGGCCGACCGCACGGCTCCTCTGTGCCAGAATGGCTGGATAGTTGGCCACAGCCCACTGCTGCATGACTAGCGTCAGCTCGCTCAGGGAGTGGCCAAGGCCTGTCAGCCGATACTCCACCCTTGGCGGCACTTCCGGATGGCTGATCCTTTCGACGAACCCATTGTATTCGAGGTCGCGGAGGGTCTGCGTCAGCATCTTCTGGGAAATGCCAGTTGCGGCCCGCATCAGTTCGCCCGTGCGCAATGGGCCGCTCTTGAGGCAGCACAGGATCATGATCACCCATTTGCTGCCGATGAGATCGAGCACATCGCGCGGCGGGCAATCCGTGTTGCAGGTGTTGTCGCTATCGAGCATGTCGCTGAATGTTACAAAAAGGTGCGTACTTCACAGTCACAAGCATATCAATAGAATGGCCTCTCAACAAGCAAGGGGCCGCAAATGAGCGAACCGCGACGTGTCTTCCTCTACGCTGAGTTCCAGTCCTCCGTCCCGTTTACCGAAGACGTCTGGCGCCGCGCCAACCCCGCCATGCAGGACGTTCCGGGATTGAGAAGCAAGACATGGCTCAGTGGCATCAACACGCATTCGGTCGGCGGCTTCTACGAGTTCGATTCCGTGCAACACGCGCGCGCCTATGCCGAAGGCATGCTGGCAGGCTTTGCCAGAGGGGCCAATGCCAGCCTTTCCGTCAAGCTGGTCGACGGCGACGTTGTGGCAGAGGCCAGCAGGGCCATGAACTCGCCTTACTATCCTTGACCTCGAAATCATCTCAGCCACCGGGAGCCTTGTCCATGAATATCCTCATCGTCTTCGATCACCCCCGCCGCGACAGTTCCTTCTGCGGGGCGGTGCTCGACCACCTGCGGGATGGGATCATCGCCGCGGGCCATAGTTCCGAAGTGGCCGATCTCCGTGCAGAAGGTTTCGATCCGCGCCTTCCGGTCGCCGACGAGCCCGACTGGGATAATCCGGACAAGGTCTACAGCGCGGAAGTACTGCGCGAGCAGGAGCGCATCAGCCGAAACGATGCGCTGGCTTTCGTCTTTCCGGTGTGGTGGTGGTCGTTCCCGGCGGCGACGAAAGGCTGGATCGACCGGGTGTGGAACAACGGCTGGGCCTATGGCGCGCGCACACTTCCGCATCAGAAAGCGCTGCTGATCGGCGCTGCCTCGAACGATGTGGCAGGCTATGCCAAGCGCGGCTACGACAGCGCAATGCAGACCCAGCTCGTCACCGGCATCATGGACTATTGCGGCATCCCGGAAGCTCGCCTCGAATTGCTCTACGACGTGATGGCAGGGCCTGAGACGCGTAAGGAACAGCTGTCCCGTGTGCGGGACCTGGGCGCCACCTACTTCTAGAACCTCCGCTCAGTTTCCGCCTTCCAGCAGCCGTCTCGCGATCACCTGCGCCTGGATTTCGGCGGCGCCCTCGAAGATGTTGAGGATGCGGGCATCGCAGAGCACGCGGCTGATCTGGTATTCGAGTGCGAAGCCGTTGCCGCCATGAATTTGCAACGCGTTGTCGGCGGCGGCCCAGGCGACCCTTGCGCCCAAGAGCTTCGCCATTCCGGCTTCGAGGTCACAGCGGCGCCCTGCATCCTTCTCGCGCGCGGCAAACAGCGTGAGCTGGCGTGCCGCCATCACCTCAGCCGCCATCAGGGCCAGCTTGTCGGCGATGCGCGGGAAATTCAGGATGGACTGGCCGAACTGCGAACGGTCCTTCGCATATTTGAGGCCGAGGTCGAGCGCGTTCTGCGCCACGCCCACGGCGCGCGCGGCGGTCTGGATGCGGGCCGCCTCGAAGGTCTGCATCAACTGCTTGAAGCCCTGTCCCTCGATGCCGCCCAGAAGGTTCTCGGCCTTCACCTCGAAATCCTCGAAGCGGATTTCATATTCCTTCATGCCGCGATAGCCGAGCACCTCGATCTCGCCGCCCGACATGCCTTTGGCGGGGAAGGGATTATCGTCGCTGCCGCGCGGCTTTTCGGCGAGGAACATCGAAAGACCGCGATAACCCGTCTCGTCGGGATTGGTGCGGGCCAAAAGAGTCATCACGTCGGCGCGGACGGGGTGCGTGATCCAGGTCTTGTTGCCGGTCACCTTATAGATGTCGCCATCACGCACCGCGCGGGTGCGCAGGCTGCCAAGATCGGAGCCAGTGTTGGGCTCGGTGAAGACGGCGGTCGGGAGAATTTCTCCGCTCGCGATCTTCGGCAGCCACTTTTCCTTCTGGGCCGGGGTACCGCCGCAGAGGATCAGCTCGCAGGCGATTTCGGCTCTCGTGCCCAGCGAGCCAACCGCGATCCAGCCGCGCGACAGCTCTTCCGAGACGACGCACATCGATTCCTTCGACAGGCCGAGGCCACCATGTTCCTCGGGCAAGGTCAGGGCGAAGACGCCGAGATCGGCCAGTTCCTGAACGATCTCCATGGGCACATAGTCATTGTCGAGGTGCCACTGGTGGGCGTGGGGCGAAACCTTCGTCTCGACGAAGCGGCGCATGGTCTCACGCATTTCAGTGAGCGTGTCGTCAAGGCCGGATGAGCCGAAATTGCCGTCGGCGATGAGTTCCACCAGCCTCTGGCGGGCCGCAGGGGTGTTGCCGCGCTCGATCAGCACGAGATCGTGCAGGGGAGCCCCGTCGGCGCGGGTCAGCCCCATGTCGGTGAGCCGCGCGAACTCGCCCTGGTTCATGGGGATGCCACCCGCGACATGGTTCAGGTACTCACCGACCGCGATCTGCACGGTGAGCTTTTCCGTCTCGCCAAAGCGGCCTTCGGCCTCCATGCGCGCCGCAAATGCGGAGAGCTCTCGAATCGCGGCCGCGTAGGTCGCGAGCCAGGACAGGCCATGGGCCATGTGCTGTTCGGCGTCGAGGAGGCCCGCGTTCAGCTTGCCGCCCGGCATCAGTTTCGCTGCGAGCTTGGCTTTGGCCCGCGTGAAAACCGTGTCCACGGCATGCGCAGCCTGTTCCAGGTGGCTTGTCAGGTGGGTCACGCAAATGCCTGTCATCGCTTCGCTTTCAACTGCCGCCACGATCAAATCCCTTCAGAATTCAGATGCGAAACGCTAGCGCAGGAGCTTTTGCGCTGCAATAATCCATCCGGCCAATCTTGCGCTGCGTCACTCGATGCCAAAATTGGGCCGGAATCCTCGCGCATTGGGGCCTGATGGATTTTCGGTTTTGCAGGGGGTAAGGTCGCGTACATGATTCCTATACGGCGAAATGGCGCTCTGGCGCTCTCCTTCATGGTGATTTTTTCAGGCGCGGCGCTCGGTCAGGGCAACGAGCCGAAATCGCTCGGCACCTTCGACGACTGGGTGGCCTACAGCTATGACGCGGCTGACAGCAAGGTCTGCTACGTTTCCTCGGTCCCGAAGTCGAGCGAACCGAAAAGCGCCAAGCGCGATCCGGCCTTCTTCCTCGTCACCAACATGCCGGGCCGCAAGCCGCCGGTGAAGGGTGAGGTCTCGACCATCATCGGCTATCCCTTCAAGGACGGAAGCACCGTCAAGCTCACGATCGACAGCCTCGAGTTCGAGATGTTCTCGAAGGGAGATACGGCCTGGGTCGATACCGGCAACGACAAGAAGATCGTGACGGCCATGAAGGCCGGACAGTCCCTGAAGGTGAAGGGCACCTCGTGGCGGGGCACGCAGACCGAGGATACCTATTCGCTCTCGGGCATTTCGGCGGCCCTCGCGGCCATCGACAAGGCCTGCAAGTAAGCCATGCGGGGCTTTCCCGGAGCCCTGCTGGCACTGGTACTGGTGCTGCTGTCGGTCTCTCTGGCCAGAGCAGGCTGCGCACAGGAGAGCTTCGAGGGCAATAGCTACGCCGTCTGCCGCTTTGACCTGCGGCAGGACCGCTTGCAGCTTTTCAGCCTCGATGCCAACGGCCAGCCCTATGGCTCGTTCTCGGCCCTTGCCGATGCCCTGGAAGACAGGGGACAGCTGCTCGCCTTCGCCATGAACGCCGGCATGTATGACGATGGCCTCAAGCCCATTGGCCTTTATGTGGAGCGAGGCAAGCAGGCTAAGAAGATCAACCGTCGCGACGGACCGGGCAATTTTCACCTTAAGCCCAATGGCGTCTTCTACATCAAGGGCGACAAGGGCGGGGTGATGGAGACGGAAGCTTTTCTGAAGTCCGGCATCAGGCCCGACCATGCCAGCCAGTCCGGGCCCATGCTGGTGATCGATGGCGCCATCCACCCGAAATTCTCCGAGGATGGGCAATCACGGCAAAGACGGAACGGCGTGGGCTCGCCCGATGGCCACACGCTGGTTTTCGTCATCAGCGAGTCCTGGGTCAATTTTCACTCCTTTGCCCGCCTGTTCCGAAATCGATTGGGGTGCAAGAACGCGCTTTTCCTCGATGGCTCGATCTCCAGCATCTACGCGCCGGAGCTTGGCCGCCGTGACGGGTTCTTTCCGCTGGGTCCCATCGTGGCGCTGGTAAAATAGGTGGCCGGACCCTATCTCGCATTCCTCCCCGGTTTCATGCTATGGCCCCGCCCATGACCACGCTGCTCAACACTGTCGAAGCGCCGCCGCGCTACATTCCGAACGATCCCCGACCCTCGCTCATCGGCATGACGCGGGATGCGCTCGCCGACGCCATGGGCCGCGCCGGGGTTGCGGAGAAGCAGCGCCGCATGCGGGCCGGGCAGATCTGGCACTGGATCTATCATCGCGGCGTGCAGAGCTTTGCCGAGATGACCAATATCGCCAAGGACCTGCGGCAGCGGCTGGACGAGGAATTCGTGATCGGCCGGCCCGACATCGTGACCGAGCAGGTCTCGAATGACGGCACCCGGAAGTGGCTTCTTAAGCTCGCGCCCGACGAACGTGGCGCGCGCCACGAAGTCGAGATGGTCTATATTCCGGAAGAGGACCGGGGCACGCTCTGCATCTCAAGCCAGGTGGGCTGCACCCTGACCTGCACCTTCTGCCATACCGGCACCCAGAAGCTCGTCCGCAACCTCACCGCCAATGAGATCGTCGGCCAGGTGATGATGGCGCGTGACCGGGTGAAGGACTGGCCGGGCGACATCGAAGCCAATCCCTCGCCGCCGTCGGGCGGGCGCTATATCACCAATGTGGTGCTGATGGGCATGGGCGAACCGCTTTACAACTTCGACAACGTGAAGGACGCGATGGAGATCGTGACGGACGGCGAGGGCATCTCGCTGTCGCGGCGCAGGATCACGCTGTCCACTTCCGGCGTCGTGCCGGAAATCCCGCGTGCCGGTGCCGAGATCGGCACCATGCTGGCAATTTCGCTCCATGGCACCACGGACGAGATCCGCAACAGGCTCGTGCCGCTCAACAAGAAATATCCGATCAAGGAACTGCTGCAGGCGTGCCGCAACTATCCGGGTCTCTCCAACGCGCGGCGCATCACATTCGAATATGTGATGCTGAAGGGCATCAACGATTCACCCGAAGACGCCAAGCGGCTGGTGAAGCTGCTGGCGGGCATTCCCGCCAAGATCAACCTGATCCCGTTCAACCCGTGGC
Source organism: Aestuariivirga sp. (assembly GCF_041738905.1). Classification (GTDB taxonomy): domain Bacteria; phylum Pseudomonadota; class Alphaproteobacteria; order Rhizobiales; family Aestuariivirgaceae; genus Aestuariivirga. The sequence continues at coordinate 46,684 of NZ_JBGSOZ010000215.1, forward strand.
CCGGCACGGCCTATGAATGCAGCGACTGGGACACGATCGAAACTTTCGCCGAGATCGTCAACCGCGCGGGCTATGCCTCGCCGGTGAGAACACCGCGCGGCCGCGATATCATGGCCGCCTGCGGGCAGCTGAAAAGCGAGAGCCAGAAGATCAGGGCGAAGGAGAGGCTGGCGCTGGACGCAGGCGCGTGATCCAGCCAATGCTCCGGCGCCTGGCGACGTCACTGATCGGGGCGAGCGTCGTCACGATCGTTGCCATGGGGTTCGCATGTGCTTTCTGTTCGTGGTGGAACCTGGACAACGCTACGGCCAACACAATCTATCTCATGTATGCCGGCGCTCTGGCCGTCACCATCTTCCTCTTTCTTGTGGGTCAGTTCATCGGGATTTCTTCGCACGCGTATTTTCTGATAGTTGGCGGAGCGGTTTTCCTCGGGCTCGATTTTCTGGTCTGGCAGAACTTCGGATTGATGCCCTCAGTGAAATTCCTGAGGAATGGCTTCGCGCCGAGCGCCATCATGGGACTTCTTGCCGGGGTGGCTTACCGTGTCATCGCCATTCCCGCGGCGATGCCGCGGCGCGATGGTTGAGGATTTGTCTTAGTTTTACGGGAATCGCCCTTCAATCTCGCGGCTGACACAGGGCGGGACCGGCATGATCCTTCACATCCTCAAGCGGACTTTTTTCATCCTGCTCGGCTATGGAGTCGCTACCATCGCAAGCGGCGTGGTGGTGGGGCTGATCTTCGCCTACTCCACCAACTCGATGATGAACGAGATCTTCGGAATCGTGGTGATCGCGATCCTGTTCATCGGCGTCTATGCAGCACTTCCCGCCCTCTTGACGGTGATTGCCGGGGAAGTGCTCCGCCTCCGCATACGGGTGTTCTACATGGTTGCCGCCACGCTCATCGGCATGGCGCTGCCGGTCGTGGTTCAGCTTGACTACTGGTTCATCGCGGTGGGTCTGGGCTTTGGCCCGATTGCGGGGCTGATCTACTGGGCATCGGCCGGGCGTAGCGCTGGTTATGTTCCGGACCGGATTTCGCTTCCGGTTTAGCGGGAGCGTCCGGGCCGACTTTTCCGCAGGCCTGGCGGGACAAAGGGTGGGCTTGCAGGTTGAAGCCCCGGCGTGATAGGCGGCGCATGAAACAGCAGGTGCCTCCATGTCCAAGCAAAAAGTGAAGAAAGTCGTCCTCGCCTATTCGGGCGGGCTCGACACCTCGATCATCCTCAAGTGGCTGCAGACCGAGTATGGCGCAGAGGTCGTGACCTTTACCGCCGACCTGGGGCAGGGCGGCGAGATCGAGCCGGCGCGCCAGAAGGCGCAGCTGATGGGCATCAAGGACATCTATGTCGAGGATGTACGCGAAGAGTTCATCCGCGACTTCGTGTTTCCCATGTTCCGAGCCAATGCCGTCTATGAGGGCGTCTACCTGCTTGGCACCTCGATCGCGCGGCCGCTCATCGCCAAGCGCCTGATCGAGATTGCGGAAGAGACAGGCGCCGACGCCATTGCACATGGCGCCACCGGCAAGGGCAATGACCAGGTCCGCTTCGAGCTCACCGCCTATGCGCTGAACCCCGACATCAAGGTGATCGCGCCGTGGCGCGAATGGAGCTTCAAGAGCCGCACCGACCTGATCGAATTCGCCGAGGCGCATCAGATCCCCGTGGCGAAAGACAAGCGCGGCGAGGCGCCGTTCTCGGTCGATGCGAACCTCCTGCATTCGTCCTCCGAGGGCAAGGTGCTGGAAGACCCGTGGGTCGAGCCGCCGCCCTACGTCTACCAGCGCACGATTGCTCCGGAAGATGCGCCCGACAAGGCGACCTACATCGAGATCGAATTCAAGAACGGCGATCCCGTCTCCATCGATGGCGTGGCGATGTCCCCAGCGACGCTGTTCACCGAACTGAACCGTCTGGGCCATGACAATGGCATCGGGCGGCTTGATCTTGTCGAGAACCGCTTTGTCGGCATGAAGTCGCGCGGTGTCTACGAAACGCCGGGCGGCACGATCCTGCTGACGGCGCACAGGGCCATCGAGTCCCTCACGCTCGATCGCGAGGCAGCGCACCTCAAGGACAGCTTCATCACCAAATATGCCGAACTCGTCTATTACGGCTTCTGGTACAGCCCGGAACGCGAGATGCTGCAGGCCATGATCGACAAGTCCCAGGAGCATGTGGAGGGCACCGTCCGCCTCAAGTTGTACAAGGGCAATGTCATCGTCACGGGGCGCAAGTCTCCGAAATCGCTTTATAAAGATGCATTGGTCACCTTCGAGGACGACCGCGGCGCCTATGACCAGAAGGACGCGGCCGGTTTCATACGTCTCAACGCGCTCAGGTTGAGGACGCTGGCGGCGCGCAAGCGCAATACCTGAGGCCATTGCCTCAGTTTCCTGCTGTGCGGCGCACATTTGTGCAAGTGCTCAATGATGTTGACAAGTCGGTCACCATCTGGCGAAGGTGAAGGCAAGTACGGAATCCGGGCGTGGGGGCGCGGTCGGGGTCCGGGCGGCAAGGCGACTGAATTCGCCGGGTCGGCCTTCGATCACCGAAAAGCCAACAGCATGGAAGATTTTTGATGCGTGGAATTATCTTGGCGGGGGGGAGCGGAACGCGCCTCTATCCCTTGACACTCGCCATATCGAAACAGCTCCTGCCCGTCTACGACAAGCCGATGATCTATTATCCACTGTCGGTTCTCATGCTGGCGGGGCTGAAGGACATCCTGATCATTTCCACGCCGCACGATCTGCCCCATTTCCGCAACATGCTGGGCGACGGATCGGTGTTCGGCATCAATCTGCAATATGCGGAGCAGCCGCACCCGGGAGGCCTCGCGCAGGCCTTCCTCATCGGCGAGGCGTTCCTCCAGGGTGGTCCCGGCGCACTGGTGCTGGGCGACAACATCTTCCACGGCGACCAGCTGCAGCAGAAGTGTGAGGCAGCGGTGGCGCGCAAGAAGGGGGCAACCGTCTTCGCCTATCACGTCTCGGACCCGGAGCGTTATGGTGTGGTCGCCTTCGACAAGCAGGGCGTCGCGACCTCGATCGAGGAAAAGCCCAAGGAGCCAAAATCGAATTGGGCCGTCACGGGCCTCTATTTCTATGATGCGGATGTCGTCGAGGTTGCAAAGTCGATCAAGCCGTCCGTCCGTGGCGAACTCGAGATCACGGACGTCAATCGGGTCTATCTCGAGCGTGGCGACCTCAACGTCGAGCGCATGGGCCGTGGCTATGCCTGGCTCGACACCGGCACGCATGACAGTCTCCACGATGCGGGCTCCTACATCCGCACGATCGAGACGCGCACCGGCGTCAAGGTCTGCTGCCCCGAGGAGATCGCCTTCGCCTGTGGCTACATCGACTCTGAAGCGATGATGAAGCGTGCCGCTTCCCTCGGGAAGACGGAATATGCCGCCTATCTCCGCCGTATCGTTGCGGAACACGGCAACGAGCCCCGGAGGTAGCGTCACGATGCAAGTCAATGATCTTGGCCTCGGGGGTGTCCTCGAGATCATCCCGAAGAAATTTGGCGACCAGCGCGGCTTCTTCTCCGAAACCTACCAGCGCCAGCGTTTCATCGATGCCGGCGTGCCACATGACTGGATGCAGGACAATCAGTCCTTCTCCGCCGAGAAGGGCGTGCTGCGCGGTCTTCACTTCCAGATCGCGCCGCAGGCTCAGGACAAGCTGATTCGGGTTCTGCGCGGCGCGATCTTCGACGTCGCCGTCGATATCCGCCCGGGTTCGCCAACCCTAGGCAAATGGGTGTCTTGCGTGCTGAGTGCCGAGAAGTTCAACCAATTGCTGATCCCCAGGGGATTTGCCCATGGCTTCCTCACTCTCGAGCCAAATGTCGAGGTGCTGTACAAGGTCACGGCACCCTATGCTCCGGACTGCGATCGCGGCATTGCCTGGAACGACCCGGCCATCGGGATCGACTGGCCGCTGGAGTCCGGCCAGCAGCCCGTGTTGTCCGGCAAGGATGCGGCAGCACCCCTGCTTGCCGATATTGCAAATTCGATTTCGTTCTGAGTTACAGGATCGTCCAGCATGAAGATCATGGTTACAGGCGGTTGCGGATTCATTGGCTCGGCCGTGTGCCGGCATTTGATCAACGACCTCGGCCTCAACGTCGTCAATGTCGACAAGATGACCTACGCTGCGAGCGAAGGCTCGACCGCGGCAATTTCCAGCAATCCGAACTACAGCTTCCACAAGCTCGACATCTGCGACCGCGATGCGATGCAGAAGGTGATGGAAACGGAAGCCGTCGATGCCGTGATGCATCTTGCGGCCGAAAGTCATGTCGACCGTTCGATCGACGGACCGGGCGAATTCATCCAGACCAACATCATGGGCACATTCGCCCTGCTGCAGGCGGCGCGTTCCTATCATGCGGCGCTGCCCGAGCCGCGAAAGTCGGCCTTCCGCTTCCATCACATCTCGACGGACGAAGTCTTCGGCGACCTACCGCTCGAGGGCGGGCTGTTCACCGAGGAAACGTCCTATGCGCCGTCGTCTCCCTATTCGGCCTCGAAGGCGGCTTCCGACCATCTGGTGATGGCCTGGCACCACACCTACGGGCTGCCGGTGGTGCTCTCCAATTGCTCCAACAATTACGGGCCCTATCACTTCCCCGAGAAGCTCATCCCGCTGATGATCCTCAACGGCATGGAGGGCAAGAAGCTGCCCGTGTACGGCACGGGAGAAAACGTGCGTGACTGGCTGCATGTGGAAGACCACGCCCGTGCGCTGGCGCTTGTCGTCATGAAGGGCCGGGTGGGCCAGTCCTACAACATCGGCGGCCGCAACGAGCGTTCGAACCTGAAGGTGGTTGAGACGATCGCCGACACGCTCGACGAGCTGATGCCGCTCAACAACGGCTCGCGCCGCCAGCTCATCACTTTCGTTGGCGACCGTCCCGGCCATGACCTCCGCTATGCGATCGACGCCACCAAGATCGAGAACGAACTCGGCTGGAAGGCGAAACACAATTTCGATACGGGACTGCGCGCCACCATCGAGTGGTACATGAACAACGGCGATTGGTGGCAGCCCTTGCGCGAGGCGCGCTATTCCGGCCAGCGGCTGGGGACCGTCAAGGCATGATCCGCATTCTGGTCACCGGCCGCAACGGACAAGTTGCCACCGCGCTTGCCGAGAAGGCCGCTGATCATCCAGGTGTGGCGGTGGTTCTTGCGGGCCGGCCAGAACTTGATCTGGAAATACCCGCCACGGTAGAGGCCGCGATCCTCGCCGCCAAGCCAGATGTCGTCGTCAACGCCGCCGCCTACACCGCCGTCGACAAGGCGGAATCGGAACCCGAGCGGGCCTTTGCCGCCAACCGGGATGGGGCCGCCGCCGCCGCCCGGGCCAGCGCC
>NZ_JBGSOZ010000005.1:0-17414 GCF_041738905.1 Aestuariivirga sp.
TAACGAAGTGCGTCCACACAGCGCCATCGGCAACAAGACGCCGATGTCACTCATGAATTGCTCAGGCTCACATGGCCCGGCCTGAGCAGCAAGGCCTGGTAGCAAGCCAGCGCCGTGGTCCAACGTCGGGGGCAGGCTCAAAAGCCGCCGAGACTCTACCCATGACTGGATCGTAAAAGGGGCTCACATCACCGCCCCAATCGTTACCGTGGCCAAAGGATTCCCCATCGCCTTCTGTTCCACCGTATCCAGGATGTTTCGGCTCGTCTGCCGCATGTAATTCGCGGCATCGCGCTTCAACGCCTCAGGCGTGATGCGGCTGTGCAACTCATCGGCTGCCTGCACAAGTTCCGCGCGTATGGACTCTCTTTGGTGTTCAGTTCGGAAAGCGAACTACCATTGCCAGAATGCTACATAGCCGATTGCTCTGGTTCATGAATGATTGATGCCTGCTTAAATGCCCGCCAGAAAGCATTGTTCCCAAAGCAGCGCCACCTGGATGCGGCGTGTCAGTGATCACACTCGAAGTCCGAAGGACGGTATGACAAGGACGCGGAACAGCTCGTCACGGTCCTGAACGCGAAGGATCAAGGTCTGGTGACGGAGGAGGTCTTGCATTGACATGGCAGCATCACTGTCGCTTGTTTCAACTGCAAGGCCAGAGTCTGCTGCATGGATGTTTCCAATGACCGGCCCGGCAACTCCAAAGAAGGGGAACGACAACCTGAGGAAACGAATGCCAAAAATGACGTTGGAGTTGGTTGTGTCAAAGGATCGGAGCAACAAATCCAAATTTATCCATGATTGTGTTTTGACCCACTTTGAAACTTATTCTACCAAAATTTGCCAGGACTAAGTTGCTTGCGTTACGTAAGCGTTATCCAAGTATCGTGAATGGAATTTGGTGAGGGTGTGATGGCGAGTACCAAAGTATCCGTGGCCTTTGTCGACGATCATCCTGTTTTGCTGCAGGGATTGGTCGCTCTGTTTTCCCAGTACAACAGGTTTCAGATCGTCGCCAGTGGCGATGATGCAGTCGCGGCGCGGGAAATTGTGAGAATCAATCGGCCTGATATCCTGTTTATGGACCTGAGCATGCCCGGAATGGTGTTTTCCACGATTTCGGAAATACATAACACCTGGCCTGAGACAAAAGTCATCATTTACACAGCTTACTCGAGCATTGACTCTGCCCTGCGGGCACTTGACACGGGCGTAAAGGGCTACATGCTCAAAGGCTGTACGATAGACGAGATGTTCGAGGGCATAGACAGCGTTCTTGACGGAGATCTCTACATCACAAAGCAGTTTGCCACAGAGGTGATCAGCAAGTTGAGATTGCGTAGCAGAGCTGAAGGCGATCTTCACAAGCTGCATCTCACGATGCGTGAATTGCAGGTGGCAGGGGAACTCATGAATGCACGGACCAACCGTGAAATTGCTGACAAACTGGCCATCAGCGAGAAGACTGTAAAGCACTACATGACGTCACTCATGCAAAAGCTTGAGGTGCGAAACCGCGTCGAAGCAGTTCTGGCTGTGAAGAAGCGAAACATCAGCCTCAATTCGTAAGTCCGAGAGGAAATTCCGAGAGGAGTTGCGAACAACCCCGCTACAGGGGAACCATCACCTTGACCAGCATGCCGTTGCCGGCATCCGACTGCAGTTCGATGCTGCCGTTCAAGGCGGTTACGCGATGCCGCATGCCGGCCAGTCCAATTGAGGAGTGACCAGACCCGGTCTTGCACCGGCGAACGCCCGGGCCGTTGTCAGCGATCGTGACCTTGACCATGTTGTTTTCGACAGTGGCCGCGACACGCAATTCTGATCCTGGTGCATGGCGGGTTCCGTTGTTCAGAGCTTCTTGTACGACTCTGTAGAGACAGGTCTTCAAGGCGTGCGAGGACTCCCGAGGAAGGTTGTCCGAGACATAACTTACTGATGCTCCCGTCAGATCCTGATGCCGCAACACTGAATTCCGGAGAGCGTCGTCGAGTGACCCATTCTCGATCTCCGGGAGAACGAGGCCAGCGGAGATGTTGCGCAAGTCGGTAAGCACCTCATTTGTAATCTCGCTCAATTTCGCGTGTTCGTCGGCGCTCTGTTCGTTGGCTGATCCAGAGTGGTTCTTTGCCGACAGTCGAAGCGCCAACAATGTCAGCATTTGAACGGGTCCGTCATGGAGTTCGGCTCCGATGCGGGCCAGCAGATGCTCGTTGGCTTCACTTGCATCGAGCCGGGCTTGATCCGCTACCTCGCGCAACGTGATGTTTTGATGAGCCAGCCGCGATGCGGCGGCGAATTTTCTTCTCAATTCTACCCGCTGGGTATCGATCATTCTGCTCCCTTGATGAACGATGAAATAGAGCGCCGACACAATGACGAGGCCCAGCGCAGCCACAAAACTCCACGTTGCTGCTCTTGAGCGATCGAGTTCATCCTCAAGCCATCCCGCCGGTTCATAAAATTCGCCAACGGCAACAATCCGGTCGCGTGAAAGATCGTGGAGCGGGGCGTAGATCTCAATCAGGGGTTCACCTCCGGCAAAGGGCCGGGGCTCGACGCTTTGATGCTCTTCAAACTCGGCCACCGTTTCACCTCGTGCGGCGCGGAACACCTCTGGAACGCTATAGGACTGACCGGCACTTTGATGGTTGCTGCTGTAAAGCAACCTGCCATCGAGTCCCCAGATCTTGACCTCCACAATACGGTTGCCAAGCACGGTGTCTCCAAACATCCGGTCCAGTCCTTGGACCTCAGTCGCCGATAGCTCTCCAGTGGCAGCGAGGCTTTGCACATAGGGTTCCAGAAAGCTGTCGATGTAGACAGCGCCGCCGAGCGCCGAGCTGTGGAGTACGCTGTCCCTGATCCTCTCGTTTACCCACCAGCCCAGTACAACCATTGCGCTAGCCGTGACAATGGAAGCCGCAATCAGAAAGCGGACTGACAAGCTGATCCGATGCCAGTCAATGGCGTTCTTCAGTTGGGCGGCACGCGGATTGGACCAAGGTCGCATCAGCTGTGGCACCATAGTCGCACCTCCATGAGAGGCTTAGGTCGACAACTGCGTGAGACCAATCGACCTAACGCCAGGTCTGCAACTCGTTCACGATCAATCAGCAGTTTAGCGCAATTCCAACTTGAAGAACAAGCGGCTGATGCTTGTCAACTGCGGACCTGCGCTGACGGGTGATGTGAGCTGAGGAGTTTTCGGATCGAAAATGAACCAGCTCCGGCATCGGCGCAGAACGGCTGAACAGAAAGAGAGCAAAGAAATGGTCACTTACATTCGTTCAGATCTGGAATTCATTCTTGAGCAGATCAAGATCTCCGAAGCTCACGCTGGCGGGCAGCCGCTGTATGGTCCGGGTGGACTTATCCCGGCATACAACATCAGTGCGGGACTGCGCACCGTCGATGGCAGCTTCAACCATTTATTGCCCGGGCAGGAGCACTGGGGCGCAGCAGATCAGGAGTTCCCGACGCTGCTGGACCCCCACTACCGCGATGCAGAAGACTTTGATCCGGACGGTCCAGGTGGACTGCCTTCGCAGCCCACAAGCTACACACCGTCGGATAATCCGGACTCGATCGTTGTCGATTCGAGTGTCCGGACGATCTCGATGTTGATTGTCGACCAGACAATGACCAACCCGGCCGCGGTTGAGGCGTTTATCGGGTCCGGTCTTGGCGTCATGGTGGGCGATGTCCTCCACCATGTTGACGACAATGGCGACCCAGGCGCCGCCGTTCAACCCGGTGAAACTCTGTCCATACCCAATGTCGCGCCAGATGAGGGCTTGTCTGCGTCATTCAACTCCTGGTTCACTCTCTTCGGCCAGTTCTTTGACCATTGACTTGACCTCGTCAACAAGGGGGGCAGCGGAACGGTATTCATTCCGTTGAAGCCAGACGATCCGCTCTATGACCCTGAGAGCGATACGAACTTCATGGTCCTCACCCGGGCAACAGTGTCGGCGGGCGAAGATGGGGTAATGGGAACGGCAGACGATGTCGGTCCGGTCAACACGACAACACCGTTTGTCGACCAGAATCAGACCTATACGTCGCATTCTTCGCATCAGGTCTTCCTTCGCCAATACGCCCTCGATGACAGCGGGCAGCCTGTCGCGACAGGAAAGCTGATCCAGGGTCAGGGCGGCGGCATGGCAACATGGGCCGATGTAAAGGCGCAAGCCCGCGACTTGCTCGGCATCGACCTGACCGACGCGGATGTTGGCAGCGTGCCCTTGCTGGCCGCAGATGAGTACGGCAACTTCATTCCAGGCGAGAATGGCCTGCCTCAAGTCGTTTTTCCGGGGATCAACCCCGGCGATCCGCCAATTCTCGTTGAGGGCAATCTCGGCAGTCCGATCAGCACCGAAGGAGCCGTCAGGACGGGGCATGCATTCCTCGCCGACATTGCTCACACGGCGGTGCCGCTCAACAAGCTGGCTGATGGCGACATCGAGATCGGGCTCCTGAACTTCGAAGGCGATCCGGAGGATCCGAATTTCGTTTATGACAACGAGCTCCTTGATGCCCACTTCATTGCAGGCGACGGCCGCGCAAATGAGAATATCGGTTTGACCGCTGTTCATCACGTCTTCCACTCCGAACACAACCGGTTGGTGGAACACACCAAGGACGTGGTTCTTCAGACAGGTGATATCGACTTCATCAACGAGTGGCTTTCGGCACCAATTGTGGAACTGCCAAATACACCAGAGGAAGTATCCGCACTGAGCTGGGACGGCGAGCGCCTGTTCCAGGCTGCGAAGTTCGGAACCGAAATGCAGTACCAGCATCTCGTTTTCGAGGAGTTCGCACGCAAGGTTTCTCCGTCAATCAACGCTTTCCTGGTGCCGGACGGCTTCGATACAACTCTTGATCCGTCGATCGTCGGTGAGTTCGCTCATGTCGTCTACCGCTTTGGGCACTCCATGCTGACGGAGTCGATCGACAGGTTCGATACAGAATTCCAGTCCGACCACATATCCCTCATCGATGGCTTTCTCAATCCGATCGCCTTCAACAGCGACGGAACCGTCTCTGATGATGTAGCAGCGGGTGCGATCGTTCGAGGCATGACGCGCCAGATCGGCAATGAAATCGACGAGTTTGTAACCGGTGCGCTGCAGAACAATCTTCTCGGCTTGCCGCTCGATCTGGCAACCATCAACCTCGCGCGCGGCCGCGATACGGGTGTTCCTTCACTGAACGCTGCTAGGCGCGAATTCTACCAGATGACGAATAATGCGGACGAACTCAAGCCATATGAAAGCTGGGTGGAGTTTGCCAGCAACATCAAGAATCCGTCGTCCATCATCAACTTCATCGCTGCTTACGGCACGCATGACCTCATCGCGAGCCAGACGACGCTGGAGGGCAAGCGCGCGGCTGCCATTGCGATCGTGATGGGGGTTGAGCAGACAGTGGTTGGCGATCCCAATGACCTCAATGATGACGTCGTCATCGAGGTGCCGGTGGACGCCGAAGACTTTCTCAACAGCACCGGGGAGTGGGCCAGCGGCGAGGGCGGTGTGACCACCACAGGTCTCGACAATGTCGATCTGTGGATTGGTGGTCTGGCGGAGCGGATCATGCCCTTCGGCGGCATGCTGGGCTCTACGTTTGCCTTTGTTTTTGAAGTTCAGATGGAGAACCTGCAGAGTGGCGACCGCTTCTACTACCTGCAACGGCTTGATGGGCTCCACCTGTTCGGCGAAATGGAGAACAACTCCTTTGCATCAATGATCATGCGGAACACCAACGCGACGCACTTGCCGTCCGATGTGTTCTCGGCGCCCGGCCTTATTCTCGAGGTCGACCAAGAGAGACAGTTCACGGGTCTGGGCGTTGATGGCAAGGCTGATCCTGATGGGGGTACAATTCTCGTTCCTGAGGTCATCCGCGACCACGCGGCCACTCCGGGGGCAGACACGAACTATCTCCGCTACACGGGAGGCGAGCATGTCGTTCTGGGTGGTACCGACCCCGGCAATGCCTTCAATCCTTCGGGTGATGACATTATTATCGCGGGCATCGGCGACGACACGCTCTATGGCGATGCAGGCAATGACAGGCTGAGAGGAGGGTTGGGTAACGACATCATCAATGGTGGCGATGGCGACGACATCATTCGTGACTCAGGTGGAGACGACAACATCAAGGCTGGCACTGGTAACGACGTCGTCCACGCTGGTCCTGGTCTCGACCTGGTTCTTGCTGGAGCCGGCAGCGACTTTGTCGTTCTTGGAACCGATGAAGGCTCGGAAGTCTTTGGCGGTGAAGGTAACGACTTCATCCTGGGCAACAAGAATGCCGAGCGCATTCTCGGGAACGAGGGAGACGACTGGCTGGAAACCGGCACGTTCGATGGCGCACCCGGAGACAATTTCGACGAGATCTTCGCGCGTGACGGCATAAATGGACACGATGTGTTCCTGGGTGATGGCGGCTTCGATGAGTTCATCGGTGAAGGCGGCGACGACATCATGGTGGGTAGCCTTGGCACAGGCAAGCTCGTGGGAATGTCCGGGTTCGACTGGGCCACCTACAAGGACATGGACGAGGGCTACAACGCGGACCTTCTGCGCCTGGCATTCGACGAAAATCCAATTCCTCCTGTAAATGCCGGATTGGAGACCTACGAAGCCATCGAGGGTCTGTCGGGGTCCGCCCACGATGACATTCTTTCTGGTGACGACGTGGATTCGACCACGATCGGACTCGAAGGCTTCCTTGGAAGCGTACTGACCAGCGAAGGGATCACGCTGATCGATGGGCTGCAGGAGCTGCTGGGCGCCGGAGTGACGTCGTTCGATAGCGGAAACATCATTCTTGGCGGCGATGGTGATGACGTCATCGAGGGCCGTGGCGGCGATGACCTGCTTGATGGTGACAAGTGGCTGAACGTTCGCATCAGCGTTCGTGATCCTCTCGACTCAAGCATTGAGATTGGCTCGCACGACAGCATGAGGACTCTTATGTCCTCGATGTTCGATGGGTCCGTCAATCCTGGTCAACTGCAGATCGTCCGCGAAGTCCTGCAGGCCAATGCGGGGGGAGACATCGATACGGCTGTCTTCTCCGGCAACTTCGATGAGTACACCATCGGGACGGATGGACTTGGCCGGTTGACCGTCGCCCACACGGGTGGCACGCAGGTCGATGGCACGGATACACTGACAGGGTTTGAGAGGCTGCAGTTCGCCGACCAGATCGTGGTCTTGCCCGGCAATGCAACGGGCGCACCCGACATCAGCGACATGACGCCAACTGAAGGTCAGATTCTCACGGCGTCGATCGGAACGGTCAGTGATGGAGACGGAACGACGACCTCCGTTTTCAGTTATGCCTGGGAGGTGTTCGACAATGGTGTCTGGACATCCATTCCCGGAGCAACCGAAGCAACCTTCACGCCCACGGACGACCAGGTCAACATGCAACTGCGGGTGGTTGTGTCGTTCACCGATGACCAGGGAAATGCCGAGTCGCTGTCATCTGCTCCGTCGTCCGTCGTCGGCGACCTCTTCACCGGCACGCCCGGAGCCGATATATTTGACGGCACCGATGGTGACGACGTGGCCGATGGCCTGGGCGGTGACGACACGCTGAACGGCAATGCTGGCAACGACGTCCTCGCGGGCAGCGGCGGCGCCGACACCCTCGATGGCGGCGACGGTGTCGATACGGCGAGCTATGCCGGGTCGGCTGCGGGTGTGAAGGTCGATCTGCTCAACGGCACCGCCATCGGCGGCGATGCCGCTGGCGACACCTTCATCAGCATCGAGAACGTCACGGGAAGCGCCTCGAACGACACGCTCTTCGGCAACGCTCTCGGCAACGTGCTGAGCGGCGGCAATGGCCATGACGTTCTGGCGGGCCGCGGCGGCAACGACACGCTCGACGGCGGCGCTGGTGACGACACGGTCAACGGCGGCAACGGTGCCGACACGCTGATCGGCGGCGATGGCATCGACACGCTGACAACGGTCACCAACGGTGCGGCGCAGAAGATCGACCTCCTCGCCAACACCATCACCGGCGGCGATTCGACCGGCGACACGATCTCGGGCTTCGAGAACGTGACGACCGGCAGCGGCAACGACCTTCTGCTCGGCAGCAACGACGCCAATGTCATCGTCGCCGGCGGCGGCAACGACACGCTTGTGGGCCGTGGCGGCAACGACACGCTCGACGGCGGCGAGGGCAACGACACCGTCAACGGCGGCAATGGCACCGATGTTCTCATCGGCGGCAATGGCAACGACACGCTCGACACCACCTCGACCGGTGCGGCTCAGGCTGTCGATCTCGAAGCGCAGACCATTACGGGCGGCGACTCGACCGGCGACACCATCTCGGGCTTCGAGAACGTGCGGACGGGAAGCGGCGCCGACTTGCTGTCGGGGAATGCGGTTGCCAATGTGCTCGATGGCGGTGCGGGCAACGACACGCTGAACGGCAAGGACGGCGCCGATACGCTGACCGGCGGCGACGGCCAGGACAGCTACGCTTTCGACACCGCGCTGGGTGCCGGCAACATCGACGTGATCACCAGCTTCGTCGTGGCCGACGACACGATCGTGCTCGACGATGCCATCTTCACGGCGCTGCCCCCCGGCGCCCTGGCGGCAGGGGCGTTCACAACCGGTGCAGCCGCAGCCGATGCCGACGACCGCATCATCTGGAACGACGTCACCAACCAGTTGTTCTACGATGAAGATGGTCTGGGCGGTGTTGCGGCCATCCAGTTCGCCACGATCGGCAGCGTCAGCGGCACTCTCTCGGCGGCGGACTTCAGCGTGATGTCGTTTGGCGCGAGCGAGAGTGCCTGGCTTGACGCGGCTGTTGGCACCGATCTGGTGGGTGACGAGTCCGGCAACACACTCCAGGGTTTTGCCGGCGGCGACACGATTCGGGGCCTGGGCGGCAACGACACCCTGCTCGGCGGAACCGGCTCCGACGTGCTGGCTGGCGGCGCTGGTGCCGACAGGCTGACGGGCGGTGCCGGCAGCGATGTGTTCGAATACAACGCGATTGCCGACAGTATCGGCGGCGGCGGCCGCGATGCGATCGCCGACTTCGAGACCGGTATCGACCTGATCGGCCTCTCTGGCATCGACGCCAACACGATGGTTGATGGCGATCAGGCCTTCACCTTCATCGGCAGCGCGGGCTTCAGCAGAACTGCAGGTGAGCTTCGCGTCGCAACGGTCGGAACGGGCTGCGTGGTCCGTGGCGACGTGAATGGCGATGCCGTCGTGGACTTCTCTGTTTTCGTATCCGGGCACGCCAGTCTCTCTTTGGCCGACTTCATCCTCTGACGTCAGGCACAAGCGATTTGCACGAAACACACCGGGGGCCGAAAGGCCCCCGGTTTTCGTTCAGTCTTGCAACAAGCGCAAACCGGCCTCGCCAAACCGGGGCGCGTGCAGGCATGTTCGAGTCAAAGTCTGCCGTCCGTCGCTCGTCAGGGACTACAAGGGCAAGCATCTTGGGATTACTCGCAGTTTCCTGAAGTGGGGCAGGGACTTCGTGCGAGGCCGCAACCGAATGAGGACTCACACTTGGCGCGTGCCAAGTATCTCAAGGGCCATCTTGCGGCAGTTGTCATCACCTGCCGCGATGATCTGGCCGGACCAGCCCAGGGCGATGCTGTTGCCGTGCCAGTCGGAGGCAGATCCGCCTGCGCCCTCGATGATCGCGATCGAGGCAATCACATCGAATGCGTCGAGGCCGGAGTCGATGGCGAGGTCGGTGCGGCCCGAGGCCAGCACGCCGTAAGCGTAGCAGGAACCGCCATATTGCACATATTGGAGCCGCCGGCGCAACCTTGTGAAACGCTCGAACTCGTCCGCATTCATGAAGTCGGGGTTGGAGCATGTTCCAAGAGCCGTCTTCAGCTCACGGCACGATCTTGTGCGAATTGGTGAGCCGTTGCGTTCGGCCATGAGGCCCGCAACACCCCCCCAGCGGTCATTGGTGATGGGATGGTCGATGATCCCGACATAGGGCCGCCCCTCGCGGGCGAGCCCGATCAATGTGCCATAGACTGGAATGCCGGCGACAAAGGCCGCGGTGCCGTCAATCGGGTCGAGCACCCACACGAACTCGGCGTCGATGTTCTCGTTGCCGAACTCTTCGCCGAAAATCCCATGGCTGGGATAGGTCTTCTGGATCAATTCGCGCAGGCGCAACTCGATCGCCTTGTCGGTGTTGGTCACGAAGGACGCATCGGCCTTCAGGCCGACTTCGGGCGGCAGCATCGCCGCGGCGCGCAGCATCTCGCCGGAGGCATCGGCGAGGCGGTGGGCGAAGTTCAGCAGTTCCGTGTGTGTGGCTTTGTTCATGGTCATGATCTTTCGGAGAGAGCGGAAAGCGAGGCTGCAATGCGGTCGACCTCGGACTCGGTATTGTAGTGCGCCAGCCCGATCCGCACCACGCCCTCATCGAGAGGCAGGCCCAGTTGGCGCGACGGTTCATAGGCGTAGTTGTGCCCATGCCAGACGAAGATGCCCTGATCACCCAACCCGCGCGCCAGGTCTTCGGGCTTGTGGCCGTCGATGCGGACCGACACGGTGGGCACGCGTTCATGCATGCGGTTGGGGTTGGTGATGCCGAACACCTTCAATCCGCGGATCTGCGACAACCCCTCGATCAGGCGGCGGGCAAGCGGCTCCTCGTGGGCCCGTGAAGCCGCATAGGCGGCGGCGATCTGTGCCCTCTTGCTGTCCGGCGTGCCAAGTTCTTTTCCGAGATCGGCAAGATAGTCGATTGTTGCGCTCAGTCCGGCAAGGAGCTCCACTTGCGGTGTGCCAGCCTCAAACCGATCGGGAAGATCGTCCGAGACACAGCGGCCCTTGTAGGCATGGAGTCCGGAGAGTACATCTTCCCGCCCCCACAGAAGCCCGAGGTGAGGGCCAAAGAACTTGTAGGCCGAACAGGCGAGGAAATCGCAACCGAGTGCCTGAACATCGACGAGGTGATGCGGCGCCAATTGCACGGCATCGACGAAGACCAATGCGCGCGCGTCCTTCGCCACGGCTGTCAGCGCCGCGATATCGTTCACGGAACCCGTCATGTTGCTGGCGTAGTTGAGGCACACGAGCCGTGTGCGATCAGACAACTGTGCCGCCAGCGCCTCGGGCTCCACCTTCCAGGTCTCCATATCGAAAGGCACCCAGCGGATGGTCAAGCCCTTGTCATTCGCCATTTCCAGCCATGGCCCGACATTGCCTTCATGCTCCATGCGTGTGATGACAATCTCGTCTCCCGGCTGGAAATCGCGGCATATGCTGCGCGACAGATGGAAGGTGAGCGATGTCATGCTCTGGCCGATGATCACCTCTCTTTCAGACCTGGCGCCAAGAAACATCGCGGCTTGCTCGTGGGCTCTCGCGGTGATTTCTCCCGCGGCGATGCTGGTCGCGAAGTGACCGCCAAGATTGGCGCAGCTCTCCAGCATTGCGTCATGGACCGCGCGGGCGACGGAGGCAGGCACCTGTGTTCCGGCCGGGTTGTCGGCATAGATGCGGGAAACCCTGTTATCGACAATCGACAGGGACGGAAACAGCGTGCGCACGCGATCGATGGGAAAGGTCATGGTCAGTCCTGCACCAAGCACCCCGAGGGGCATTGTGCCAAGCCTGCTTCAACGTTTCCCCGCCGGCCATCCTCCCAAGGGATGAGATTCCTCGCCTTGGTGCGCCCGTGCCGCGGCCAGCGGCAGGGACTTGAGGAAATGCGAGAACAGTTCCTGCTGGGTGGCCACGTTGAGCTTGCCATAGATGTTCTGGCGATGAGATTTCACCGTCGCCCGCGAGATGTCGAGATGAAGCGAGATCGACTCGCCCGAGTGCCCGCGAAGGATCAGTTGCGCCACCTCTCGTTCCCGCTGCGTCAGCGTATCGCGCCCGAAATCGCGCAACAGATCGTCGAGTGACAGTGAGTTGCCGGACTGCGAAAGCCGGACGCGCGCCTGCGCCCAGTAGACATTGAACAGCGCCGCGATGACGGGCGCGATCAAGCGCATCCGGTTGATCGATCCGTCGTCATAACCTTCGCTGGCATGGCGCGAGAGGCTGATTTCCAGCATTTCCCCATTCGGCAGCCCCACGGCCACGATGAGTTCGGCAAGCCCCGCTGGCCAGCCGGGCGTGCGGTAGCCAAGTTCCTCGTCGCTGTGCATGCCGATCTCGAGACTGTCGAAGACCTCAGAGGAAAAGTAGGCGTCCGGCGCCAGTTCTGTGATCCTGTAGATGCCCGGCTTCAGCCCGGCGAGAAACGCGTTATAGACCGGGTTAAGCACATAGGTCGCCTCCGTATACCGTCTGACTGCGCTATGCGCGGCCTCGGTGTCGAAGGTGTGGTGCACGCAATAGGGCCGTGCGACCGACCGATACACCATCATAAGAGCGAATCTGAACGGCGACACAGAGCGGATCGCCTCCAGAAGGAGATCGGGAAACCCGTCATCGCCAAGATTGAGCGCTGCCGTGGCCATCCTGTGGTTCCATGCCCTGAAACAGGCACTTGGTATATTCTCGTCTCCAGCTTGGCCCATTCGTCTTGTCGCAGCCTGCTTCACGTCCTCTGCAGCGCATCATGCCGGCAGTTGGGGATTGGAGCTTGTTCGTTGTTGTGCAGTGCGTCAACCGCCTTGGCATTTCTCCCGCATCAGGTTGGGCAGGGCGGAAATCCATCCCCCTCGGGGAGGATGGGCGGGAGGGCAGTTCAATGGGACATTTGTCACCAGGGCCAGCGCCGCAGGCAGAAACAGGTCGAAAATCCGGTACGGAGAAGAACGGCGAAGCCCCGACACAGAGATGATATGTTGCAGGGACAAAGAGACTCGCGGACTGCCGAGACCCAAAAGGCACTTCAAACATCGACAGGAGGAAACTATGATGAACAAGCTGAAATCACTCGCACTTGGACTGGCGGCACTGGTGGCGCTGGGGGCTTCACCCGCAGCGGCTGAAACCCTGCGCGTTGGCATGGAATGCACCTATGCCCCCTTCAACTACCGCACCGCCGATGGCGAACTGGCAGGCTATGACGTCGATGTCGCCAAGGGCGTGGCCGAGATCATCGGAGCGAACCTCGAATTCGTCTGCCAGGAATGGGACGGCATGATCCCCGCGCTGCTGGCCAACAAGTTCGACCTCATCGTCGCTTCGATGTCGATTACCGAGAAGCGCATGGAGCAGATCGACTTCTCCACCCCTTATCGCGTTTCCATTGGCCGCCTCGTCGGCCCGGTGGGCAAGGGATGGAAGCTGTTTGATGACGCCGGCAAGCCGATCGCCGCGAACTTCAAGGGCCTGAAGGTGGGCGTGGAGCGCGCCTCGACCTATGCCAGCTGGTTTGAAGCCGTGCTTCCGGACGCGGAAGTCGTATTCTACGATGGCAATGATCCGATGTACCTCGATCTCAAGAACGGCCGCGTCGACATGATCATGACCAATCCGATGAAGGCTCACCTGAGTTTCTTGAGCGGTGAGGGCGAGGGCGTGGGCAAGTATGAGTTCGTCAGCCCTGCGATCACCGAGGACAAGTTCTTTGGGCCGGGCGTCGGCATTGGCCTGCGCAAGGGCCAGGACGAGCTGAAGGCCAAGCTGGATGAAGCTGTCAAGAAGCTGATCAGGGACGGCAAGCTTGAAGAATACGCACTGAAGATCTTCCCGTTCCCGATCCACAACGAAGCCTGGGCGCAGTAGCCATTCGATTGCAGGCCGCGCTGGCTGAAAGGCGAGCGCGGCCTGTCTGTTCTGTTTCGAGAATTTGAGGACGGAAGAGAGACCAGGTGGAAGCAGTTGCAGGATGGTGGGACGACTACTTCTGGGGCGCCGTCGTGGTGTTCAAGGTCTTTGTCGCCTCCCTGTCTTTGATGGTCGTCTTCGGGCTGATCGGCGCCGCTGCGAAACTGTCGGGCAGCAGGCTGGCACAGCGTGTGGCCGGCGCCTACACGGTGGTGTTTCGGGGAACGCCTGAAATTCTTGTCATCCTGCTCTTGTACTATGGTTCTGCGGTCACGCTCACCGCCATCGCACAGCTTTTCAATCCGGACATCAGGTTCCTCGACATTCCGCCCTTCTGGGCCGGAACGATAGCAATTTCACTGGTGGTGGGATCTTACGCGACCGAGACGTTCCGGGGCGCATTCCTCGGTGTAAGCCCTGGCAGCATCGAAGCCGCACGCGCGCTCGGCATGTCGAACCTCCAGACCTTCTTCTACGTGCGCATACCCGAGATGTGGCGCCTTGCCCTGCCACCCTTCGGCAATCACGCGCTTTCGCTGGTCAAGGACACGGCACTGATCTCCATCATCGGCCTCAACGAAACGCTCTTCGTGGCCAAGCAGGCGACAGCCACAACGGGCAAACCCTTCACCATGTTCATCGTCGTGGGTGCCATATACCTCGCGTTTTCAACGCTGATTACATTGAGCATCATGGGACTGGAGAAATACGCCAACCGCCACCTGGAACAGGCCCGATGATCCTCGATCCGTGGCTTGTCATCGATGCCGTTCCACGGATGCTTGCCGGAATCGGACTGACACTCCAGTTGCTGCTGCTTTCAGCCGCGATCGGCCTGGTCTTCGCGGTCGGCTTGCTGCTCATGCGGCTCAGCGGGAGGTGGTGGCTGTCGTGGCCCGCGCAGGTCTATATCTATGTCTTCCGCGGCACGCCGATCCTGGTGCAGATCTTCATCATCTACTACGGTCTGCCGCAATTCGAATGGATACGTGAAAGCTTCATGTGGCCGATCCTGCGTGAGCCCTTCGGCTGCGCCGTACTCGCGCTGTCGCTCAATACCGGCGCCTACGTGTCTGAAATCCTGCGCGGTGGCGTGCTCGGCGTGAACAAGGGATTGCTCGAGGCGGGTGCTGCCCTGGGGCTCTCGGTGCCGCAACGCTTTGTCTACATCACCTCACCAATTGCGGTGCGCCTTGCGCTGCCGGCCTATGGCAATGACGTGATCAGCCTGATGAAGGCAACAGCCCTTGCCAGCACCATCACTCTTGCAGACATGACAGGCATCGCACGCACCATCGTGGCTGAAACCTTCGCGCCCTACGAGGTCTTCATCTCGCTGGCGATCGTCTACATGACCCTGACATGGGGTCTCCAGAAAAGCTTTGCACGGCTTGAGCGATATCTCGGCCGTTACATGATCAAGTGAGAGCCGCCATGACGACGACATCCGAAGCCCCGGTCATCCAGTTGCGCGGCGTGAACAAGTTCTTCGGCACTTTCCAGGCCTTGAAGAACATCGATCTCGACGTGTGCAAGGGCGAGCGTATTGTCGTGTGCGGGCCATCCGGATCGGGCAAGTCGACCCTCATCCGTTGCATCAACCGGCTGGAGGAGCATTCGAGTGGCCAGATCATCGTCGATGGCAAGGAGTTGACGGACAAGGTTGACGACATCGACGCGGTGCGCCGCGAAGTGGGCATGGTGTTCCAGTCCTTCAACCTGTTTCCGCACATGACGATCCTGAAGAATCTTACGCTCGCCCAGAGGCTGGTGCGGAAGACTCCGAAGGGAGAGGCGGAAAGGACCGCGATGGTCTATCTGGAGCGGGTCAAGATTCCCGAGCAGGCGCACAAGTATCCGATCCAGTTGTCCGGTGGCCAGCAGCAGCGCGTCGCCATCGCCCGGGCCCTCTGCATGAAACCGAAGATCATGCTGTTCGACGAGCCGACCTCGGCACTCGATCCGGAGATGATCAACGAGGTGCTGGACGTGATGACCGATCTGGCCCGCGACGGCATGACGATGATCTGCGTGACGCATGAAATGGGCTTTGCGCGGTCCGTCGCTGATCGTGTCATTTTCATGGATCACGGCGAAATCATCGAGGAGGCAGCCCCCGGCACATTCTTCACCGCCCCGAAAAACGAGCGCACGAAACTTTTCCTGAGCCAGATTTTGCGTCACTGAACCTGCGCAGCTTCATCGATTGTACCGCGATGCCCACTCGCACCTGCCGCAAAGTGAGGTTGTCGTGCTGAAGGATAGCCTGCGCCCCACCGAATACTCACTTCACCTCGAAGATCGGCTTGAACCATGCCGGTGCGAGGCTTTCCTCGATGGTCAGAGAATCGAGCTCGACTCGGTCAACCACGCGGATGGCGGGGCCGGCGTGATGGATCGTCAACGATCCTTCAAGTGCGCGCGCCGCCTGGTCGACGGCAAGGCGGCCCTGCATGACAGGTGAATCCGTTGGAGCCGCCAGAACCTTGCCGCGCTTGATGGCGCGATAGGTACCGTGGGTGAAGTAGTCGGCCAGCACGCCGATCCGGCCCGTGAGGTTCTTGGCCCGGAGCAGGCTCACCGCGGCATCTGCCGTCACCGCGCTACCGATGATGTAGTCGATGCCGGGATGCTCCTCCAACGCCTCTTCGAGAAGCAGCAACTGTGCCTCGAAACCGGTGTCGCCCCATTTGACGGTCACGATGTCCGCGGAGGATTTGGCAATCGCTTCACGAAAACCCTGTTCGACGAATTCCACCCAGCCCGCGCCCTTGGGGCCGGGAAACCACGAAACCTCCACCTTGGGGCTTCCCTTTGGATGAAGCCCTGCGAAATACGCGCCGACGGCGGCCCCCATGCTCACCCAGGACACACCGGACTTGGCCGTGATGCCGGTGCTGTTGATGTCGTTGACGGCGGCGATGACCGGCATGCGTTTTGAAATTGTCGTCATGAGCGGCGTCAGGCCTTCATAGGACACCGCCCCGACGATCAGGGCGTCGGCATTGCGTACGCAGGCCTCGATCTGCAGTTTCTGGCGTTCGAGATTGGGATATCCTCCAGCCTCGACGACCTCAAGCCTCACACCCAGCCGCCGTGCGTGTTCCACCATGCCATAGTTGACCGAGAGCCAGTAGGAATCCTTGAGATGGGGATAGGAGGCGCAGATCTTCCACGGGCGTTGCGCCTTCGCGAGCGGCTCGTACGAGATCCGATGCGCGGTGCCGCCATAATCGAAGACGGGGTCCCAGCTGTCGAGTTGCCAGCGCTCCCCCGCGAGAGCGGCACTGCCCCACAGGACCATGGCGACAGCCGAAGCGATCCATCTCGTGTTCATCAGTGCGCTACCGCCGCGAAGACTGTATCATCAAAGCCAGCCGGGATATGCACCGGCAGCAAGGAAAAGGGTGGGCGATCCTCGCATGTTCGCGCGGCTTGGCATAGGGGCACGGCTCTTCATCGCCTTCATCGGGATCACGGCGCTGTCGCTCTCCTCGGGCGTGGCCGGCTGGTGGATCCTGCGCGATGTGTCGGCAGCGCAGTCCCGCATGACGGTGGAAGCGCTGCCCGCCGTTGCCGCCGCCCAGCGCATCGTCGATGTGAGTGCCCGCATTCTCGCGGCCGGCCAGAGCCTCGCGGCATCGC
>NZ_JBGSOZ010000026.1:0-55654 GCF_041738905.1 Aestuariivirga sp.
CATGCGCATCGACGCGATTTCGATCGGCAACAATCCCCCCAAGGAAGTCAACGTCCTCGTCGAGGTGCCGGTCGGTGGCGAACCGATCAAGTACGAGATGGACAAGGAGGCGGGCACGCTGGTGGTCGACCGCTTCCTCTATACGTCCATGCGCTATCCCGGCAACTACGGCTTCATCCCACATACGCTCTCAGGCGACGGCGACCCGGTCGACGTGCTGATCGCCAACCAGCGTGGCATCATTCCGGGCGCCATCGTCGCCTGCCGCCCGGTGGGCGTGCTCAAGATGAATGACGAGGCCGGCGGCGACGAGAAGATCGTGGCCGTTCCCACCCCGAAGCTCACAAGGCGTTACGAGAACGTCCACGAATACACCGACCTGCCCGAGATCACCCGCCAGCAGATCGAGCATTTCTTCGAGCACTACAAGGACTTGGAGCCCGGCAAGTGGGTGAAGGTCGTGGGCTGGGGCAATGCGGCGGAAGCCGAGCGCATGATTGTCGAGGGAATCGAACGGGCAAAGCGGGCCAAGGCCTGAGAGGCAATTGACTCAGGTCAAGGTTGAAGATGCGTGTGCTCTCTAGCCATATCGGCTGGAGGTACCACCATGATCAACGTCGCCATCGGCTATGACCCGCGCGAAGCCATCGCCTATCATGTCTGCGCCAACAGCCTGATCCGCCATTCCAGCCAGCCGCTGGCGCTGATGCCTCTGGCGCTCGGTAACCTGCGCGGCTACGCGGAAACCCACAAGGACGGCTCGAACCAGTTCATCTACAGCCGCTTCCTGGTGCCGCACCTGATGAACCATCAGGGCTGGGCGCTCTTCGTCGACGGCGACATGCTGCTGCGCGGCGACGTTGCCGAACTCTGGGCGATGCGCGACGAGTCGAAGGCCGTGATGTGCGTGCATCATGACTACAAGACCAAGGCCACGACCAAGTACCTGGGCTCGGCGAATGCCGACTACCCGCGCAAGAACTGGTCGAGCGTTGTCCTGTGGAACTGCGGCCATCCCGCCAACAAGGTGGTGACGCCGGACTTCGTGATGGGGGCCACCGGCGCCCAGCTCCACCGCTTCACGTGGCTGGACGATTCACTCGTCGGCGAGATTCCGAAAGTGTGGAACTGGCTCCCCGACGAGTTCGGCGCCAACCAGCAGGCGAAACTCCTCCACTGGACGCTGGGCACCCCCTGTTTCCACGAATATGCCCACGCGCCCATGGCGTCCGAATGGCACCGCGAGAAGCTGCTTGTCGACTTCTCGCTGCAGCGGGTGATCGACGGACCCTTCGAGAACGAGTGAGCCGGATTACATCTCCGGCTGCGCGATGCCTTCTGCCGCGCAGGCGGCCTTCACCGTGTTGTAGAGCAGGCAGGCGATGGTCATGGGGCCGACGCCGCCCGGAACCGGCGTGATGGCGCCCGCCACCTTCTCGCAGGAGGCATAGTCGCAGTCGCCCACCAGCTTGCCCTTGCCGTCTCGCTCGATGCGGTTGATGCCGACGTCGATCACAATGGCGCCGGGCTTCAGCCAGTCGCCCTTGACCATCTCGGGACGCCCCACGGCGGCAATGACGAGATCGGCGCGGCGGACCACACCGGGCAGGTCCTTCGTCTTCGAATGGGCGATGGTGACGGTGCAGTTCTCGGCCAGCAGCAATTGCGCCACCGGCTTTCCGACGATGTTGGAGCGGCCGATGACCACGGCTTCCAGTCCGTCGAGCGATCCCAGCACGTCCTTCGCCAGCATCACGGAACCCGTTGGCGTGCAGGGCACGAGCGAGTCCTGCCCGGTGGAGAGCTTGCCGACATTCACGACATGGAAGCCGTCGACATCCTTGGCCGGCGAGATCGCCGAAAGCACCTTCGTGGAATCGATGTGCTTCGGCAGCGGCAGTTGAACCAGAATGCCATGGCAGGCAGGATCGGTGTTGAGCGTCTCGACCAGCGCCAGGACATCAGCCTCTGACGTTTCGGCGGGAAGCTTGTGCTCCCACGAGTTCATGCCGACTTCAACCGTCTGCTTCGCCTTGTTGGCCACATAGACTTTGGACGCCGGGTCCTCGCCGATCAGAACCACCGCGAGGCCGGGGGTGAGGCCATGCTTGTCCTTGAGGCCGGCGACCGCCTTGGCGATCCGCCTCCTCAGGCCTTCGGCATAGGCCTTGCCATCAATTGTTTTCGCCATATTCAACTTTCCTTCCCTGCATTCACATTCAGGGCCATCAATGCCTCAAGTCCTGCCGGATTTCCAGTCACCAGAAGCACCTTGTTGCGCTCGGTTTCGCCCGAAACGAGGCTGAACGCGGATTTGGGGAGGCCGGCAGCCTTGGACACCGTCTCGATAACGGCCTTGTTGGCCTTGCCCTTGTCCGGCGGCGCCGTCACTTTCACGGCCAGCGACACGGCCCCATCGGATGCGGTGTAGAGTCCGGTGACTTCATTGCGGGAAGACTTCGGCGTCACCCGGACGGCGAGGAGCAGCCCGCCCCGGCCGGACCGCAAGGGCGAGGTCACGCGAGGCCGAGTTTCCGGAAGACCCATGCGACCAGCATGCCGAAGAACTGCAGGCCGATCAGCAGCACGATGGGCGAGATGTCGATGCCGCCGAGGTCGGGCAGCCGCTTGCGGATGGGCCCCAGCAGCGGTTCCGTCAGGCGCTGCAGCGCCTGCCCGATTTGCCGCACATAGGGGTTGGTGCGGTTGACCACGTTGAAGGCCACCAGCCAGCTCAGGATGACGGTTGCCAGGATGATCCAGAAATAGACGTCGATGAGAGTGAGGATCAGCCAGAGAAACGGGTTGGACGTCATGGCGAAGGCGGTCCTGTGATTGGTGCAGACGTCCATGTAGGGCGGGAGCACCGCGCAAGCAAGCTTGACGGTTTTGCCCGGCCTGACTAAAAGCGCTTCAGCCTGTGGAAGGGGCGGTAGCTC
This sequence comes from Aestuariivirga sp., assembly GCF_041738905.1. GTDB lineage: Bacteria > Pseudomonadota > Alphaproteobacteria > Rhizobiales > Aestuariivirgaceae > Aestuariivirga. The sequence goes on from NZ_JBGSOZ010000026.1 coordinate 2,940, forward strand.
AGATGGGAGAGCGCGGCGTTCGCAATGCCGAGGTCAGGGGTTCGATCCCCCTTCGCTCCACCAGGCAGTCACGAATTTCGCTGTTTTTTGCGTTTGCCGGGAATTCTCCGGCAGGTACGGGCGTTGCGGTCCGGCACAACAGGAATTCAGTCTCTTGCAGCGCTTCGAGAGGTGCAAGAACCCGGCGATTTGTCCGCCTGTCTCTGGCTCTGCCATTCGATTTCCAAGATTGGAGTTCCGCATGAGGTTGAGACGGGTTCGTCAGAAACCGGAGACGCCCGCAGGGCTCAGTTGTTGGCGCTGTTCTACCCAATCGGGTGGAAGATCGGTGAGATCGCTGATGCCGAGGCCGCGTGCGAGCCGGTTGGCCATCACGGCCTCGACGATGTCGGGCGGCAGTAGCGGCGGTTCCTCTGGAACCGGTAGCGGTGGCAGCTTCTGGGGTTGGCAAACGGGGCGGTAGTGTGGACATGGTTTGGGTTTGGAGACATCCGAAGGAAGACGATGAGTGGGGAGCCGATTTGGACATCAGGCTCTGTCCGCCATTGAATGGTACCGGGCTTTTGGGCGACAAGCGGCTTGATCAGGCCATTTACCGGCCCGTGTTCAAGTCGAAGACGGCGCTGAGGAAGTTCAAGAAGCTGCACTGTCCGCCAATGGATGGGACAACCGCTGTCGATGCGGTCTGGCGCGACATCATCCTCAAGTTTGTGCCAGAGGACCATGTGCAGTTCCTACCGATCCGGCTGATTGCGCGGGGCGAAATCTGCGACGACTTTTTCTGGCCCATCGTCATGGACCGGGTGTTTTGCATCGATCCCGAGAAGTCCACGATAACCCAAAAACTGCAAATCCAGACCGCTTCATCATCTTCGGGGTCAGCCAGTTCGTGCACATTCCTAGCTGCCTAGGTGATCTGCATCTGGCCCGCGATGCACGCATGAAATCGCATCTTCTCGTGTCCGATGAGCTGAAGGAAGCGCTTTCGGCAACAGGCGAGGACAGCATGTTCTACCGTCCAGAGGACGCCGTCACCATGGACACAATGATGGCCAGAGCGAGAAACCGAAACCTGAACTGAGGGAAATTGAGTGAAAGGCAACCAGAAAAGCAAAGGCCGACTGAGCAAGCGGGACCTCAACTCGTATCAGAAGAGGCTGATGGAAGATGGAAACCTGATCGAAAAGCTGTCTCGCGAAGAGCTCGACGGTGTGGCATCCGACCTCACAAATCCGGATGACCTGTACCAAAGAGTGCGGATTTTGGCGAAGTCATTCGACCCCCGTTACATCCCGGTCTTTGAGAAGTTGGCGACCTATGCCGATGACACAATGGTAGCCGGGGAAGCGCTTCGTGCCTTGATCGACTTCCACGGCAGACACGAATACCTGCCGTTGTTGATGAAGTACATCGAAGGCGTGAACTGGGATCCCTATGATGACCTAAAGCTTCATTCAATAGGCATTGCCGAGTTCCTTTTGAAGGAACACAAGGACCAAGAGCTCATCGCGCTTGTTATCAAACAGTTTGAGGAATCTGATAACTCGGTCGTCCGTGATGCAGCACACGAAGCTCTTATGACAGCTGCGGGCATTGACCGCAGCGACGTTTCGACGACCATTGCGGCCCGAGGAATGACAGAAGATGACCTCCGTTTGGATGTGATAGCGCGACTGAAGAAAGGTCAACTGCCGAACTAGATTCGCGAGCATTTTCGCTCTTTCAGTCAGAATTGAACCGGGACCCTATGTCGGTACGCGAGTCTGCCACCCATCAATCGCAGCAATGCCCTTTCTTCGGTTCGGGCGAGGGCACGTCCAGCGCCGGGTTTGCGTCGAAAAAGCCCGACGGCATCCAGTGAAAATTGGCGTAGACGCAGGGCTGCACAGGCCAGTCTTCGGGGCGTGGCAGGTGGTGGTAGTTCATTGTGTACCACACGACGATGTTCCTGTCCTCGATGGGCCGGTCTGCCTTCGTCCAGTCCGGCAAGCCGTCGCCGCCGGCGTGCTGGTTGGGATATTGCCCTGCTGGATAAAGCTCGCTCTCCGCATAGGGCGTGACCCAGAGGTGGTGGTACATGAAGCCGGCGCGGCGGCCGACGTATGAGTCCGGATCCTGATAGGGAAACGCGTTGACACCCGGCACCAGCTTGTAGGCCGTGGGCTCGCCCACCGCATTTGTCTCATGCGGATTGAACACCTTCCAGTAGCGTTGCGCCCTGAGATCGATGTCGCGAATCGCCTGCTGTTCGGAGGGAAGCACCGTTTCGCTGATGCGGATGGCATTGCCATGGGGGTTCTCGGGGCCAACCGGCACGGCGGAGAAGTTCACCTCCTTCACCGAGTTCCGCTCGCCGTCGACCGTCATGTCGAAGCGGTAGCTGAACACATGCTGGTGCACATGCGCCTCGATCCCCGGCGCCATCAGTGCGCCATAGGCAGACTTGGCACCGACGGGCAAGGCCGAGGCAAAGGGAATGCCGGTCGCCTTCACTTCCGAGCCGATCGTGCCGTCCTGATAGAAATACCAGAAGAAGCCATAGACATAATTGCCGATCGTCGAGATGGACGAGATCACGAGGCGGCGAGAGCGCTTCACCGTCACGTCGCCGGTGAGCCAGTTGGTGAATTTCCACAGCGTGCCGAAATCTTCCTCGTGCATGCAGATGGCATTGCTGATGAGCTTCGGCTTGCCGTGCCAGTCATGGCCCCAGGCATCGAAATAATGGATGTGCCCGAGGCAATCGCAACCGAGGGTGAGTGAATCGAGGAATTGGCCGACGCCATATTCACCGGTGTCGAAGGCGTTCCGCCTGTAGTTGGCGCCGGTGGGATCGCCATAGGGGACCACCATCTCCGCCATCGAGGCGCGGTGCATGATCGGCCGCACCCGGCCTTTGTCCTCATAACCGATCTGATGGAAGATGAGGCCGTCGCGCACATGGAAGCCGACGCGGATCTGCCACTTCTGCCAGCGCACCAGATGGCCCTCGACCGTGAAGCTGGGTCCTTCGGGCTGGGTGATCTCCAGCGGCTTCAGGTCGGTCCGGTGCGTGGCGCTCTTGATCGGCACGCATTCGGGCGGCAACGGCACCACGCCGAAGTCATCGACGCGCAACACCTTCATTCGGCGCAGGTCGATGACGGGATGCAAGTTTGCGATGGGCCGCGCATAAGGATTGTCGCCGGATTCATTGGCCACCCAGCAATGGCCATATGCGATACGCTCGTCGGCCTCCTCAGCAATGCCGAACTGCCCCGCGGCCCAGGCCTCGACCAGCACCGTGTCCATGTCGGTGATGCCACGAAGTGCGCAAGCCGCGATGAAGCGCGGATCGGTCTTGGCGACATCGCCGCCCGCGCCAAACTCGTCGGCGACGATCCGCGCATGCATGCCTTCGGCATTGCGCCAGGTTGTGAACGTTCCTGACGCCAGATCGGCGACACCGTCCCATGTCTCGCCCGATTGCGGATCATAGCAGCAGACAAAGGCCTCGCGCCGCGAGGTGCCAGCACGCAACTGTTCCTTCGAGGGTTCGTGAAGGGCGATGGTCTCGAACCACGCTTTGGGGCTCAACGCGCCTTTCGTGCGGGCAATGTCTGCGGCGCGGGCAATTTCATCATTGGTCAGCGGTTCGAGCGGGTGCGAGGACATGTGATCGGTATTCCCTGTTCGCAAAAGACCTAGCATGACCGCGTGGAGCAATTGAAGCGGTCAGAACCGCACGCATGCCACTTGCGCGCTCCGCGCCTGCGGCTAGCATGTGGATGAAGAAGGACGTGCAGTGGGAGACAGGGCATGAAGATCGTCTATGGCAGCGGGCACCACGGGCACAGCGGGGCCATGGAGATGATGTACAACCGTTTCGTGCCGATGTTCGAGAAGCCGGAGCGCATGGAGCAGATCCTCGCGCGGCTTCGCGAGACGGGGTTCGGGCAAGTGATCGAAGCGGAGCGGCATGGGCTCGATGCGGTGCATCGCGTGCATGACCCGGCCTATGTGCGGTTTCTCGAAACCGCATGGGACCGTTGGGAAAAGGAAATGGGCATCGGCGGATTTGCGACCGCCTACATGTTCGGCATGCGCGGCATGAACCAGACGCCGGGCGACTCGATCCAGGCGATGCTGAGCTGTTACACCTTCGATGTCTGCGTGCCCATTGTTGCAGGCACATGGGAGGCGATCAGCAGCGCCGTCGATGCGACATTGACCGCGCAGCAGCTTGTGCAGAGGGGCGAGCGCACGGCCTTCGCATTGTGCCGCCCGCCCGGCCATCATGCCTCGCAGGATCTCGCGGGCGGCTATTGCTACATCAACAACGCCGCCATGGCGGCTCAGGCCTTCCGTGACCAGGGTGCCGCGCGCGTTGCCATTCTCGATGTCGACTACCATCACGGCAACGGCACGCAACGGATCTTCTATGAGCGGAGCGACGTGCTCTATGTGTCGATCCATGGCCGCCCGGAAGAGGAATATCCTTTTCTGATGGGCTTTGCCGCCGAAACGGGGGCCGGCGATGGAACGGGCTTCAACCTCAACCTGCCGCTGCCCAAGGGCACCGCCTGGAACACCTATGGACCGGCTTTCGAAAAGGCCCTCGCTGCGGTCAAGGCCTATGCGCCAGATGTGCTCGTCGTGTCGCTGGGCGCTGATGCCTACAAGGATGACCCGGTGAGCGCCTTCAAGCTTGAAAGCGAAGACTTCTCGAAGATCGGCTCCGGTATCGGGGGGCTTGGCCTTCCCACGCTTTTCGTGATGGAAGGCGGCTATGCCGTGGAGGCGCTCGGCGTCAACATCGTGAACACGTTGCAGGCCTTCGAGGCGGCCTCGCCGTGACGGAAATCGATCTGGCGCTCTCGGTAGCGCTCGGCGTGGCGCTTGCGGCCGCATCGGGCTTTCGGGTCTTCGTGCCGCTGCTGGTGATGAGCGCCGCCGCCAACTGGGGCTATGTCTCGCCCGGTGCCGGCTTCGACTGGCTGGCGACCTTGCCTGCGCTGCTGATGCTGGCGGTGGCCGCCGCCATTGAAGTGGTCGCCTTCTATGTGCCCGACCTCGACAACCTGCTCGATGCGCTCGCGGCGCCCGCCGCCGTGATCGCCGGTATCGTGGTGGCCGCGGCAGCCATGACGGATGTCTCGCCGATGCTGAAGTGGACGCTCGCCATAATCGCGGGCGGCGGCGCTGCGGCAATGACACAAGGTGCCACCACCTTCGTGCGGGCGCATTCAACCATGCTCACGGCGGGGCTGGGCAATGCTGCCGTTGCAACGGGCGAACTGGCTGGCGCCACGGTCCTCTCGATCGTTGCACTCGCCGCGCCATTGATCGCACTGGCCCTCACGGCCCTTCTGGCGCTGGCCGCGTTCCGGCTGTTCCGGCGCCGCGGGAAAGGTGGTCCGGATGATACAGGCGGCCGTCCATCGCCCCGGTAACGGTACTGGAAAATCCAAGATTGCTTTGAAAGCTGGCCTTCCCTATCATCCGGCTTGCGACAATTGAGACCGATGCCGCGACCACAGAATGTCCGGCCGGATGAGGTGGGAGAATGGTGGGCGACCAGGATGAGTCGGACGGGCAGGCGTTTGCCCGGATAGAACCGCGCCAGCACGCGGCTCAGGGTCCGGAAGTCAATTTTCTTCCTCCCCTGTCGATCAATGTCGACTCGCCGGACGAGCGGCACACCAGGCTTGCCGGCATTGTTGCCGGTCAGGTCGTGCCTCGCCTTATGGCGCTCTACAGCGCGGTCAAGCAGTCGGCACAGACCCATGTCCATGCTGAACCGACGCGCACGGCTGAAATTCTCGAACTGGCCAAGCTGATCCTCGGCCCCGACAATGAGGACGCCGCCGACTACATCCTGTCGCTCAAGGATGGCGGCGTGTCTCTCGACCGCCTGCACATGGAACTGCTCGAGCCGACGGCGCGCCATCTGGGCGCGTTGTGGGAGGACGACAAGATCGACTTCGTGGACGTGACGCTCGGCGTGTCAAAGCTCCAGCGCCTCGTGCATGTCTTCAGTGGGCTGGACCATGTCTCGCCCTATGACGACAAGCGCAAGGTCTTGCTGGCTGCGGCACCGGGCGACCAGCATAGCCTCGGCAACACCATGTTGCAGAAGTTCCTCCGCGCGAGCGGCTGGCACGTCTGGACCTGCGCCACGCCGCGGATCGAGGAAGCAGCCGACATTGCAGCGCTTGATTCCTTTGCGGTGGTCGGCTTTTCACTGGGCTCCGACATCCACCTCGAAAGCCTGGCACTGGCCGTGAAGCGCGTGCGCGAACTGTCTCTGAACCGCAAGGTCGGAATCATGGTCGGCGGTTCCGCCATCGCCCGCAACCCGGAGTGGGTGGAGGCCGTGGGCGCTGACGGCACAGCCGCGGATGGCCCCTCCGCCGTCATTCTGGCGAAGAAGCTTCTCGTCTCCAGCCTCGTCTGACCTGCACCTTTTGCCCGCGCCAGTGCCTTTGAAGTTGCGCGGCTCAGGGAGAGCGGCGCAGAATACCCGCACAAGCATTCCGGACATGTTCAGATGACCACGCACCGTTTCGTCCCCACAGCGTTCTTCAACACCATCGGCAGCCATCCGCCGGTTCTCGAAATCGCGAGCGGCGACACCGTGATTGCCGAGACGGTGGACGCGCATGGCTTTGACCGTCACGGGAACAAGCGGGGGGACCGGCCCAACCCCATGACCGGTCCATTCTTCGTGGCAGGCGCGGAGCCTGGCGACACGCTGCAGGTGAAGATCGACGCCATTAGGATGACGCGGGCCACCGGCTGGACCTTCGATACCTTGAGTCCGAACGTGGTCGATCCTGGCGCAGTGGCGCGCTTTCCTGAACGCAGGAAGACCGGGTGGGTGATCGACGCCCAGAAAGGACGCGCCTGGCTGGCCGAGCCGCCCGCATCGCTGCAGAACTGGTCGGTTGCGGTCGAACCCATGATCGGCTGCTTCGGCGTGGCACCCGATGTGGGGCAGGCCATCTCGACCGCGACCAGCGGACGCTATGGCGGCAACATGGACTATCGCGGCTTCTGCGCCGGGGTGGATGTCATGTTCCCCGTGTCGGCACCGGGCGCACTGTTCTTCCTCGGCGACGTTCATGCCCAGCAATGCGATGGCGAAATCGTCGGCACCGGAATCGAGACGGCGGCGGAAGTGACCTTCACCGTGAAGATGATCAAGAACCGCAAGATCGGCTGGCCGCGCGGCATGACCGATACCGAGATCTTCACGGTCGGGAATTCACGTCCGCTGGATCAGGCCCTGCAGCACGCGACGACAGAGATGCTGGATTGGCTGATGGAGGACTATGGCCTTGATGAAGTGGCGGCGAGCCACATCATGGGGCAGGCCGTCCGCTATGACGTCGCCAACGTCTTCAACCCCGCTTATTCGGTTGCCTGCCGCATTGCGAGGAGCGCGCTCACCGGGCTGAAGTGATGAGGCCCTTGAGGGTCTCCAGCGTGTCGGCTTCGGCGGCGGGCTTGTCCCACCTGATGCGCGCCACGCGCGGAAAGCGCATTGCTACTCCAGACTTATGCCGCGCCGACGCATTGATCGCGTCGAATGCGATTTCCAGCACCAGTTTCGGCGCAACGGAGCGCACCGGGCCAAAGCGCTCGACGGTGTTCTGACGGATGAAACGGTCGAGCTGCCCCAACTCTTCGTCGGTGAAGCCTGAATAGGCCTTGCCGACAGGAACGAGAACGCTCGCGCCGTCCTTCTCCATCCACGCCCCGAATGTATAATCCGAATAGAATGACGAGCGCTTGCCCGAGCCCTTCTGCGCATAGAGCAGCACGCAGTCCGCGGTGAGTGCGGCACGCTTCCACTTGTACCAGTGGCCCTTGGGGCGGCCCGCAAGATAGGGGCTTTCCTTGCGCTTCAGCATCAGCCCCTCGATGCCCTCCTCGCGCGTTGCCTCCCAGCGCCGCTTCAGCGCGTCCTTGTCCTCGAACGGCAGCACCTCCGAGAGATCGCTGTGGGGCGGACCATATGATGCATGCCACTCCTCCAGCCGCTTGCGCCGCGCCATGAAAGACAACCCGCGCAGATCCTCGCCGCCGATCTCGAGCGCATCATAGAAGCGCACGTGAACGGGATACTTGGTCGTCATGGCCTTGGTGACGGTCTTGCGGTTGAGCCGCTGCTGGAGATCGGCGAAGGGCGCAACCTCGCCTTGGCGCAGCACCAGCAATTCACCATCGAGCACCGCATCGAACCTGAAGTGATCGAGCAACTCGGGAAAGCTGTTGCCGATGTCATCGCCCGTGCGCGAGAACAGCCGCGTCATGCCGCCCTTCCCCGCCGCCTGGATGCGGATGCCATCCCACTTCCATTCAGCGGCAAAGTCTTCGAGCGCCAACGCATTCCACTCGGCATCCTCCAGCGCATGCGCAAGCATCATGGGCCTGAACACCGGATTGGCAGAAAGCGCCGGCCTCTCGGCCTTCTGCTCCAGCCAGTCGAACAGCGGCTGATAGGGCGGCTCCAGCCCGTGCCAGAGTTCTTCTATGTCATCCACATTCTGCCCGAAGGCATCCGCCACCGCCTGCTTGGCAAGCCGCGCCGACACGCCGACGCGCGGCGCGCCGCTCAGGAATTTCAACAGCGCCCAGCGTCCCGTGGCATCGAGCCGGTCGAGCCATTGCGTGAGGAGTTCCGCATGCCCGCCGCGGCCCGCCTTCGACAGCGCCGCGACCACCTCCGGCAGACGCGGCGCCTCGCCTGCAGCTGAGACCGAAGGCCAGATCAGCGCGACCGTTTCCGCCGTGTCGCCCACATCGTCGCGCGACATGCGGAAGAGCTGCGGATCGAAACGGCTCTCGCCGATCTCGCCCAGCACGCGGCGTAGCGGAAACTGAAGCGGGATTCCATCGGTGAGGGCGGCCAGCGCGAAGCCACGGTCCGGATCGGGCGTCGAGATGAAGTAGTTGCGCATGAGCATCAGCTTGCCGTTGCGCGACGGCGTGTAGGTCAGGCGATCGAGCAAGGCGGAGAAGGCCTTCATTCGGCATCGTCCTCGCGGCCCACGAGACGCAATGCGCGCGCCGCGATGCCGCGCTTGCCCATCTCGTGAACGAGCGCCTCCTCGCGGCCATGCGTGACCCACACCTCGCGGGCGCCTGTTTCAGTGATCGTCTGCAACAGTTCGGGCCAGTCGCAATGGTCCGAGATGATGAGCGGCAGCTCCACGCCGCGCTGGCGCACGCGGCCCCTGATCCGCATCCAGCCCGAGGCAAAGCCCGCCAGCGGATCGGCAAAGCGCCGCGACCATCGGTCACCCAACGCTGAAGGCGGTGACAACACGATCTCGCCGGCGAGCTTGTCCTTCGACTCGGCGACCGATGGAACATCGCCAAGGTCAAAGCCGCGCGCGAGGTAGTAGTCCGTCATCGCGCGGAGCGCGCCATGCAGCCAGATCGGCCGGTCGTAGCCTGCCTCGCGCAGCAACGCGATGAGGCGCTGGCACTTGCCGAGGCCATAGACACCGATCTGATGCGTGCGGTCGGGGAAGTCCCTCAGCGAGGTCAGCAGCTTTGCCACCTCGCCCCTGTCTGGCTCGTGCCGATAGACCGGCAATCCGAATGTGGCCTCGGTGACGAAGAGATCGCAAGGCACGAGTTCGAAGGGATCGCAGGTCAGATCGCCGTGGCGCTTGTAGTCGCCGGAGATCACCGCGCGCTGGCCCTTGTACTCGATGACGACCTGCGCCGAACCCAGGATATGCCCGGCCGGCACCAGCCGCACCGTCACGTCGCGCACCTTGATCGGCTCACCATAGGCAAGGGCCTGCAACTGGCCGCCAGCGCCATTCCCCAACCGCAGCTTCATGATTTGAAGAGTGTCTGCCGTGGCAAGCACGGCTGCATGCCCTGGGCGGGCGTGGTCGGAATGACCATGAGTGATCACCGCACGCGGCACTGGCGCATGCGGATCGATATGGAAATCACCCGGAACGCAATAGAGCCCAGAAGGGCCGGGACGAAGCCAGGATTCGAAGGGTGGCGGAGCGCTCATGTCAGGCAGCAATGTCATGCGCCGCGGGCGGTTCCGCAAGTCTTCCGACACTGCCGCGCAAAAACAACGGGGGACGCTCCGCCCGGAGGTCCCCCGCTTAATCTGGTGCCCGGGTACGCAATACCCAATCCCGGACCGCCCCTGGCCTTGACCCCGCTCCGGGTCTGCTTGCCATGTGTTCACTATGAGGGATCAGAGTTTCAAAAGAGTTTCGAACAGGAAAAAAAGGATTAAGATGTGGTTTCAGCGCTGCGCCATCGGGGTACTATTCCGGGACCGTTGCTAACCAGCCACAGGAATCATCTGCTTCGGCAGCCATGTGGCAAGTTCGGGAATGGCAATCAGCACGAACACCATGCCGACCATGATGACGAATTGTGGAAATGCCCAGCGTGCAATCTTGAACATGCCGTGCCCGGTCATCTGCTGCAGCACGAAGAGATTGAAACCGACGGGCGGCGTAATCTGCGCCATCTCGACAGCCAGCACCACGAAGATGCCGAACCAGATCATGTCGATCCCGGCACTCCGCACCATGGGCTCGATGATGGCGATGGTGAGGGCGACGCAGGAGATGCCATCAAGGAAGCAGCCGAGAACCATGTAGAGCACGAGCAGGCACATGATGAGCCCGAAGGACGACAGCTCCAGCGTGCTAACCCACTGGGCGAGCGCTTCAGGCAATCCGAGAAAGCCCATGGCAAGCGAAAGGCCTGACGCCGCTGCGAGAATGAGCGCGATCATCGCCGAGGCCATCGTAGCACCCATCAGGCTGGTGGAGAAGCTGTTCCAGCTGAGCGTGCCCTGCCACCACGCCAGCGCGAATGCGCCGGCAACGCCGACAGCGGCCGACTCCGTCGCGGTCGCATAGCCCGCGAACATCGAACCGATGACGAGGAACAGGAGAACGAACACCGGGATGAGCCTGCGGCTCGCCACGAGCTTTTCCCATATGGTTGTGCTTGCTTCCTGGACCGGGGCATAGCCGCGCATCGTCTTGGACTTTATCGCGATGTAGCCGCTGAACAACAGCGCCAGCACAAGGCCAGGGATTATGCCCGCGATATTGATGGCCGCGATCGACTCGTTCGTCATCACGCCATAGACGATCATGATGATGGAGGGCGGAATCATGAGGCCGAGCGTGGCGGGACCGGCCAGCGTGCCGATGATGAGCGGCTCGGGATAGTTTCGCTTCTTGAGTTCCGGCACCGTCATCTTGCCGACCGTGGCAAGCGTTGCTGCTGAGGAACCCGACACCGAGCCGAACAGCGTGCAACCCATGACATTGGTGTGGAGCAGGCCTCCCGGAATGCGGCCCATCATGGGCGCAAGCCCGCGGAAAAGGTCTTCCGATAGCTTGGTGCAGAGCAGGATGTCCCCCATCCAGATGAACATCGGAAGCGCCGTCAGCATCCACGACGACGAAGACGACCAGATGGTGGTGGCAATGGCATCGCCCGCCGGACGTCCCGCGAAAACCTCGATGGCAAAGCCGCCGACTGCCATGAGCGCAAGCCCGATCCACACGCCGGACCCGAGCAGCAGGAACATCACGCCCAGAAGGACGGCGAGGATGGTGATCGAATCCATTTTGTCAGCTCACTCGATGCCGGACGACTGTTTGACGCTGTGGGCACCGGTAAGCAGCAACTGGAGAAACTGGTCGAGGATGGCCACGGCGAAGACAACGGCACCGATGGCCATGCTGGTCTGCGGGATCCACAGAGGCGTTGCATCCAGTCCTGTGCTGAGGTCGCCCGCCTTCACCTTCCAATCATCGGCCATCGTGGCGCCAAAGCCCGGCATCACGCTCCGCGGCCTGATGGAATACTCCGTGAGCCTCGGCAACTATACGGCGGAAGAAGCCGAGCGCGCGCTGGCCGAACGCAACGATCCGGCGAAGCTGCGCATCCGCACCGTCATCAAGCAGCGCCTGAAGGATGGCCGCGTGATCGCGGTGATGAGCGAGCCCATGTCGGACGGCGGGACCATTGCCACCTACCAGGACATCACCGACCTCGAGACGACCACCGAGAAGATGGTCGAATACACGCGGAAGCTCGAGCGATCGAACCGCGAGCTGGTCGACTTCGCCTATGTGGCCTCGCATGACCTGCAGGAGCCGCTCCGCAAGATCGAGGCCTTCGGTGACCGCCTTGTCAAGAAATACATCTCCGTCCTTCCCGAGGAAGGCCAGATGTTCGTCAATCGCATGCAGAGTGCCGCAAGCCGCATGCGGCAACTGATCAACGATCTTCTCTCCTATTCGCGCGTGACGACGGCGGCGGCTCCCTTCCAGCAGGTGCAGCTCAACGAAGTTCTGAACGGTGTCCTCTCGGACCTGCAGATTCGCATCGAGGAAACCTCGGCGACCGTCGAGGTGGCAGAGCTTCCGCCGCTCGAAGCTGATCCGATGCAGATGCGCCAGCTGTTTCAGAACCTGATCGGCAACGCCATCAAGTTCCGCAGGAACGGCGCCGATCCCGTAGTCAGGATCTCCGCGGAGTTCACCGACGATCACAACCTTCCGGTTTCCGGCCGCGCCGTGACGATCTCGATCGCCGACAATGGCATCGGATTCGAGCAGCACTTCAAGGAACAGATCTTCGTGATCTTCCAGCGGCTCCACAGCCGCACCGAATACGAAGGCACCGGCATTGGCCTGGCCACCTGCCGAAAGATCGTCGAACGCCATCTCGGCATGATCGACGCAATCGGCCGGCCGGGCGAAGGCTCGACCTTCATCATCACCCTTCCGCTATCACAGACCAACAAGGAATTCGCAGCATGATGCGCTCCACGCTCCCGATTCGCATTCTTGTCGCCGAGGACGATGCCGATGACCGGATGATGATCAAGGATGCCTTCGAGGAATCGCGCCTGAGCAATCCTGTCGACTTCGTCGAGGATGGCATGCAGCTGATGAACTACCTGCAACGCGAGGGTGAATACACCAGCCTCGCGGACCATCCCTACCCGGGATTCATCTTGCTTGACCTCAACATGCCGCGCAAGGATGGCCGGACGGCACTCCGTGAGATCAAGGCCTCACCCATCCTGCAGCGCATTCCGATCGTGATTCTCACGACCTCCAAGGCTGAGGAGGACATCGTCCGCACCTACAATCTCGGTGTCAATTCATTCATCTGCAAGCCGGTGACCTTCGACAGCCTCGTCGAGATCGTGAAGACGGTCGGCCGCTACTGGATCGAGATCGTGGCCTTTGCCGCCGGAGTGCCAGCGCGCCGTTGCCTGACGCAATCAGGCCGCGGGCGAAAGCCAGTGGTCGAGGAATCGCGTGAGCCAGTTCTTCACGGGCCCATCGTGGACGAGGTTTGCGTCCAGGTGGGCTCTTGCATGCTGGGCATTGGGCATCACGAAGCGATGTGCCCCCAGCACGGCCCAGCGGTGCATGGTGAGCCGCGTCACCTCCGGATGGAACTGGATGCCATAGGCCTTGCCGCTATAGCGGAATGCCTGGTTCTCGAAGGTATCCCCGGTTGCCAGATGAACCGTGCCCGATGGCAGGCTCAGGCCCTCGCGGTGCCAGTGATAGACATGCTCGGGCCACGGCCCTAGTCCGAGCCCCTGCCCGTGCTCCGTCGGACGCAGAGGATAGTAACCGATCTCGACCAGCCCATCGGCATGAGGGCCCACGCTGCCGCCCAGATGCTTTGACAGCATCTGCGCGCCAAGGCAGACGCCGAGGAAAGGCTTGTCCTCTTTCAGCGGCACGCCGATCCAGTCGATCTCGCGGGAGATCCAGTCGTCACTGTCATTGGCGCTCATCGGCCCGCCGAAGATGACGGCGCCCGCATGGTTTGCCATGGTCGGAGGAAGCGGGTCACCGAGGCAGGGCCTGCGGATGTCCAGACGGTGGCCACGCGCCGCCAGCATGTGGCCGATGCGGCCTGGCGTCGAGGACTCGGAATGAAGAACGATGAGAATGTCTTGCGTCATGGCAGATGATCCGTCAGCGGACCTTCTGCCATGATTTGGGCGGCGGCGTCGATACCTCAGCGCCGATAGATCAGATGATCCAGAGAGAGTTTTCCCGGCCCATACTTGATGAGCATCAGGAGAACCGCGGCCCAGGTTCCGTGCAGCACGTAGGCGCCGGGGTAGACGAAGATCTCTATCACCAGCGTCATGATCAGAAGGCCCAGCGCCGAGAACCGCGTGGCAAGCCCCACGAAGAGCAGCACCGGAAGAACATGCTCAGCCACCTGGGCGCTCAATGCCGCAAGTTCTGGCGGCAGCAGGGGAACCTTGTACTCATTCTGAAAGAGGAACAGCGTCTTGTCGTTGACATGAAAGATGTTCCAGCCATCGACCTTGGTGCGCCCGGAATTCCAGAACACCAGCCCGATGGAGAGCCGCCCGATAAGGCCGATGATTGAATGCGGTATCTTGGCCAGAAGATTAAGCAGCGCGTCGATAAGGCGTGTCATGCGGAAAAACCTGTGATGAGACCGAGTGAGAAGGCACCGCCAATCTGGGCGGAAATGTCGAGATCGGGGCATAGCGTGGCAGCGGCTTCCACGGCGTCGGCAAGGCTGTCGCCCCGTTTCAGCGCCATGAGGAAGGCGAAGGTTTCAGGCGAGACGGTGCGAATGCCGATTTCCGCGGCGGGTCTCGACACCAGAACATGCTGCGGCTGGTCCAGCGCGAACGTGCCCATGGCGGCTCCGCCATGGTGAGCCTCCCAGATCGAAGCCACCGCATGGCGCGAGGCCAGAAGCCCGGCGGACGGATGAAGGTTGAGGCGAAGCTCGCCCAGCACGTCGGGCGCCATCCCGGCATAGGCGGAGGCTGCCAGCGGCTGTGCCTCCGGGGCGTGATAGGCTTGCCACCACAGGCTTTCGAGTTCGGCCACATCGCCCAGATACGGAACGCTTGAGGCGGGCGCGAACCCTCGTATGAAATCCGCAAACGTGGCGCCATATTCGATCAGCACCGGAGACTGCGGCCGCGTGGCCTCGGCAAATCGGCTCGCCATGCCGAAGAAGAATTCCTCGCCGACAAGCTGCGCGGTGACCGGGTAGCGCACCTGCAGCGCCGAGACCAATGCGGCGGCGACATTGTTGCGGTAGACGCGCATGCGCGGGTGCGGCAACGGACATGACCAATCGCCAATGGCCCTTTGAAACTGGTGTTCCTGCATCATGCAGCCTCGGCGCCAAGGGTGAGAATGGCGTCGGCGCGGCGGGCTTCCGCCAGAAGTGCGGCCAGCGGCGGAACATTGGCATCGCGCTCGATGAGGGTCGGCAGGGGACCGGTTCGGGCGATCACCTCGGCATAGAGGCCCCACACCGGGTCCGTGACCTCGGAACCGTGGGCATCGATCAGAAGCTCTTCGCCCATCTGGTCCAATGTCACCTCATGGCCGGCCAGGTGAATCTGCTGCACGTGAGCCAGGGGATAGGCCTCGATATAGTCGAGCGGGATGGTTTTCAGGTTGCGCGCCGACACGAAGACATTGTTGACGTCGAGCAGCAGCCCGCATCCGGTACGCTTCGCGATTTCCGCGATGAATGCGGCTTCGGACCAGGTGCTCTCCTCAAAGCTCAGATAGCTTGACGGATTCTCCAGCAGCATCTGGCGGCCGACGGCGGATTGTGTCTCATCGATGTGATCGCAGACGCGCTGCAAAGCCTCGTCCGTGTAAGGGATTGGCAGCAGGTCGCTCAGATATCCGGAGTCATGGGTAGACCAGGCCAGATGCTCCGAGAACAGGCCGGGACGATAGCGGTCGTTCAGGGCCTTTAGCCTTGCCAGATGGCTCTTGTCGAGCGGGGCATGCCCGCCGATCGAAAGACCCACGCCATGGAGGGAGAGCGGATAGAGATCGCGGATTGCGGTGAGGTACCTGTGCGGCGGACCGCCCCCGCCCATGTAGTTCTCGGCATGGATTTCAAAGAATCCGAGCGTAGGCTTTGCCGCCAGGATGTCGCGATAATGCTCGGCCTTGAGGCCAAGGCCGGTGCGGGGCGGTATGGTGCGTGAAGCGGTCATGGGAAAACGGGGCACGGTTGCGGCCGTGCCCCGGTCAAGCATCAGGCCGGGCGTTCGATGGGTTCGAGCGAGCCCGGTCCGAGCGGGGTCTCCATCGAGACGCAGGTGCCCTTCGGAACCAGCTTCCAGGCATTGCCCTGGTAGTCAATGGTCGAGGATCCGGCACAGCTCGTGCCCTCGCCGGCCTTGCAATCGTTCTGGCCCTTCAGCGAGACGCCGTAGCACTTCTCCATGTCGGCGGCCTGGGCGGGAACCTGCAGCGCCGTGGTGGCAACGGCTGCGGTCAGGGCGCCTGCGATGGCGAGCAGCGTGTTGCGGCGGGTGGTGGTGGTCATGGAAATTTTCGTCCGTTGTTTCCAGTTTTTGCACTGTCGCCTAAAAGACGTTCAATTGGAAATCACGTGCACGTCAAGTCTTGATCGCAGCCGGATCACCTTGCCGTGTTCGCCCTTCGAGCATGACCACCGCCAGGCCCGCCAGCATGATGAGCGCCATCCCGGCAATCGCGAGCGTGTTCGGGGTCTCGTTAAAGATAAGATAACCCGAGAGCCCTGCCCAGAGCATGAAGGAGTAGTTGAAGGGCGCCACCACCCGGGCTGGAGCCAGGCGATAGGCCATGAACACGAAGGCATGGCCGCACATGAGGAAGAAGCCGGCAATCGCCATCAGTCCGCCATGCCGCCATGTGGGTGCCACCTGGGTTTCGAACAGCAGCGAACACACGATCGCCGAGAGCATCACGATCAGCAGCGTCGAGAAGGTGACGATGAGGGCTGGCGTTCCCTCTGGAACCTTGCGCGAGAGAATGTCGCGGCCAGCCGCGCCCACGGCGGTGAAGAAGCCGAAGATGGCGAAGGGTGAGGCCGAGTCCCCCGCCGGCTGGGCCACCAGCAGGGCCCCGGTGATGCCCAGTCCCACCAGCGCCATCCGCAGGCCGCCGACCTTCTCGCCAAAGAACAGCCACATGCCAAGCAGCACGATGAAGGGAGCGATCTGGGCGATGGCCGTTACATCCGCGATGGGCATCTGGCCCAGCGCGAGGATGAAGCTCAGGATGGCGAAGACCTCGCTCAGCGAGCGCAGCACCACCCAAGGATGGAAGGCCTTCGGCAGGTCCCGCCCCAGGCCGAAAAGAAACAGCACGGGCAGGCACCAGAGGCAGGCTGCGACACCGCGCATGATGAGGACCTGGAACGGCGGCGCATCCTCCAGCGCCAGCTTCATGCAGCTGTCATTCGCGACGAAGGCGCCCGTAGCGACGATGATCGCGCCGATGCCGCGCAGATTGTTCGAGATGGCCATTCTTGTCCTGCTTGGCGGGAGAGAGAGTCAAAGGCTTTCCCTAGCCGCAAGACGGTCGAATCGCAAACGAGCCCCGCTCAGGGCGCAAGGGTGATCGGCACACGCAGGTAATGGACCCCATTGACATCCGCCGGCGGAAGCTTTCCTGCGCGCATGTTGACCTGGATCGACGGCAGCAGCAGCGTCGGCGCGGACAATGTCGCATCGCGCGAAGTCCGCATCTTCACGAACTCGTCCTCGCTCACACCCTCATGCACATGGATGTTGCGATCGAACTCTTCGCCGACCGTCGTTTCCCAGGCAAAATGCGTGCGGCCTTCCTTGGGCAGATAGTCGTGGCACATGAAAAGCCGAGTCTGCCGCGGCAGCGCCATGAGCTTGCGGATCGAGCGGTAAAGAATCCGGGCATCGCCGCCGGGAAAGTCGGCGCGCGCCGTGCCGTAGTCCGGCATGAACAGCGTATCGCCTACGAAAACCGCGTCCTCGATCTTGTAGGAGACGCAGGCCGGCGTATGGCCGGGCGTGGCAATGACCTCGCCGGCAAGCTGGCCGATCTCGAACCGGTCGCCATCCTTGAACAGGATATCGAACTCCGAGCCGTCTCCCGAGACGTCGGTCGCGTTGAACACAGGCCGGAAGATTTTCTGCACCTCGCGGATGCGCTCGCCGATGGCGACCTTGGCCCCGGTCTTCAGCTTGATATAGGGAGCACCCGAAAGATGATCGGCGTGAACATGCGTCTCGAGCACCAGGCCGATGGTGAAGCCTTCCTGCTTTGCCCTCGCCATGATCGCGTCGGCCGAACGCGCGTTGGCCTTGCCGGACTTGTGGTCATAGTCCAGCACCGGATCGACGACGGCGGCCTGCTTCGTCACCGGGTCCGCCACCAGATAGCTCACGGTATTGGTGGGTTCGTCAAAAAAGGCATGGATGATGGGCTGCGGCATGTCCGGGTTCTCCCTCGCTTGCGAAATCTGCTTGACTATATATTAGAATAATCTAAATTAGCAAGAGACAAAAGCGAGGATACCATGACGGTTCTGGCAATTGACCCTTCAATGGCTGGCTTCGAAGCGAATGCTGCCGAGGCAACCACCATGCTGAAGGCGCTCGCCAATGAGAAACGCCTGATGATCCTGTGCAAGCTGCTTGAACATGGCGAAATGGGCGTCATGGCCCTGTCCGCCGAAGTCGGCTTGAGCCAATCAGCGCTTTCACAGCACCTCGCCCGGATGCGCGAGGAGAAGATGGTGGACTTCCGCCGCGAGGCGCAGTCGCTGTTCTATCGCGTCTCCGACCCGCGGGTGAAGGACATCCTCGCAACCCTGAAAACCATCTTCTGCTGATCGAAGGACTGTATCATGCCGCTGAAGCACATCACTGCCGCCGAAGCCAAGCGCCTTGTCGATGACGGCGCCCTCCTCATCGATATTCGCGAGACAAATGAATATGCCGCCGAGAACATTCCCGGTGCGCGCAATGCGCCCTTGTCGCGGCTGGGAGCCGGAGCGACAGTCGGCGATGCGCCGGTCATCGTTTTCCATTGCAAGTCGGGTGCACGCACCCGCATGAATGCCCACGCGCTGGCCAATTGCGCCGACGCCGAGGCCTATATTCTTGATGGCGGCATCGAGGCCTGGAAGAACGCGGGCCTTCCCGTGAAGCGGGGCTGACCGCCAGTCTCAACGGCCGTATCGACCGGCCCTTTCGGCGATTGATTGGCCATGCTTGAGTTGCAAGACTTTCTCTCCATCATCTCGGGTTCGCTCGTGGGCTTCGTGCTGGGGCTTGTGGGCGGCGGCGGATCGATCATTGCCGTGCCGCTGCTGCTCTATGTGGTCGGCATCGGCAGCCCGCATCTGGCGATCGGCACGAGTGCCATCGCGGTCTCGCTCAGCGCGGCCTCGAACCTCGTGAACCACGCGCGCAAGGGCATGGTGAAATGGCCCTGTGCCGTCACCTTTTCGCTGGCCGGCGTTGCGGGCGCATGGGCAGGATCGTCCGTCGCGATGAAAGTTCCGGGCCAGCACCTGATGGCGCTTTTCGGCGCGCTCATGGTGGTGGTCGGAGTCGTGATGCTCCTGCGGAAGGACGCGGAGGGCAATCCCGGCATCCGCCTCAACGTCGGCAACGCCCGGGAACTGCTGCCGCTCTTGCTGCTCATCGGCTTCAGCGTCGGGGCACTGTCGGGCTTCTTCGGCATTGGCGGCGGCTTCCTCATCGTACCGGGACTGATGCTGGCGACGGGCATGCCCATCGCCTATGCCATCGGCACCTCGCTCGTCGCCGTCACTGTCTTCGGCGCCACCACCGCCTCGAACTATGCGCTGTCGGGTCTTGTCGACTGGCGCATCGCGGGGCTGTTCATCGGCGGCGGAGTGCTGGGCGGCATCATCGGCACCTTCGCGGGGCATAGGCTTGGGAAATCCAAGGGCACGCTATCGATGATCTTCGCGGTCTTCGTCATACTCATCGGAGCCTACGTGGTGTGGAAAGGGCTTTCGCCGCTCATCGCCGCATAAGATCGAGCATGAGGAACACGCTGTTCGGATCGGGCCGGTAATCGCCAAAAGGTCCGCTAGCCACAAAGCCGTGCTTGCGATAGAGCGCGACGGCTGGGACGAAGAGCGCGAAAGAGCCCGTCTCGAGACTGAGCCGCGTTATGCCGGAAGACTTCGCCTCGCCGATGATATGGCGAAGCATGCTGCCGGCAATGCCCTTCCTTTGAAAGCCCTCGACGGTGCGCATGGATTTCACTTCGCCATGAAATCGGTCGAGCGCTTTCAGCGCGCCCATCCCGGCCAGCATGTCATCTTCCCACACGGTCCAGAACCGGATCGAGGGGTTGCGCAATCCCTTGAGGTCGAGCGCGTGCGCGCTGCCCTTGGGCGTCTGCGCATGCATAGTGCGATGATGGTGTTCCAGCAGCGCCACCACGCGCGGATCATCGAAGTCGCCGGGAATGATGCACAGCATGATGATGCTTCACACCATGAACAGGAAATAGCGGGCCCCGCTGTTGCCGGGCGTTTCGAAGAGGCTTGCCCCATGCAGCCGGTAGCGCAGGCAGTCACCCGGTGATAGCCGATGGCGGATGCCGTCGATGGTCAGCGCCAGCGCGCCCTCGATCATCACGAGATGATGTTCGAGGCCGGGCCGCGGCGGGCGGTCATAGGCGATGCGGGTTCCCGCTTTCAGCGTGCAGTCGATCACTTCGCCGGAAAGGCCCGGCCCCGGCGGCGACACGGCGCGGCGGAGGAAACCCGTCTCCGGGTCCGTCCAGACCACTTGCCCGTCACGCGTCAACAGCGGCGGAAAGCCCTCCTCCACCAGAACCATGAGCCGCGACAGGGTTAGGCCGAAGGCGCCGCAGATCTTGCCCAGCACGCTGGCCGTTGGACTGACCTCGCCGTTCTCGATCCGCGACAGGCTGGCCCGGCTGACCCCGCTCCGTCCCGAAAGTTCTTCCAGCGGCCATTGCCGCTCGGTGCGCAGCGATTTGATCCGTTGCGCAATGCGGCGGTCGATGCTTTCATTGAAGAGATCGGTCTGTTCCATATTCGGGAAAATATCTCGTTTATGAGATAAGTCAATGGCGCAATTTTATTGCGTATTTTTGAGCGAACTGATTCCTTCCTTGCGCGGCGCCCCTCAATCTGGCATACAGATTTAGGACAGTGCTACTGTCCTTTCGCGGTGTTAATCAAGGCAAGTGGAACCGGATGCTCCGGAATACGACCACACAGACCCTGAATACGACGGCCAAACCGGCCGTTGACGCCGCATGCATGCCACGAGCTGCGCTCCGCAAACGCAAGTAAGGGCCAGGCTCAGGGCAAACGAAGTGCCCAGGAGTTTGATCGCCCGGACGGGTCCGGAAGCCACCCAGAGGCTCCATCCCCAGCCAAGATCGACGCCTGCGCAACAGAGGACTTGAACGACGCCTGCAGGTTCAATGACGAGCCTGATGGGTTTAAGATGGGCTGAGGAAGATTGAAGGAGATGGCCATGAACATCCAATACCGGCCAGAAGGACTTCCGCAAGCGCATGGTCTCTATGACCCGCGCAACGAACACGATGCCTGCGGCATCGGCCTCATCGCCAACATCCACAATGCAAAAAGCCACCGCATGGTGGCGGATGGCCTGTCCATCCTGAAGAACCTCGAACACCGCGGTGCCGTGGGCGCCGACCCGAAGGCGGGCGACGGTGCCGGCATCATGATCCAGATCCCCCATGGCTTCTTCGGCGGAGAGGCCATGCGCCTCGGCTTCGAGCTGCCGGGCCCGCAGCACTATGGCGTTGGCCAGCTCTTCATGCCGCGCGAGCCCATTTACCGTCAGGACGTCGAGCGCATCTGGTGGGAAACCGCGCGTGAAGAGGGCCTCAAGATTCTTGGCTGGCGCGACGTGCCGGTCGATAGCGCCGTGCTGGGCTATTCGGTGAAGGGCACCGAGCCCTTCCATCGCCAGGTGTTCATTGGACGCGGGCCCACGATCCGCGACGAAGCCCATTTCGAGCGGAAGCTGTTCGTCTGCCGCAAGGTGGTATCGAACCGCGTACTCGAAGTGCTGGGTGCCAATGCCCGGACGTATTATCCTGTATCGGTCTCGGCCCGCACCGTGGTCTACAAGGGCCTCGTGCTCGGCAAGGACTTAGGCTCCTATTACAAGGACCTTGAAGACCCGCGCATGGACTCGGCCTTCGCCATGGTCCACCAGCGCTTCTCGACCAACACGTTCCCCTCGTGGCCGCTCTCGCACCCCTATCGCTTCGTTTGCCACAACGGCGAGATCAACACGGTGCGCGGCAACTACAACTGGATGGCGGCGCGTCAGGCCAACATGAAGTCCGACATGCTGGGAGAAGACCTCTCCAAGCTGTGGCCGATCTCCTATGAAGGCCAGTCCGACACGGCGTGTTTCGACAACGCGCTCGAATTCCTCACCATGGGCGGCTACTCGCTTCCCCATGCGATGATGATGCTGATCCCCGAAGCCTGGGCCGGCAACCCGCTCATGGACGAAGACCGCCGCGCCTTCTACGAATATCATGCGGCCTTGATGGAACCGTGGGACGGCCCCGCCGCCATGGTCTTCACCGACGGCAAGCTGATCGGCGCCACTCTCGACCGCAACGGCCTCAGGCCCTCGCGCTACATGACGAGCGATGACGGTCACATCCTGCTCGCCTCCGAAATGGGCTGCTTGCAGTTCGCCGAAGAACACATCACCCACAAGTGGCGCCTGCAGCCCGGCAAGATGCTGCTCATCGATCTTGAGCAGAAGCGCATCATCTCGGATGAGGAGCTGAAGAAGCAGCTCTCGACGGCACATCCCTACAAGGACTGGCTGAAGCGCACCCAGGTCGTGCTGAAGGACTTGCCCACGGCGAAGACCAAGCGCGCCCGCTCGACTGTGGCCCTGCTCGACCGCCAGCAGGCTTTTGGCTACACACAGGAGGACCTGAAGGTCCTTATGGCGCCGATGGCCCAGACCGGCCAGGAGGCCGTCGGCTCGATGGGCAACGACGCGCCGATCTCGGCGCTGTCGGACCGCCCCAAGATGCTCGACACCTATTTCAAGCAGAACTTCGCGCAGGTGACGAACCCCCCGATCGACCCGATCCGCGAGGAACTGGTCATGTCGCTGGTGTCCTTCATTGGCCCCCGCCCGAACCTGCTCGATCTCAAGGGCACGTCGACCCACATGCGGCTGGAAGTCTCGCAGCCCATTCTGACGAACGATGATCTGGAGCGCATCCGCACCATCGGAGCCGTTGCCGACAATCCGTTCCGCACCGCCACCATCGACATCACCTATGATGTGGCGAACGGCCATGACTACATGGAAGCGGCGCTCGATGCCGTATGCGCCATGGCCGAGCGCGCGGTGAAGGACGGCTTCAACATCATCATCCTGTCGGATCGCGCGGTCTCGGCCGAGCGCGTGCCGATCCCGGCTCTGCTGGCGACGTCCGCCACGCACCATCACCTGATACGCAAGGGCCTTCGCACCTCCGTTGGTCTCGTCGTGGAGACGGGCGAGGCCCGCGAGGTGCATCAGTTCGCAGCGCTCGCTGGCTATGGCGCGGAAGCCGTCAATCCCTATCTCGCCTTCGAGACGCTGGAAGACATGCTCCCCACCCTCGAAGAGAAGATCACCGCCTACGAAGCGGTCAAGCGCTACATCAAGGCGGTCGACAAGGGCCTGCTGAAGGTCATGTCCAAGATGGGCATCTCGACCTACCAGTCCTATTGCGGCGCGCAGATTTTCGACGCTGTCGGCCTCTCCACCGATTTCGTGAAGAAGTATTTCACCGGTACCGCCACGCAGATCGAAGGCGTGGGCCTTCTTGAAATCGCGGAAGAAGCCTTCCGGCGCCATGAGAACGCGTTCGGCGAAAACCCCGTGTTCCGCGCAGCGCTCGACATCGGCGGCGACTATGCCCAGCGCATCCGCGGCGAGGCGCATGTGTGGAACTCGGATACCATCTCCAACCTCCAGCACGCGGTGCGCGGCAATGCCAAGGACAAGTACCTGGCTTTCGCCAAGCACGTGAACGAGCAGTCGGAGCGGCTGAAGACCATGCGCGGCCTGTTCCGCATCCGGACGGCGGAAGAGATGGGGCGGAAGCCCATCGACATCTCCGAGGTCGAGCCGGCCGCGGCAATTGTCAAGCGCTTCTCCACCGGCGCCATGTCCTACGGCTCGATCAGCCGCGAGGCGCACACGACGCTCGCCATCGCCATGAACCGCATCGGCGGCAAGTCGAACACCGGTGAGGGTGGCGAGGAAGCCGACCGCTACAAGCCGCTGCCCAATGGCGACTCGATGCGCTCCGCCATCAAGCAGGTGGCGTCGGGCCGTTTCGGGGTGACCACTGAATATCTCGTCAACTCCGACATGATGCAGATCAAGATGGCGCAGGGCGCCAAGCCCGGCGAAGGCGGACAATTGCCCGGCCACAAGGTCGATGCCACCATCGCCAGGGTGCGCCACTCGACGCCGGGCGTGGGCCTGATTTCGCCGCCGCCGCATCACGACATCTATTCGATCGAAGACTTGGCACAGCTCATCTTCGACCTGAAGAACGTCAACCCCGCAGGCCAGGTCTCGGTCAAGCTCGTCTCGGAAGTCGGCGTCGGCACAGTCGCCGCGGGCGTCTCCAAGGCGCATGCCGATCATGTGA
Source organism: Aestuariivirga sp. (assembly GCF_041738905.1). GTDB lineage: Bacteria > Pseudomonadota > Alphaproteobacteria > Rhizobiales > Aestuariivirgaceae > Aestuariivirga. Next base: position 27,476 of record NZ_JBGSOZ010000026.1, read on the forward strand.
CGATCTCGGGCTACGAGGGCGGCACCGGCGCTTCCCCGCTGACATCCATCAAGCATGCGGGCTTGCCGTGGGAAATCGGCCTGGCCGAAACCCAGCAGACGCTCGTCGCCAACGACCTGCGCGGCCGCATCGCGGTGCAGGCCGATGGCGGCATCCGCACCGGCCGCGATGTGATGATCGCTGCACTTCTGGGTGCTGACGAGATCGGCTTCGCCACGGCACCGCTGATCGCCGCAGGCTGCATCATGATGCGCAAGTGCCATCTGAACACCTGCCCCGTGGGCGTCGCCACGCAGGACCCGGAGCTTCGCAAGCGCTTCAAGGGCCAGCCGGAACATGTCATCAACTTCTTCTTCTTCGTCGCAGAAGAACTCCGCGAACTGATGGCCTCGATGGGCATCAAGAGCTACAACGAGCTGATCGGCGAGACGGCATGGCTCGACCAGGCCACCGCGATTGCGCATTGGAAGGCGCGTGGCCTCGACTTCTCGAAGATCTTCGCGAAACCCGATGTCGTCGGCCCCATCGCCACCAAGAAGGTCACGGTGCAGGACCATGGCATCGACAAGATTCTCGACCGCAAGCTGATCGCCGAGGCGCAGCCCGCGCTCGAAAGCGGCAAGCCCGTCGAGATCGTGTCCGACATCCATAACTATGACCGCACGGCGGGCGCCATGCTTTCGGGCGAGGTCGCCAAGCGCTATGGCCACAAGGGCCTGCCCGAGGACACGATCAAGGTGAAGTTCACCGGCATCGCAGGGCAGAGCTTCGGTGCCTGGGCTGCAGCGGGCGTCACGCTGGAACTCACCGGCGAGGCCAACGACTATGTCGGCAAGGGACTGTCGGGCGGCAAGCTCATCGTCCGCCCGCATGACAGGATCGGCTTCGTGCCGGAGAAGTCGATCATTGCAGGCAACACGGTTCTCTATGGCGCCATCACGGGTGAATGCTATCTGCGTGGCGTCGCGGGCGAGCGTTTCGCCGTGCGCAATTCCGGCGCCGTCGCCGTCGTCGAGGGTGTGGGCGACCACGGCTGCGAATACATGACCGGCGGCGTTGTTTTGGTGATCGGCGACACGGGCCGCAACTTCGCGGCGGGCATGTCGGGCGGCATTGCCTATGTGCTGGATGAAGCGGGCGACTTCGCCAAGCGCTGCAATCTCGCGATGGTCGATCTCCAGCCGGTTCCGGCGGAGGAGGCGACCTTCGAGAAGATCATGCACAGCGCAGGCGACCTGCAGAGCCATGGCCTCGTGGACGTCACCTCGCAGATGGACCGCAAGGATGCCGAGCGCGTATGGGAACTCCTCTGCCGTCACGTGAAGTACACCGGATCGTCGCGGGCGAAGACGATCCTCGACAACTGGGCGGAGTTCCTTCCGAAATTCGTGAAGGTGATGCCGGTCGAATATGCCCGCGCATTGCAGGAACTGGAAAAGGCACAGGCCACGAGCGATGGCCTTACGATTGGCGTCAAGAGGAGCGCATAAGATGGGAAAGGTGACTGGCTTCCTCGAGATCGACAGGCAGGACCGCAAGTACGCGCCTGCTGCCGACCGCATCCGCAACTACAATGAATTCGTCATTCCGCTCTCCGAAGAGGGCGTGAAGAACCAGGCGGCGCGCTGCATGAACTGCGGCATTCCCTTCTGTCACAACGGCTGTCCGGTCAACAACCAGATCCCCGACTGGAACGACCTCGTCTATCTGGGCGACTGGGAAGAGGCCTCGCGCAATCTTCACTCGACCAACAACTTCCCCGAGTTCACGGGGCGTGTGTGCCCGGCACCTTGCGAGGCATCCTGCACGCTGAACCTCGAGGATGCTCCGGTCACCATCAAGACCATCGAATGCGCCATCGTCGACAAGGCGTGGGAAAACGGCTGGATCAAGCCCGAAAGCTATCGCGAGAAGACCGGCAAGAAGATCGCCATCATCGGTGGCGGTCCGGCGGGCCTCGCGGCGGCCCAGCAACTCGCGCGGGCCGGTCACAACGTTCATCTCTTCGAGAGAAATGCCCGGGCCGGCGGCCTGCTGCGCTATGGCATTCCGGACTTCAAGATGGAGAAGCACCTCATCGACCGCCGCGTGGCGCAGATGGAAGCCGAGGGCGTCACCTTTCACTATGGCACCCACATTGGCGTCACCCAGGATGCGCAACAGATCGTCGACAGCTTCGACGCCGTGCTCCTGACGGGTGGCTCAGAAAAGCCGCGCGACCTTCCTGTTCCGGGCCGTGAATTGGCTGGCGTTCACTTCGCCATGGAATTCCTACCGCAGCAGAACCGCCGTGTGTCGAAGGAACCGCCGCTCGACAACCACCCGATCCTCGCTACGGCCAAGCACGTCGTCGTCATCGGCGGCGGCGATACGGGCTCGGATTGCATCGGCACGTCGAATCGCCAGGGCGCGCTTTCGGTGACGCAGCTCGAAGTCATGCCGCAGCCGCCCGAAAAGGAAAACAAGCTCCTCACTTGGCCAAACTGGCCCCTGAAGATGCGCACCTCGTCTTCTCACATGGAAGGCGCCGAGCGCGATTTCTCGGTGCTGACCAAGTCCTTCTCGGGCGAGAACGGCGAAGTGAAGAAGCTTCACTGCGTCAAGGTCGATGCCGCCATGAAGGAGATTCCGGGAAGCGAGTTCGAGCTGAAAGCCGATCTCGTGCTGCTCGCCATGGGCTTTGTGCATCCGGTACACGACGGCATGCTGAAGTCACTGGGCATCAACCTCGATGGCCGCGGCAACGTCAATGCCAACGTGATGAACTACAAGACCAATGCGGAAAAAATCTTCTCTGCTGGCGACATGCGCCGCGGCCAGTCGCTCGTCGTCTGGGCCATCCGCGAAGGCCGCCAGGCCGCCCGCGCCGTTGATGAATACCTGATGGGCGAGTCCACCCTGCCGCGCTGAGGCAGATCTGCCATCACATAATTCCGTCATGCCCGGACTTGTTCCGGGCATATCTTTTCTTGGAACCATCAAGGGACAGATGAAGCAAGAAGCTTACCCATTGCGCCTTCGGGGCACTATGGCGGTTTTCTCATGTCTCCGTCATATCATCAGGTTCTTTGCGCTGGCCGACTTCATCTGCTTTCTTTGCGAGGGGGCGGAAGCTGGCGATATACGTCGCGATTCCCGCAATCGGTCCGGCAATCTGAGTCATCAGCAATGAAATGCCCGCGACGGTCGCAGCTTCGGCCGATTTCTGAATGCCTTGACCAATACCCGCTGCAGCATTGTCCGCGACAAACCTGAGTGGCCGCACGACAAAATTGCGCACGGTCATTGACCGCTGCGCCACAGCACTTGCTTGTTCCTTCTTGGCTGCCGCAATCGCACTGGTGTTGTCTGTTTCTTCTATGATGGACTGAAAGCGATTGAACTCGTCACGTCCATCCGCCAACGCCTCTTCTGCTGCATCGGATACGATGTCATTTCCAGCTACCGCCCTGATGAGGTTTTCGACTTCCTCGTTGACGGCAACAGCATCACCTTCGGCCAGTTGCAGCGCAATGCGATTAGTCTCCAGAGCAACGACATTGGGCAACTGGGCCCTGAAGTCCTGGAAGCTCTGGTAGGCGTCGTCAATGACGGCAATGACATCATGAGAAAACTCGGCGCGCCCCTCTGGTGACGAGATTGCCACGGCATCCGCCTCCACAGAACGAAAACACGAGAGTACCTTTCCTGCACGCAGGTCCTTGACTGAGGACGACGAAAGCAATTGGGCAGCAGCCAAGAATGTATCGACAAATCGGGGGACGCATTGTGTCCGCGTGAGCCTGTTGGCAGCCTCCCTCAGCTTCCGGACCAAGTCTTCCCGCATGCCATCTGCATCAGCGAGAAACGCGTCACTCGCGGTCACAGGCTTTGCCGTGAGTTGTCCTGCGGAGAAATCGAAAACAAAACTGGCTGGATATTGAATGAGGTCCCGAGGTTCTGCGCTTATCGAACTGCGCCCCGCAATTTCCTCTTCCTTCTTGCGGATCAACGCGTTGACGTGGGCCGGGCCTTTCTTCCAGTCGACCTCGCTGTCGAGAATTACGCGATAAATGTCCAGTTCTTCGCCACCGGGCGTCGGCTCTCCGGCCAGAACGGCGTCGTACCACCGAGTCCAAACGCCCCAATCCTTGCCACTTCGCAATAACTCATTCTTTGCATCGCGCCACTTCCTCAACAGGTCCTGTGGCGTACCGTTGCGCCAAAGCGGTTGTCCAGCAAGATCGGTTGCTCCCGCGCCGCGCTGGAGAATGCCACGATCGGCAGTAAACTCTGTCGCAACCGCCCCGCTGGCATCGGCTGCATTGAGAACAGCTTGAGCGGCATCGAAAAAATCCTCGTGGGCAACGAAGGCAGTGGCGTCATGAGCGGCGGAAACCGCAGAAATGACGTAGGGATGAAAGTGTCTGCGAAGGTGGTTCGATACATTGAAGTTAGCAGAGAACGAAGAGCGGGCGGCGGCACGCAACTGGCTGGCCTTGGATGGATATTTGCCCAACACCAAAGGCAGCCCCATCGCACGAAAAATGGACAACATCACTGTTACTTTAAGGTCGGAGGCCGGATAACTACCCTCACGACTAAGCTGCTGCAACACGGGCAGTACACGCAGGGCTGCTCGGGCCGCGATAACATTTGCAGTATCCCGTGGCTGCGTTTTCAGCCAGTTTTCAATCTCGTCGTGATCAAGTATTTCCACCGTGCAGTCAACTCCGCGCCATTCGTCCAACTTGGCGACGTTAGGTCACTTGCGCAAGGCCCCAGCACCCTGCCGCGGTAATGTTGATTTCAATCAATGCGCCTAGTCTACCGTGGAGCAGAAATGCCCCCAAAGGGAGCACCCCATGGGTTATGTCCACCACATCGACCCCGTGATGTTCAGCATCGCGGGGTTCAATGTTTACTGGTACGGCTTTGCCTACACCTTTGGCTTCGCCTTCATGGTGCTCTGGCTGTGGTGGAAGCGGAGCGTCCTCGGCTGGTCGCCGGCACAAGTCGTCAATCTCTCCATCGTCTTCGTGGTCCTGATTCTCGCGGGCGGGCGCATCTTCGACGTCATCGTCTATGAATGGGAGTGGTACCGCCTCCATCCCGACCAGATCGCGAAGCTCTGGGTCGGCGGCATGGCGAGCCACGGGCTGCTGGCGGGTTCAGCGCTTGCGGCGGTGGTGGCATCACTCTGGACCCGGACGCCACTCCTCAAGCTGCTCGACATTCTCACCGTCGCTGCCGCCTTCATCTTCGGCGTGGGCCGCATCGGCAATTTCATCGAGGGCGGCGTGATCGGCACGGTGACCACCATGCCCTGGGGCGTGAAGCTCCCCGACGTCGAGGGCTTCCGCCATCCCGTCTCGCTCTATGACGGCGCCAAGAATCTCATGCTGGTGCCGCTCCTCATGGCCGTGCTCAGGCGCTGGCCGGCAGGCCGCGGCGTCGCCACCGCAGTCTTCCTCATCGGATATGGCAGCCTGCGCTTTCTGGTCGACCAGTTCCGCGACTACGAGTCCGCACTCGGCGGCCTCGGGCCGGGGCAATGGTTCAACATCGGCATGGCCGTTTTCGGCGTCCTGATCCTGGCCGTCTGCCTCAGGCGGAATGCAGGAACGGTCGAGACAAGGCCAGCCGCCAGCTCGCCCGTACCGGTGCTGGGCGCGCTGCTCATTCTGCTGCTGGTGCTGTTTCCACTGTCGATCCCCACGAGCTGGACGACCGAATACATTGTCCTCAAGCGTGGCGCGGCGGCGGAACAGCCCGCCCCCTGACGCGGGAACTCCGGCTATTCCGAGGCTGGCGGTGGAACCGAGAAATCATCGGCCCTGCCCTTGGGCGCCGGGCTCACCTGCCCCAGCTTGAACAGCAGCGCTGCCGGGCTCCCCTCGGGCGCCATGGCGCGGATGGCGTTCAGTGCATCGTCGGGCGCGAGGTCGGCGGTTGCCATCAGCACGGCATCGGCGGTCACGTCGTCGGGCCTGATGGTGAAGGTATCGCCCAGCATAAGCGACTGCCCGAAGAGCGGCACGTCACGCGCATTCGGTTCCTCGCGTTGCGGGCGCAGGTCCGGAACTTCGGCCTTCGCGGTCTTCACCGGCGGTTCGGCGCCGGCACTCTCGATGGCCGCCAGCACGAGTTGACCCATGCGGTTGTTGCCCGCCTTGAAGAAGGAAATGCCATCCTTGCCGCGAAGCCGCTTCACCTCTCCCGTCTCATCGGGGCCGGTATCGGTGTAGGAGCCATCGGCCGCACTCAGGTCGCGGCGGATGCCGAGATAGGTCATGCCACGGGCTTCCACGCGCGCGCGCTGCAACGCCGCGATCACCTGCATCGCGACATCATACTCAGGGTCCTGCATGGGCGGCAGCTCGACCCAGTACACCTTGGCCCCGGAGGCTGCGAGCTCATCCAGAAGCTTGTCCATCTGGGCATTGTAGGCCGCGATCCAGCTTGGCGAATTGAAGGCGTGGCGCTCATTGCCGGTGCGGACCATCTGGCGGTCGTTGGTGCCCAGCATCACGACGATCACGTCATAGGACCCGCTGGCAAGGATCTTTGGCAGCGTGGCCGGCCAGTCATAGACCTCGGGACGCGCCAGGCCCGATTCCTCGTTGAAGCGAAGGGTGACCTCGTAGCCGTCATTCGCCTCGAGCAGCCGCAGCAGGCCAGCACCCAACCCGCCGCCAATGGCATCGCCCAGCACGAGGACATGTGTGAGCCCCTCCTGTTCACCGGCCGGCACGGGCGCAGTCTCTTCGGCGGCTGAACCCATGACCGGCGTCACCGGAGTCTGCGCGGCAGCGCTTCCGCACGCGAGCCCGAAGCTCAGGGCGATGGCAAGACGCCGTCTCACGCACTCTTCTTCTTGATGTGTTGCAGGAGTTTCACAGAGGGAACGCCGTCGAGCGGCAGGCCGGCGCTCTTCTGGTACGCGATGATCGCCTCATAGGTCCTGGCGCCGAAGCGGCCGTCAGTGCCGCCGGTTTCGAATCCCATGGCATTGAGCCGCTTCTGGAGTTCCACGCGCTGCTCGAAGCTCAGGTCGAAATCGACATCTGGCCAGGCCGCCTTGAACGGACCCATGCCCCGGATACGGTCGCCCAGGTGGCCGACGGCCAGCGCATAGGAATGCGAGATGTTATAGTCCATGATGGCGAGGAAGTTCCGCGTGACGAGGAAGCGTGGCCCCGCGACGCCCTGCGGCACCATCACGAAGGCATCGGCATTGGCGGACCCGAACTTTGCGCCATCCGCGCGCGCGATGCCGAGTTTCTCCCACGCGGCCACCGTGCGCCACTTCGAGCGGCCAACGAGCGACATGTTGAAGCCCTTGGGCAGTGTGATCTCCCAGCCCCAGGGCCGGTCCATCTTCCAGCCCGCCTTGGCGAGATAATTGGCCGTGGAGGCGAGAGCGTCCTCCTTGGAATTCCAGATGTCCTTGGTGCCGTCACCGGTCCAGTCGACGGCATAAGAGAGATAGGACGTGGGGATGAACTGGGTGTGGCCCATGGCGGCTGCCCATGAGCCCGTGAAACTATCCGCCTTCACCACGCCACGCTTCAGGATCTTGAAGGCCGCGATGAGCTGCTGATTGGCGAAAACCTTGCGGCGGCCCGAATAGGCGAGCGTAGCCAGCGAGCGCATCACGCTCATCGAGCCCTTGTCCTTGCCGAAATTCGACTCCATGCCCCAGATGCCCAGCAGGATATGACGGTCGACGCCATACTTCTTCTCGATGGCCGCGAGCAGCTTTGCGTCCTCCGCCTTCTTCGTCTGGCCGGTTTCGATGCGGATGGGGGTTACAGCCTTGGCCAGATAGGCCGACGTGGTGGAGGTGAATTCCGGCTGGTTGCCGGCGAGTTTCAGCACCAGCGGATCGGGCTCGGTGATGCCGGCGAAGGCCTGGTCGAACAGTTCGCGCGAGATTCCTGCCGCCTTGACACGCGGCCACAGGGTCTTCTGGATGAAGGCTTCGAACTTCGTCTCGGCGAGCGCAGGCATGGCGCAGAACGGCGCGAGGACAAGCAGCGAGGCAAAATGACGTCGGTTCATGGCTTCCCTTCGAATCGGACAGCGAGATCGCCGAAAACTCTAACAGGGAAGTGTTTCAGCCGCCAAATGCGGCCTCAATCGGGCATGGCCAACGAAAAATCAGGCGGCGTTGCGCTGGGCCAGCTTGCGCTCCCAGGTCAGCGCGGTCTCGACGATGAAATCGAGGTTTTCGTGCTTCGGCGTCCAGCCGAGGATGGAGCGTACACGGTCAGCACCCGCCACGATGGCCACCGGGTCACCTTCGCGCCTTGGCCCGTACTTGACGGGAAGAGCAGCGCCGTTGACACGCTCCACGGCCTTGATGACGTCGAGCACCGAATAGCCCTTGCCATAGCCGCAGTTGAAAATGCCGCTCTCGCCGCCACGGCGAAGATGAGCGAGTGCGTCGACATGCGCCGAGATGAGGTCGCTGACATGGATATAGTCGCGCAGGCACGTCCCGTCGGGGGTCGGGTAGTCGGTGCCGAAGACCTCGAGTTCGTCGCGCTGGCCAAGTGCTGTCTGGCAGGCGACCTTGATCAGATGCGTGGCGCGCGGCGTGGACTGTCCGACACGGCCCTGCGGGTCGCTCCCGGCCACATTGAAATAGCGAAGCGCAATGTATTGCAAGCCATAAGCCTCATGTGCGTCCTTCAGCATCCATTCGGTCATCAGCTTCGATGAACCGTAAGGCGAGATGGGAGCGGGTGCGGTCTCCTCGAACACTGGTTGCGTCAGCGGGTTGCCGTAAACGGCGGCGGTCGACGAGAAGATGAAGCGCGGAATGCTGGCCTTCACCGCGCAGGCCATCAGCATCCGCGACTTGACCGTGTTGTTGAGATAATATCCAAGCGGATCACGCACGGAGTCCGGCACCACGATCGAGCCCGCAAAATGCACCACCGCATCGAAGCTGTGATCCGCCATCAGCCGGTCGAGCAGAGCCTCGTCGCCAATGTCGCCTTCGACGAGCTTTGCCTTGGGAGAGACCGCCCACCAGTAGCCGGTCGACAGATTGTCGAGCACCACCACATCCTCGCCCATGTCGGTCAGGGCCAGCACCATGTGGCTGCCGATATATCCGGCACCGCCTGTGACAAGGATGGTCATGCATTTCTCCTCTGGCATGAAACAAATCGTAGGAATTGATATTATATGACATCTGCATTCGGAACGGCTGGCTAAAACCGCGCTGCCAGCCGCGTTTGCAGTTAAGGAAAGGTGAATCATGGTCCGCCGCATCAAGACAGCCGTGTTCCCCGTCGCAGGTCTGGGCACACGCTTCCTGCCGGCGACCAAGGCGATGCCGAAGGAAATGCTCACCGTGGTCGACCGCCCGGTGATCCAGATCGCCGTCGACGAAGCCCGCGAAGCCGGTATCGAGCATTTTGTCTTTGTCACCGGGCGCAACAAGGCCGTCATCGAGGACCATTTCGACAAGCAGTTCGAACTTGAGGCGACACTCCGTGGGCGCGGCAAGTCGGCCGAACTCGATCTCCTGGAACAAGACCTTCCCGCCGCCGGCCAGACCAGCTTCACCCGCCAGCAAGAACCGCTGGGGCTTGGGCATGCCGTATGGTGCGCGCGCAACCTCGTCGGCCACGAGCCGTTCGCACTGCTGCTGCCCGACATGGTGATGCATGCGAAGCCCGGTTGCCTGAAGCAGATGATGGACGTCTACGAAGCCCAAGACGGCGGCAATGTCGTGGCCGTCGAGGAGGTTCCCTGGGACCAGGTGACCCGCTATGGCGTGGTCGGCGCCAGGGACTGGAAGGGTAACGCCTTCAGCATCGATGGAATGGTTGAGAAGCCCAAACGCCGCGAGGATGCGCCCTCGAACCTCATCATTTCTGGCCGCTACATCCTGCAGCCCGAGATCTTCGGCGAAATCGAACGCCAGGAACCGGGAGCGGGCGGTGAAATCCAGATCACCGACGCCATGATCCGGCTGATGGCGCGGCAAGCCTTCCACGGTGTGAAATACGAAGGAACGACCTATGACTGCGGCGACAAGGTGGGCTTCCTCGCCGCCAATGTCGCCTTCGCACTCGAGCGCGCCGATGTCGGCCCCGGCTTCAGGGATGCGCTCCGGAAAATCCTGGGAGACAAGCCGCTTTAACGGGTGACGGTGAGGCCCGTCGAGAGACGTTGCTCGACATAGCCGTTGCCGGCGGAACCCTGGTCGAGCCAGGTGAGATCATAGCCCGCAGTCCATGACAGGTTCGGATTGAATTTCCAGGCCACGCCCAGATTGGCGTCATAGGTCTTCTCGTAGGATGTGCCGAGGTCGTCGATCTCGACGGATGCTCCCGCCGACAGTTCGACATTGTCGCGCAGGTCATGCGTGGCGTTGACGCTGGCGATCCATGTGGGTTGCCCGCCCTCCGCCGTGGATGAGGTTTCGTCGATGGCGGTCGAGGCCGCGAACACGATGCTTGTCAGCTCGGTCGGACTCCACGTGACGACCCCCGTAAGTCCCACGGCATCGACAGGCGCGAGCGATCCGTCATTGTAGTTGCGGTGCAGGTAGGTCAGGCCCAGTTCGCCTGTCCACAGCGGACCTGCTGCGATTTCCACACCGGCCGACACGCCATAGCCTTGCGAATCCCGGTCGATGCCGTTGCGGTCAGGCGTGTCGGTATGGTGGCGCGGCGTAAAGGCGAGTTCGATATAGGGCCTGAGCAGGTCGGACACGCCATAGCTGGTCCGCAGCAGCACGCTCGGCTGCACGTAATTGAGATCGTCGTTGCTCTGCGAGGCCCCGCCTGAGGTTTCACTGTCCTCGTAGTGGCGGAGCACGGCGCCGCCCTCGAGCGACGCCCGCAACCGGCCAAAGTCACGCGTGAGGCCGGCCGACGCTGACAGCGTGTGCTCGACCGGGTCTTCGTTGGACGGCGTGTCGATCGTGTAGCCCGCCTCGAGATTTGCGATGAGATTGCGGCGGATGTCGAGCCGCAGGACCGCATCCGAATCGAGCGTTTGCGTGTTGGCGCTCTGGTTGTCCCTGTAGGAAACGAAATCGCCGGAAAGATTGGCGGTAAGCGAATGCCTGATCCAGTTGCTTTCAAGGCGCAAGGTCGGCCTGAGGCCCAACCCCACATCGGATTCCGGATCGTTTGAGGTCTGGTTCACGTTGTCAGAATAGACCCCGCTCGTGTTGAGCGAGGCATAGAGCCTGAGGCCCTCGTGGCCGAAGCCGTGCGGCGCGTAAGGGTCTGCCGCTGTCCTGTTGGCCGGCGCGATGGGACCGGGCTCGACAGGCTCGGGCGGTGCAATCTCCAGCGTCGTTTCGGAGAGCTGCGCCTGCACCGGTTTGGGCGGCGTGGCCTCATCCGCCGCTTCCGCGGAACTGATCGTACCCTTCAGCGGCAGGGTGGATTGCGACATGGCGGCACCGGACCCGCCTGCAAGCAGGCTGGCGGACAGAAGGGCAGCAGCAAGGCCACGCCGTGCGATCGTCGGACGGTACTCCACGGCGGAGAGGCTAGGGACTTATGGTTAATGCCGGATTGACGCCTTGTATCGTACCGCTTTGCAAAACCTTCCGAAATTGCCTAAGAGACTCGGATGCCGATGAAACTCGCAGACCAACCCATTCCACTGGGCGCGCAATGGCGTGCCTCGGCCCGCAGCGCGCTCGTCACCGAGACGGAGGGCATGCAGCAGCTGATCGATGCCGTCGACGGCCCCCTGGGCGATGCCCTCACACGGGCCGTCGAGGTGATCCGCAACGCCAAGGGCCGTGTCGTGATGACCGGCATGGGCAAGAGCGGCCACATCGCGCGCAAGATCGCGGCGACCATGGCGTCGACTGGAACGCCAGCGAGCTTCGTTCACCCCGCAGAGGCCAGCCATGGCGACCTCGGCATGATCACGCCGGACGACGTCGTCATCATGATCTCGAATTCGGGTGAATCGCCCGAGCTTCGCGACATCCTCACCTACTCGCGCCGATTCTCGGTACCGTTGATCGCCATCACGTCGGTCGCCTCCAGCACGCTGGGCAAGGAAGCCGACATCGTACTGCAGTTGCCCCGCGCCAAGGAGGCTTGCCCCAACGGGCTCGCGCCCACCACTTCCACGCTGTTGCAGCTGGCGCTTGGCGATGCGCTGTCGATGGCGCTGCTGGAAGACAAGGGCTTCAGCGCGCATGATTTCCGCAAGTTTCATCCCGGCGGCAAGCTGGGCGCCCAGCTGAAGCATGTGCGCGACATCATGCACAAGCGCGAGGAACTTCCGATCGGGCCTGAATCGACACCGATGACCGATGCGCTGATCCTGATGACCCAGCGCAGCTACGGGTGTTTCGGCGTCACCGACAGCGAGGGCCGACTCGCCGGTATCGTCACCGACGGCGACCTTCGCCGCAACATGAAGTCGGAATTGTTGTCCCTTACAGTCGGCAACGTGATGACACGGTCGCCCAAATCAATCGACCCGGACGCCCTCACCTCGGAAGCGCTGGAGCAGCTGAACACGCTGAAGATCACCAGTCTCTTCGTGATCGATGGCGAGCAGCGTCCCGTGGGCCTCATTCACATCCACGACCTTCTGCGGATCGGCCTGATCTAGCGGAGTCTCAGGCTGAGGCTACGACCAGCCTCATGCCTTTCACCGCCGTGATCGTCACGCGGGCACCGGCGGCAAGGTCGGGGCCTTCGATTTCCCAGATCGTGTCCTCGATCGCCAGTTTGCCATGACCGTCGACGATCGGCTCGCGCAGCGTGAAGCTCTGTCCCACATAACTCAACTGGCGGCGGTTGAGATAAGGATTGTCGTCAGGCTCAGCGTTTGGTCCCCTGTAGAGTTTCCGTCCCGCAAAGACGCTGACAACTGAAAGGGCTGCAAAGATCAACAGCTCAGCCTGCCAGGGAAGGCCGAAAACATTGTCGGCAAGCCCCGTGGCGGCTGCGGCAATGGCCAGCCATATGAAGAACACGCCGGGCGCCATGAGTTCGAGCAGCAGGAAGACACCTGCCGCCACCCACCACGTCCATTGGCCGAGAAAGGGGAACAACTGATCCATGTTCAGTTCCCTGCCTCAGGACCTGGGCGTCACGTTGGGCACACTGCCGCGCCGCGCATTCGAGGTCGGCGCCTGTCCGCCGAAGGCTTCCTTGGCAATCTCCGCGATGCCGCCGATCGATCCGATCACCGAGGCGGCTTCCACCGGCAGCATCAGGATCTTCTGGTTCGGCGATGTCGCGATCGATTCGAGCGCCTTGATGTAATTATTGGCGACGAAATAGTTGATCGCCTGCACGTCGCCCGCAGCGATGGCGTTCGATACCATCTCTGTGGCCTTGGCTTCGGCTTCGGCAAAGCGCTCGCGTGCTTCGGCATCGCGGAAGGCTGCTTCCTTGCGTCCTTCTGCTTCGAGCACCACGGCCTGCTTCTCGCCTTCTGCCTTCAGGATGGCGGCGGCGCGCAGGCCTTCGGCCTCGAGGATCGCGGCGCGCTTCTCGCGCTCAGCCTTCATCTGCCGCGCCATTGAATCGACGAGGTCGCGCGGCGGGTTGATGTCCTTGATCTCGATGCGGTTCATCTTGACGCCCCACGGCTGGGTCGCCTGGTCGACGACGCTCATCAGTCGCTGGTTGATGTCGTCGCGCTGCGACAGGAGATTGTCGAGATCCATCGAACCCATCACGGTACGGATGTTTGTCATCACGAGGTTGACGACCGCGTTGTTGAGGTCACGCACTTCGTAAGTGGCGCGCGGGGCATCGACGATCTGGAAAAACGCGATGCCATCGACCTTCACCATGGCATTGTCGCGGGTGATGACTTCCTGCGAGGGAATGTCGAGCACTTGCTCCATCATGTTCTGCTTCGCGCCCACCCTGTCGATGAACGGAACGATGAGTCCAAGCCCAGGCTGAAGCGTCCTTACATATTTGCCGAACCGCTCGACGGTGTAGTTGTAGCCTTGCGGCACCATGCGGATGGCACGCAGCAGGTAGAAGATCACCACTGCCACGATGACCAGTACGAATACGCTCAAGCCTTCAAACATTGCCGTCACTCCATTGCGCCGCCAGACGCGGCCCGTCCAATACCATGCTGTGCCCTTGCGGCGACTTCAAGACATCTCAGGCCCAGCCCTTGAGCTCATTGCGGACGAGCTTTTCCATCATGGTGATCGAGGGTTCTGAATCGTTGAGGCAGGGCACCACGGAGAACTTCTCCCCGCCCGCTTCCTCGAAGGTCTCCTTGAGGCCGATGGCCACCTCTTCAAGCGTCTCCACGCAATCCGACGCAAACCCCGGCGTGATCATCAGAAGTTTCTTCACGCCCTTTCCGGGCAGTTCCTCGACCGTCTGCTGCGCATAGGGCTGCAGCCATTCTGCCTTGCCGAAGCGCGACTGGAAGACGACCTGCAGCTTCTCGCGAGGCAGCTTGAGCCGCTCGCCCAAGAGCCGCGCCGTCTTCATGCAGTGGCAATGATAGGGATCGCCCGCCATGAAATAATCCTTCGGCAATCCATGGAACGAGGCGAGGATCACGTCCGGCGTCCAGTCCAGCGTCTTCAGGTGGGCCTCCAGCGACTGCGCCAGCGCCTCGATATGGGCTTCGTCGTCGAAATAGGGCGGCACGGTGCGGATGGCGGGCTGCCAGCGCATGGTTTTCAGCGCGTCATAGGCCTTGTCGAGTGCCGTCGCCGTGGTGGACGCAGAATATTGCGGATAGAGCGGAAACAGCAGGATGCGGTCGCAGCCCTGGTCCTTCAATGCCTCGATGCGCTCTTTCGTGGGCGGCAACCCGTAGCGCATGCCCCAGTCGACGATCACCTGCGGCAGGTCGGCAAGGCGCGCCGTCAGTTTCTCGGCCTGCGAGCGCGTGATGGTCTTCAAGGGCGACTCGTTCCTCTCCCGGTTCCAGATCTGCTCATAGGCATGGCCGCTTTTTTTCGGGCGGGTCGACAGGATGACCCCGTTCAGCAGCACCCACCACAGCACCGGACTGACCTCGATCACCCGCCGGTCGGACAGGAACTCCTTCAGGTAGCGGCGCATCGGCCAATAGGACGTGCCCTCAGGCGTGCCGAGGTTGATCAGCAACACGCCAACCTTTCCGACCTTGAAGGGCGGATGCCCTTGGGGAAGAACATTCATATGCCTAGAACCGGTCCTCTTCGGCCCCTATGGCCAGGGGCTTTGACTACCCTGCCGTTAACGGCTTGAAAATGCAAAAAGATCATACTGACGCGTAATTTGGCTCCGAACGGCGGGCAAGCGTGGAAATGGTGGGCGCCGGGACAGGGTCCCGGGAGCGCAAGATCGTAAGGGTTGCGCTGCTGGGACTCGCTCCAGCGGCGGGCCTTTCAATTTACCTTACGTCATCCAGTTCGGGTGACATCTCCCTCAGTCTCCTTCTGCTGTTCGCAGCGATCGGGTTCATCCCCCCCTTGCTGGCCGGGCATCCACGCATCGCAGATACGAGCTGCGCTCTTGCCACCTTCACGGCCGTCGGAACCGCACTTCTGTCCGAGGAAGCGCCGCAAAGTTATGCCATTGCGGTCTTCGCCGTCTTCTATGGCGTGGTGGTCGGCGGACTTGCCCGGCAATTGCGCATCGCCGCAGCCCTGACAGGAACGGCGGAGAGCGCGCCGTTGCTCACCCAGCCAGACATCCCCCCTGCTCTGCCCCGCAAGGACGTCCGTACGCCCGACCTGATCGAGTCCGTGGTGCAGGAACTGCGCAGCCCGGCAAATGTCATTCTGGGCTTCTCGGAAATCCTCCATTCTCCCGCGGCGCATGACATCGACGAAGCTGTCTTGTCGAGTTATCGCCAGTTCGTCCTCGACAACAGCCGCTCCCTGTCGAACGTCCTCGCCGAACTTGGCGATATGATCCGCCTTGACTGCGGCCGTTTCCGGTTGATCGAGCAGGACATCGATGCGGCGGAACTTGCCGAGGCTGCCATCCGGCAATGCCGCGCGGATGCGGAGAAGGCCGATGTCGTTATCATCGCAGGGCTCTACGACGGCATCGAACTTCATTGTGACAGCATCCGGATCCGCCAGGCGCTCGCCAGCATCGTCACCCGTGCCGTGAAGACCGCCCCACCCCGAAGCGCCGTCAAGGTTGCCTTCAGCCGGACGGAGTCGGACGGACTTGCGATCTCCGTGACCGACCGGGGCCGCAGCCTGCTGATGGAGGATCGCGAGAGCCTAGAGGTGCCTGATCTCGGCCGTAACGGGCTCTCCGCCCTGTCACTTCCCATTGCCAGACGGATCGTGCTCCTTCATTCTGGCAGCCTGACGATCGACAGTGCTTCGGGCGCCGGCACGACCCTTCGTCTTGTGCTTCCCGCCGGGCGCGTCAAATGGCCTTCGGTGCAGGAAACCATCGCAATGCGCGCCGCCTGAAGGACCTCGACACCAGACATGGCCGGCTCGCCTTTCATTCCGTCCTTCATGGGCGCCGTCGACTCGGCGACGCCCACCGGATTTTCGGCGGCAATCTTTGGTGCCCCGCATGGAACACCCTATCCGGGCATCGACAATCGCGTACATGAAACGGCACCCGATACCTTCCGCAAGTCGCTCGCAGAAGATTCACTCTGGCTCGATCATTGGGATTTCGATCTCGGCGGAACACTGCTCAGCCATGGCCTTTCAGTCTGCGATCTCGGAAACCTGCCAACCGCTCCGCAGGATGGCGAAGGCAACCGCACGCTCATCGAAACCAAGACTCGCGGGATTCTCGAGGCGGGTGCCGTGCCCATCATGTTCGGCGGTGACGATTCGGTGCCCATCCCGTTCATCGCGGCCTATTCGGACCAGCCGGCCACCGTCATCCTGCAGATCGACGCCCATATCGATTGGCGTCACGAACGCCACGGCGAAACGATGGGATTTTCCTCCACCATGCGCCGCGCGTCGGAGCACAGCCATGTCTGGCGGATCGTCCAGGCGGGCGCACGCGGCATCGGCAGCGCGCGCGAGGCCGAAGTGAAGGATGCCATTGCCTGGGGCGCACGCCTCATCACTTCGCGCGACATTCACCGCGATGGCGTCGGGCAGGTCCTCGACCATATTCCGGAAGGATGCGACTGCGTCATCTCGTTTGACTGCAATGCGCTCGACGTTTCCCAGATGCCGGCTGTCGTATATCCAACGCCAGGCGGCCTCAGCTATACGCAGGTGACCGACCTCATCGCCGGCGTCGCCGCGAGGGCACGCATCGCCGGCTTCTGCATGGTGGAGTTCGTGCCCGGACGCGACACGGCTGGCACCGCAGCTTTCACCGCCGCGCGGATCGCCGCCAATGTGGTGGGGCGGATCGCCAGGCCGGAGTAGCGTTCACTCCGCTGCGGCTTTCACAGGCGCAGGCCTGCCCTCGAACAGCGCGACCAGCTCCGCCTCCCGCATCTTCGCCTTCGCAGCATTGGCCTCCTTCACATGGCCAAAGCCACGGATGATTTCGGGAAGCGCAGCGATCTCGATGGCGGCCGGCGTATTCGCCGCATTGAGCCTTGGCAACAGGCTTTCGATCAAGGCGCGATAATCCGCAACAAGCTGGCGCTCCATCTTCCGCTCCGCCGTGCGCCCGAAGATATCGAGAGCGGTGCCGCGCAGGCCCTTCAGCTTCGCCAGCATTCGAAAGCCGGTCATCATCCAGGGCCCGAACTCCGTCTTCAGTGGCTTGCCAGTGAAGGAATCCACCCGCCCCATGATCGGCGGCGCCAGATGATAGCGAAGCGTGAAGTCGCCCTTGAACTGCCTCGCCAGGTTCGCGGCGAAGGCGCCATCCGAATAGAGCCGCGCAACCTCGTACTCATCCTTGTAGGCCATCAGCTTGAACAGGTTGCGGGCGACAACCAGGGCCAATGGTTCCGACGTCGCGCGCACCTTGTCGATGAAGCTGCGATAGGTTCCGGCATAAGCTGCATTCTGATAAGCGGTCAGGAAGTCCACGCGGCGCGCCACGATGTCATCCAGCGTCTCGGGCTTTTTCTCCGCCTTGGCGCCGATCACCGCGCGAACCGCCTGTTCGTCCACCGCCGCCCTGCGGCCCCAGTTGAAGGCCGCGAGGTTCATCTTGACGCCCACGCCATTGAGCTTCACTGCCGCCTCGATCGCCTCGCGCGAGACCGGCACCAGGCCCTTCTGCCACGCAAAGCCCAACGTGAAGAGATTGGCCGCGATCGAATCGCCCAGAAGCTTCGTGGCGATTTCCGTGCCATCGATGGCCGAGAGCGCGCCCTGCTTCACCGCTGCCGCGATCTTCAGCGTCAATGCACCGCCCTGCACATCGAAGTTCGCATCGTGCGTGAAATGCGCGGGCATCGTCTCGTGGCTGTTCACCACCGCCGCTGTCTTCTCGCGTGCCGCCGCGCTCAGGATTCGCTCCGAGGCGCTGGTGACAAGATCGCAGCCGAGGATGAGATCGGCATGGCCACGTGCCACGCGCACGGCTGAAATGTCCTCAGGCCGCGCCGCGATCTTCAAGTGAGTGACCACCGCGCCATTCTTCTGCGAGATGCCAACCATGTCGATCAGGGCCGCGCCCTTGCCCTCCATGTAGGCCGCCTGCCCCAGGATATGCCCGATGGTGACGACGCCCGTGCCGCCGATGCCGGTAACGAGAATGCTCCACGGCTTGTCGAGCGCGGGCATCTGGGGCTCGGGCACCACGGGGAACGGCACCTTGTCGAGATCGACTGCGGGACCGCCCGTCCCCTTCACCAGTTCGCCGCCTTCGACGGTCACGAAGCTCGGACAAAAACCTTTGATGCAGGAGAAGTCCTTGTTGCAGTTCGACTGGTCGATCTTGCGCTTGCGCCCGAATTCGGTCTCGGCCGGCTGGATCGCCACGCAGTTCGACTGGACGCCGCAATCGCCGCAGCCTTCGCAGACAAGCTCGTTGATGAAGATGCGCCTGTTGGGATCGGGGAACTCGCCCTTCTTGCGGCGGCGGCGTTTCTCGGCAGCGCAAGTCTGGTCATAGATGATGATGCTGGTGCCCTTGACACCCATCATCTCGGTCTGCACTGCCTGCAATTCGCTGCGGTGATGGAAGCTTGTGTAAGCTGGGAACGCCGCCCGCGAGGGATACTTGTCGGGCTCATCCGATACGACGGCGATCCGCTCGACGCCAATCGCGCGCATTTGGGCAGCGATCTGCTCGACGCTCAGGCCGCCGTCGTTGCGCTGGCCGCCGGTCATCGCCACCGCATCGTTGAACAGGATCTTGTAGGTGATGGTGGTGCCCGAGCCGACCGCATGGCGGATCGCCATGAGTCCTGAGTGATTGTAGGTGCCGTCGCCGATGTTCTGGAACACGTGGCCGCGCTTCGAGAATGGCGCCTCGCCCACCCAGTTGGCGCCCTCGCCGCCCATGTGCGTGGCGCCCTCCGTCGTGCGGCCCGGCACGAACTGCGCCAGCCAGTGGCAGCCGATCCCCGCATAGCCGCGGGCACCTTCGGGCAATACGGTCGATGAATTATGCGGGCAGCCCGCGCAGAAATACGGCACGCGCGCTACGAGGTCGGCCTGGTTGCGGGCCGTCGCCGCCTGCTGCAATGCCGAAGCGCATGCCGATGTCGCGCGGTCCCTGATGCGCTCGGCGATGGCGATGGCAACCTGGTTCGGCTCCAGCACGCCATGCGAGGCGAATAGCGTCTTTCCCGCCTCGTCGGTCTTGCCGATCACGGCAGGGCGGATTTCCTCCGCATACAGAATATCGCGGATCTGCGCCTCGATCAGAGAGCGTTTCTCCTCCACCACCATGATGGTCGAAAGCCCCTTCGCAAAGTCACGGATGATCGAGGGCTCGAGCGGCCACACCATGCCGATCTTCAACACCCTGATGCCGAGCTTCGCGGCCTGCACCTCGTCGATGCCGAGGTCGTCCAGCGCCTGGCGCACGTCGAGATAGGCCTTGCCCGCAGCGACGATGCCGAGCCGGGGCGTGTCTCCACCCCGCATGACCAGGCGGTTGATGTTGTTCACGCGGGTGAAGGCCTTGACCGCCGGAATCTTCTGCATGTGCAGGCGTTCTTCCTGAACGATACGGTCGTCGCTGGGCCGGATCGACAGTCCGTCCGGCGGCATCACGAAATCCTTCGGGATGACCGGCGTCACGCGGTCGAGGCCTGCTTCCACCACGGCGGATGACTCGACCGTGTCATGCACGCACTTGAGGCCCACCCACACGCTCGCATAGCGCGACAGGGCGAGGCCGAGGAGCCCGTAGTCGATGATCTCCTGTACGCCCGCTGGTGCGAGTACCGGAATCATCGCATCGGTCAGCGCGATGTCGCTGGCATGAACGACGGTCGATGATTCGCCCGAGTGATCGTCACCCGCAATGGCGAGCACGCCGCCATGAGGCGACGTCCCAGCCATGTTGGCATGGCGGAAGACGTCCCCGGTGCGGTCGACGCCGGGGCCCTTGCCATACCAGATGCCGAACACGCCATCGTGTTTGCCCTCGCCCCGCATCTCGGCCTGCTGCGTGCCCCAGATGGCGGTCGCTGCAAGATCCTCGTTGAGGCCAGCCTGAAACCGGATGTTGCGTGGCTCGAGCACCTTTCGAGCCGACTGGAACTGGTTGTCGACGGTGCCGACAGGCGAACCGCGATAGCCCGAGATATAGCCCGCCGTATCAAGACCCGCCTGCCGGTCGCGCTCGGACTGCATCAGCACCATGCGCAGGATCGCCTGCGGGCCCGTCAGGAACAGGCGCTTGATCGAAAGGTCATAAAGGTCTGCGAGGCTGTGCGTGGACTTGGACATGGGCGCAACTATACTGAAACGCATGAACAATCAAAACGCTTCCCCTGCAGGGGTCACATTCCCGGATGCCGTCAGGGTCTGGGCGCGGATCGGCTGCCTGTCTTTTGGCGGGCCGGCCGGCCAGATCGCGCTCATGCACCGCGAAATCGTGGAAGAGCGGCAATGGCTGAGCGAGAAGGAATATCTCTCGGCCCTCAATTTCTGCATGCTGCTGCCGGGGCCGGAGGCGATGCAGCTTGCGACCTATGCGGGCTGGAAGCTGCATGGCGTCAAGGGTGGCTTGGCCGCGGGACTGCTTTTCGTGCTGCCGGGTGCCTTCGTCGTGCTGGCGCTCACCATGCTCTATGCCAGCTTCGGCAAGCTGCCCGTGGTCGACGCGGTCTTCTACGGCATCAAGGCCGCCGTGCTGGCCATTGTCATCGAGGCGTTGCTCCGGGTAGCAAAACGCGCCCTGAAGGGCACGTCCGACTGGATCATCGCAGGCCTCGCCTTCCTCGCGCTCTATGCCTTCGCGGTGCCATTCCCCATTGTCATCATCGCAGCTGCCGTCTTCGGCTTCTGGCGCAGCAGCGGGGTGAGGGAAGAGCATGCGGGCAAGCTCCCCTCGCTTGGCGACATCAGCCGGACAGCGGCTCTCTGGGCTGCCATCTGGCAGGTGCCGCTCGCCGCTCTTGCCATGTTTCTCGGCCCGCATCATGTCCTGACCGAGATCGGCGTCTTCTTCTCGAAGCTCGCCGTCGTCACCTTCGGCGGCGCCTATGCGGTCCTTACCTACATGGCGCAGGCCGCTGTTGAACAACAGGGCTGGCTCTCGGCACCGGAGATGATCGATGGACTGGCCTTGGCCGAAACGACACCCGGCCCCCTGATCCTCGTCACACAATTCGTCGGCTATTTCGCAGGCCTCCGCGAGATGGGGTCCACCTGGGGCGGCATCGCGGGCGCGGTGGTGACACTCTGGATGACCTTTGCCCCCTGCTTCCTGTGGATCTTTGCCGGGGCGCCCTACATCGAAGCAATCGGCAAGCGCCCGCGGCTGTCGGGCGCGCTTGCCGCCATCACCGCGGCCGTCGTCGGCGTCATCCTCAACCTCTCGGTCTGGTTTGGCCTGCATGTGCTGTTCGGCAAAGTGGAGCGGCTTGATGCCGGCTGGTTCCGGCCGTGGATACCGGACTGGGTCAACCTCGACTGGTTCGCGCTGGGCTTGAGCCTGATCGCCGCGCTCGCCCTGCTGAAGTTCCACCTCGGCATCATCCGAACGCTGCTTCTCTGCGCAGCGCTTGGCGCGGCGTGGCGGCTGCTGCTCTAGCCCCAACTCCAGAAGTCGTTGCCTTCCTTGGCGAGGCTGCGGGCCAGCACCATCTTGTGGACCTCCGATGCCCCGTCCACCAGCTTGGCGCAGCGGGCATAGCGGTAGATCCATTCGAGCACTGTATCCTTCGAATAGCCCTTGGCGCCGCACAGCTGCACGCCTACATCCGCCGCGCGGTTCAAAGTGTCGGCCACATGAATTTTCGCCATCGACACTTCCTTCTGCGCTTTTCCGCCCTCATCGAGCTTCCACGCCGCATGCATGGTGAGAAGCCGTCCCTTCTCGATCTCGGCGGCCACCTCTCCCAGCATGATCTGCACGCTCTCGTGCTGTGCCAGCGTGGTGCCGAAGGCCTTGCGCTCCTTCACGTAAGTCTGCGCGATCTCGAGGCAGCGCTTGGACAGCCCCAGCCAGCGCATGCAATGGGTGAGCCGCGCCGGCCCCAGCCTGATCTGCGTGAGGCGAAGCCCGTCACCCTCCTCCATCAGGCGGTTCTCTTCCGGAATTTCAAGCCCGTCGAACTCGACCTCGCAGGTGCCGCCCAATTCTTCCGGCCCCATCGTTTCAACGCGCCGCACGATGCGCCAGCCGGGCTGGTCCTTGTGATAGAGAAACGCCGACAAGCCATTGCGCGGGTCATCCGAAGTCCGCGCGACGAGAATGTAATGCGTGGCGCCATCGGCACCCGAGATGAACCATTTTCGTCCGTGTACGACGTATTTGCCGCCGCGTTTCTCGGCTCGTGTCAGCATCATGCCGCCGGGGTCGGAACCTGACCCCGGATGCGGCTCGGTCATCACGAAGGACGACCTGATCTTGCCGTCGATGATCGGTTGCAGCCACTTGTCCTTCTGCTCCTCGGTCTTCAGCACCTTGTTGAGCACGCTCATGTTGCCATCATCCGGCGCGCAACAGTTGAAGCAGAGCGGCCCGAAGATCGAGCGGTTGGCCTCCTCATAGAAGGCAGCCCAGCCCACCATCGGCAGCCCAAGCCCGCCGCGCGCCTTCGGCATTTGCGGCGCCCAGAGTCCCTCCGCCTTTGCCTTCTCGCGCAAGGGAGCCAGCACATCGAGCTTGATGTTCTCATGCGCGTCGTAGTTCGCGCGGTCCGCCTCGAGCGGAATCACGTTCTCTGCGACGAAAGCACGGACCTTTAGCCGCAGCGCGTCGATCTCAGGCGAAAGAGAAAAGTCCATCAGTCACTCCTCAGGCAAGGGCATGGCCGCCATCGACCAGGATCGAAGCGCCCGTCATGAAACCGGACGCGCGCGGCGAGGCAAGCAAGAGCAGCGTGCCGTCGAGATCGGCAGCCTCGCCCGCGCGGCGCTGTGGAATCTTCCGGATCAGGTCCTGGCCGGCCGGACTGGCAAGGTAGTCGTCCGTCATCTCGCTGTGGATATAACCGGGACAGATCGCATTGACCCGAATTCCGTGGCGCGCCCATTCCAGCGCCTGCGCTTTCGTCATGTGCAGCACGGCCGCCTTGCTCACCGCATAGCTGGCGGACGACACGCCGACTTTCGTAGCGACCAGCGAGGCGATGTTGATGATGGCACCGGAGCCCTTACGCGCCATCAGCATTTTCGCAAAGGCTTGCGAAAGATGCCACACGGAATCGACGTTGGTCTTCTGGATCGCCGCCCATTCGTCCTCCGGCGTATCCACGATGCGGAGGCCCCCGGCGATGCCGGCATTGTTGATGAGCAGCGTCAAAGGTCCCGCCAGCGCTTCGGCTTCTTCCAGCTTCGCAGGCAGTTGTTCGAAGCGCGTCACATCGAGCGAAAGCGGATGAATGTTCGGATGAGCGGCGGCGAGTTCAGCGAGACGTTCGGTGCGGCGCGCAGCCGCAATCACCTTCGCCCCTTGCGCCGCCAGCACCTCCGCGAAGCGTGCGCCCAGCCCCGAGGATGCGCCGGTGACCAGCGCAACTTCGCCGGTGAGGTCGAAAAGCCGTTGTGCGGCCAAGACTTGGTTCATCGGTTGGACTTTACCCCTGTGCTGGGGCTATCTAGACGCCAAATCAGCGTGTTCACAAGGCTTGGAAATGTCCTACCTGCCCCTCGTCGGCCTGCCGGCTGACACCTACGAGAGCCACGGCTTTCTCTACCACTCGATCGGCGACAAGTATGTGCGCGCGGTGGCGGAAGCAGCACTCTGCACGCCGGTGATGATCCCCTCGATGATCGACGCGTTGGAGATCGACGCGCTGCTCGACCATTTCGACGGCATCCTGGTGACGGGTGCCGTCTCGAACGTTCATCCGCCGCACTATGGCGAAACGCCGTCCGCCGCCTACGAGCCTTATGACCATGCCCGCGATGCCACCACGCTGAAACTCATCGAGCGCGTCATCGCAAGGGGCATGCCGCTGTTCTGCATCTGCCGGGGCTTTCAGGAATTGAACGTCGTCATGGGCGGCACGCTCGAAACCGAGTTGCAGGACATCGAAGGCCGCCTCGACCATCGCGCCCCCGTGCATGACGATGTCGACGTGCGCTATGCGCCGTCCCACGCCATCAACATCCGTCCGGGCGGCATGCTGGAGAAGATGCTCGGCAAGCGCGAGACCATGGTGAACTCGATACACCGGCAGGGCATCAAGCGCCTCGCCCCCGGCCTCGCTGTCGAAGCGACAGCGCCAGACGGCATCATCGAAGCCGTCTCGGTGCGCGACGCCAAGACCTTCGCCTTCGGCACCCAGTGGCACCCGGAATTCAAGGCGCTCCACAATCCGGATTCGATGAAACTGTTTTCGGCGTTTGGGGAGGCCGTCAGGGCCTATGCGAGGAAGCGCAGCGCGCCAGCGAAGCAGATCGCCTGAACCAAAAGTGCAGCTACGATGGCAAATGCACGTGTGAATGTGTTTACATCGGGCGGCGGGGTAAGTATTTTTTATGAGTGTCTGCGTGAGTTTTACGGCGGCAGACTGAAGCCGGTTTGAAACCAGACATCACTCGCGAGTTCACCAGCATGTTGAACCGTGTGAATCTATGCGCCGCCATTTTCGCACCGATGCTCATGGTGCATTTTCAGGAAGCAGATTGCTGTATCGATCTGCGCGCGGTGGTATTGCAGCAATCATCCGAACTGCAGAAAATCGCCGAATGGACCGCAGTGCAGTCTGGCCTGCGCGCAACGACTTCACTCCCGCGCCTTGAGCTTCGCAGCCCAGCTGAATTGGCCGCGATCCGATATGGCGGCAGCCCTGTTCAAATGGGAGCCGACATCATTGCCCTCTACGACCCTGCAAGCCGCACGATACTTCTTTCAAAAAATTGGCAAGGCACCAAGACAGCTGCCTTTTCGGTTATCGTCCATGAGATGGTGCATCACCTTCAGCAAGAAAATGGCAAGCGCTACGGCTGCGTGCAGGAACAGGAAGAACAGGCCTTCGCCGCGCAGGACGCCTGGCTGGCCGAAAACGGCAGCAGTCTTGAAAAGGAATTCGGCATCGATCCATTCACACGTCTCGTGGCGAGCCTCTGCCCCTACTGATGCCGCCGCTTACAACATGCTCGGCAGCACGCGGTCCGGCGGGTTGTGGCCGTCGACCCAGGTCTTGATGTTGATGATCACCTTCTCGCCCATGTCGATGCGGCCTTCGATGGTGGCGGAGCCCATGTGCGGCAGCAGGACTGCCTTCTTGGCTTTCAGCAGGCGCGGGTTCACGGCGGGCTCATGCTCGAACACGTCGAGACCAGCACCACCAAGCTCATTGGCTTCCAGCATGCGGGCCAGCGCGTTCTCGTCAATCACCTCGCCGCGCGCGGTGTTGACGATAATCGCTTCCTTCTTCATCAGCTTGAGGCGGCGCGCCGACAGCAGGTGATAGGTGGCGGGCGTGTGCGGGCAGTTGACCGACACGATGTCCATGCGCGCCAGCATCTGGTCGAGGCTCTCCCAATAAGTCGCCTCAAGCTCCTCTTCAACTTTCGGATGAACAGGCTTGCGGTTGTAATAGTGGATCTGCAATCCGAAGGCCTTGGCGCGCCGCGCCAGCGCGGTGCCGATGCGGCCCATGCCGATGATGCCCAGCCTCTTGCCGCCGATGCGGTGGCCGAGCATCCAGGTGGGCGACCAGCCTTCCCAGCTGTTATCTGCGCCGATCACCTTCGCGCCCTCGATGATGCGGCGCGACACCGCCATGATGAGCGCCATGGTGAAATCCGCCGTATCCTCGGTGAGGACGCCCGGCGTGTTGGTCACCGTGATGCCGCGCGACAGGGCCGTCTCCACATCGATGTTATCGACGCCGTTGCCGAAATTGGCGATGAGCTTCAATTGCTCGCCCGCCTGCATCAGCACCGCCTTGTCGATGCGATCGGTGACGGTGGGCACCAGCACTTCCGCCGTCTTCACGGCTTCCACAAGTTCAGCCTTGCCCATGGGCTCGTCACTGGCGTTGAGACGGGTCTGGAACAGCTCCATCATCCGCGTTTCGACGACGTCGGGCAGCTTGCGGGTGACGACGACGAGGGGCTTGCGCTTGCTCATGCGGGGAAATCCTGGTTCCGGTCCTGTCAATCAAGACATTCTTAACCCTCAGGGGCCAATCCTGTCATTGCTCCATGTCAGCTCTCCCGTTTGCACGGGCCGGGCCGTGGTGTAAACTGGCTTTGTGTCTAGCAAGAGACTCAGGCGCTGCGGGGCGGGCGGTGCATGGTCTTGAGGGATAGGGGAAACATGGCGGGAAGCCTTGGCGCGCGGCGTCGAATCGGCACCATCATCATGGGGGTTGCCTGCATAGGCGTCGCCGCAGCGGTTGGCTGGTCGGTGTTCGGCAAGCGCAGCGATTCGCTGGCGAGCGTGGCACCAGGCGACATCACGGCCTCGATCGATTCTGCGGCACCCCGCTCTGTCGGCCCGTCTGGCCTGCCCATTCCGCGCTTCGTTTCGCTCAAAGCCGAGAAGGTGAACGTGCGGCGAGGGCCCTCCAGCGACCATCCGGTGGCATGGGTCTTCCAGCGCAAGGGCCTGCCTGTCGAGATTGTCGCCGAGTTCGAGAACTGGCGCCGGGTCCGCGATTCGGACGGCGAGGAAGGCTGGATTCTCCAGAACATGCTTTCGGGCAAGCGAACGGCCGTGGTGGCGCCCTGGAAACAGGGCCAGACCGTCCCGCTCTATGATTCGCCCAACACGGCGGGCGGCATGCTGGCCAAGGTCGGCGCCGGCGTCGTCGGCGAAGTCTCGTCCTGCTCGGGCGACTGGTGCGAGGTCACAACCGGCGGCTATGACGGCTACGTGGAACAGACCCAGCTCTGGGGCGTCTATCCCGGCGAATCGGTCGACTAACCGCCGAACCCGTCCCAGAAGGCCTTCGCCTTGGCGAAGAAGCCTTCCGACTCAGGCGAGTTGTTGCGGGCTTCCTTTTCGAATTCCTTCAGAAGCTCGCGCTGGCGCCTCGTGAGGTTGACCGGCGTTTCAACCGCGACCTGGATATACATGTCGCCAGACTGCGATGAGCGCAGCACCGGCATTCCCTTGCCCTTGAGGCGGAACTGCTTGCCTGTTTGCGTTCCTTCTGGAACCGAGACGCGGGCCTTCTTGCCGTCGATCGTCGGCACCTCGATCTCGCCGCCCATGGAGGCCACCGTCATCGAGACGGGCACCTTGCAGAAGAGATCAGCCCCGTCACGCTGGAAGAACTCATGCGGCCTGACCGACAGGAAGATATAGAGATCGCCGGAAGGTCCACCACGCAGGCCCGCTTCGCCTTCGTTCGCCAGCCGGATGCGGGTGCCGTCCTCGACGCCCGCCGGGATATTGACCGAGAGCGTGCGCTCCTTGGTGACTCGGCCCTGGCCGCCGCAGGAGCCGCAGGGGTCGGAAATGACCTGGCCCCGGCCCTGGCAGGTCGGGCAAGTCCGCTCGACCGTGAAGAAGCCCGATTGCGAGCGGACAGCGCCCTGGCCACCGCAGGTGCCGCAGGTCTTCGGACTGGAGCCCGGCTTGGCGCCAGACCCGTTGCAGGTGTCGCACTGGACGGAGGACGGAACGCGAATCTGTGCTGACTTGCCGGCATAGGCATCGGTCAGGCTGATTTCCATGTTGTAACGGAGATCGGCACCGCCCGACTGCGCCTTGTACATGGCCTCGCCCA
>NZ_JBGSOZ010000060.1:0-16554 GCF_041738905.1 Aestuariivirga sp.
AAAATCACACCGGGCCACCCTCTCAGGTCACACCGGCCTCTCCTCGCCAGCTCGTCGCTTAATTCCGCAAGAACACCGGCGCCAGAAGCACCGCGTCCCTCAGTGATCGCGCTTATACGAGAACCACAGAGAAGGTGTCAATCACGATGTGAATGAAAAAATTGAATTTCTTACAAGCTATTGAAATCACATATGGAAATTGATCCGGAATTACCGTGCATGGGCATTGAGGGGAGGCAGCGGACCTGATCCCGGAGAGCAGCAACGCCACCTTGCCGGCTCCCACGCCGCCCACATCTGCACAGGAGGTCGGGAATCGGTGCAGAAGGTCTTGGGTTCTGCATCTGGCGGGACATTCGAGATGGGGAACTCCCCTGCCCCAGCAATGAAAAGGGCCAGCGCATTGCCGCGCTGGCCCGCCGGATCAGACTGATTCAAGAGGCCGAAGGGACTTTACGCCCTATTACATGCCCTTGTTGATCTCTTCCGTCATCTTCTTGGCATCGCCGAACAGCATCATGGTGTTGTCACGCCAGAACAGCGGATTGTCGACGCCGGCATAGCCCGACGACATGCCGCGCTTGATGAACATCACCGTCTTGGCCTTCCACACCTCCAGCACCGGCATGCCGTAGATGGGCGAGGTCGGATCGTCCTTGGCTGAAGGATTGGTGACATCGTTGGCGCCGATGACGAAGGCGACGTCTGCCTGCCCGAAGTCGGAGTTGATATCCTCAAGCTCGAAAACCTCGTCATAGGGCACGTTGGCTTCGGCCAGCAGAACGTTCATGTGGCCCGGCATGCGGCCCGCCACGGGATGGATGGCGTATTTCACGGACACGCCCTCCTTCTTGAGCTGGTCGGCCATCTCGCGGAGCGCGTGCTGGGCCTGCGCCACCGCCATGCCGTAGCCCGGCACGATGATGACGGAAGCCGCGTTCTTCATGATGAAGGCTGCATCATCCGCCGAGCCCTGCTTCACCGGCTTTGCCTCGCCCTTGACCGCAGGACCGGCACTCTCGCCGCCGAAGCCGCCGAGGATGACCGAGAAGAAGGAGCGGTTCATGGCCTTGCACATGATGTAGGACAGGATGGCGCCCGAAGAACCGACCAGCGCGCCCGTGATGATGAGCGCCGTATTGTGCAGCGTAAAGCCGATGCCCGCCGCGGCCCACCCCGAGTAGGAGTTGAGCATCGAGACGACGACCGGCATGTCGGCGCCGCCGATGGGAATGATCAGCAGGAAGCCCAGCGCCAGGCTGATGAAGATGATCAACCAGAACCACAGCCACATCGGGTTGCCGTAGAACAACGCCATGCACGCGACGAGCGCCACGCCCAACGCGATGTTGATGACATGGCGGCCGGGCAGCATGATGGGCGCGCCCGACATGCGGCCATCGAGCTTGAGGAAGGCGATGACGGAGCCGGTGAAGGTCAAAGCGCCGATGGCAGCGCCCAGTGACATCTCGATCCGCGATAACGGCATGATGGCGCCGTCGGCCACGATGCCGAAGGCGTCCGGCGCATAGAAGGCCGCCGCCGCCACGAACACGGCTGCAAGGCCCACAAGCGAATGGAAGGCCGCGACCAGCTGCGGCATCGCCGTCATGGCGATCTTCTTCGCGGCATAGGCGCCAATGCCGCCGCCGATGGCGATGCCAAGCAGCACGAGGCCAATGACCGAGGCCGTGAGGTGCATGGTGGCGAGCGTCGTGACCATGGCGATGGTCATGCCGACCATACCGTAGATGTTGCCCTGGCGCGATGTGGCGGGAGAGGACAGGCCCCTCAGCGCCATGATGAAGAGAGCGCCGGAGACGAGATAAAGAAGGGCTGCGAGATTGGCCGACATCGTGCCTACTTGTCCTTCTTCTTGTACATGGCGAGCATGCGGCTGGTGACCATGAAGCCACCGAAGATATTGACGCTCGCTAGGATCAGCGCGAGGAAGCCGAAGATCATGGCGGTTATGGAACCCGACGCCAGCGCCCCCACACCCACGGCCAGCAAGGCGCCGACCACGATGACGGAGGAGATGGCGTTGGTGACCGACATCAGCGGCGTGTGCAGCGCCGGCGTCACGTTCCAGACCACGTAATAGCCTACGAACACCGCCAGCACGAAGATGCCGAACAGCGAGACGAAGGGGTCAACCGCATGCGAAATCGCTTCCATCACATCGCTCCCATCACTTCGAAACCTGGAACATGGGGTGCACGAGCTCGCCACCCCTGGCGATCATCGTTCCCTTGATGCACTCATCGGCATCATCGATCTTGAGGCTGCCGTCCTTTTGTATCATCAGGTCGATGAAATTCAGGAGGTTCTTCGAGAACAGCGGCGAGGCGTTGCCGGCGAGCTTACCCGCGAGGTTCACCGTGCCGACGATCCTGACACCCTTGTGCTCTACGATCTCGTCGGGCTTCGACAGCGGGCAATTGCCGCCACGCTCCACCGCGAGATCGATGATGATCGAGCCGGGCTTCATGCTCTCCACCATCTCTTGCGTGATGAGAACAGGCGCCGGGCGGCCCGGAATGAGGGCTGTGGTGATGACCACGTCCTGCGCCTTCACATGCTCGGCCACCAGCGCCGCCTGCTTGGCCTTGTCTTCAGCCGAGAGTTCCTTGGCATAGCCGCCCGATGTCGCGGCATCCGCGATGTCGGCAAAGACGAACTTGGCGCCGAGGCTTTTCACCTGCTCTTCCGTCGCCTTGCGGACGTCGGTGGCAGAGACGATGGCGCCAAGGCGCCTTGCCGTGGCGATGGCCTGGAGACCCGCCACGCCCACGCCCATGATGAAGACCTTGGCCGCGGGCACGGTGCCTGCCGCCGTCATCATCATCGGGAAGGCGCGGGTGAAGTGATAGGCCGCGTCGATCACCGCCTTGTAGCCCGCGAGGTTCGCCTGCGACGACAGGATGTCCATCGACTGCGCGCGCGTGATGCGCGGCATCAGTTCCATGGAGAAGGCGGTGACGCCAGCGCGGGCGATGGCCTCGAGCCCGGCGCGGTCACCATAAGGCTCAAGCCCAGCCGCGAGAATTGCGCCCGGCTTCATTGCATTGAGAATGTCCTGTGAGGGGCGGCGCACGCCGAGGACGATGTCGGCATCCCGTGCCACATCTTCTCCGATTTTGGCGCCCGCCGTTTCATAGGCCGCGTCAGTGATGCTGGCGCCGCTTCCGGCCCCGGCCTGAACCCAGACCTCCGCACCCTTCTTGACGTATGCCTTGACCGTGTCGGGGCTGGCCGCAACGCGACTCTCCCCAGTCTGCGTTTCCGTGGGGATCGCGATTTTCATGTATGCCCCTGTTGGCTAAGCTACCGATACGGCAGTCATCAGGCCGAAGATCACCAGCCAGCCGACGGAAAGATACCACTTGTTTCCGGCACGCACGTCGATGAGCAGCGCGATGGAGCCGATGATGATGCCGGCAAAGCCCAGAAGCACGTTGAAATTGTTCACGAAACGGAAAGCCACCAGCGCCACGAGGATGTAGAGGCAAAGCAGCGTGAGCGCCACCGACCCCTTGAGAAAGGCCTCATAGGTGGCGCGATGCGCCTCGATGCCATGCGTGTTGCTGCCGGAAGACCCGTGATCGGCCATGATTCCCCTCGCCCTGAAATACGTTTGCAAAAGCTTGTAGCCAGTCCGCTTCCCTATCGCAAGCGGAGAGGATTTCCGCGCGGCGATCAGTCCCATGACGAAAGGCCAGGTCGCGCAATCGATCTGGCTAAGCGCGGTCCGCCAGTCCGGCGAGGTCCTCAAAGACATAGATCGCATCACTCAGGGGGTAACCCTCCCAGTCATAGGCAGCGGTCGTCACCTGGCGTCCGCCCAGCGCCTCGTAAAAATTTCGCGCTGGAGAATTGCCTTCCAGAACGCCCAGGGTAAGAGCGATGCCACCCCGGCCCAGCCACGCCCGAGCAGCAGTCCCCATCAGGCGGCGGCCGATCCCGCGCCGCTGATGGTTTGACCTGATGTAAAGCGCATAGATCTGACCATCGATGCCTTCGGTCAGTGGGTCCAGCGGCGGCCCCGCCAGGATGAAGCCAACCGGTTCGCCGCCGTCACAGGCACCCAAGACGATCCGCGCGGAATCGGCCAGCGCACCCTGCCAGACCGAAAGCCAGCCATCAGGCCCCGCCGACGCGAGAATCTTGTCCGGAACGATGCCGCGATAGGCTTCCTTCCAGCAGGCCACATGCAACGCCGCAAAGGCTGGAGCCTCATCCGGCCCCGGCCGCCGGATAGCTATTGTCACATCGTCTCCAGCTCGTCGATCATGCCGGAAATGACTGAGAGCCCCTTATCCCAGAACTTCGGGTCCGTCGCATCGAGGCCGAAGGGCTTCAGCAATTCGGAATGATGCTTGGTGCCGCCCGCTTTCAGCATCTCGAAATACTTTTCCTGGAAGCCCTGCTCGCTCTCGCGGTAGCGCGCATAGAGCGAGTTCACCAGGCAATCTCCAAAGGCATAGGCATAGACGTAGAACGGCGAATGGATGAAGTGCGGGATGTAGGTCCAGTAGGTCTCGTAGCCCTCGCCGAACCTGATGCCGTCGCCAAGGCTTTCGTTCTGCACGCTCATCCAGATTTCGTTGATCTGGTCGGGGGTGAGTTCACCCTCCTTCCGGGCGGTGTGCACCTTGCGCTCGAACGTATAGAAGGCGATCTGGCGGACGACGGTGTTGATCATATCCTCGACCTTGGAGGCGAGCAGGATCTTCCGCTTCTTGGGGTCCGTTGTCTTCTTCAGCAGGGCCTGGAAGGTCAGCATCTCGCCGAACACGCTCGCCGTTTCGGCCAGTGTCAGCGGCGTCGAAGCCATTAACGGGCCTTGCTTTGCCGCAAGCACCTGATGCACGCCATGGCCCAGCTCGTGTGCAAGGGTCATCACGTCGCGAGTCTTGCCCAGGTAATTCAGCAGCACGTAAGGATGGGCTGAAGGTACTGTCGGGTGCGCGAAGGCGCCCGGCGCCTTGCCGGGCCGCGACGGCGCATCGATCCAGTTCTTGTCGAAGAAGGTCTGGGCGATCGAGGCCATCTCGGGCGAAAATGCTCCGTAGGCAGACAATACCATGTCCTTCGCTTCCGGCCACGGAACCTCGCGCGTGTCCTCTGCGGGCAGCGGTGCGTTGCGGTCCCAGTGCATCAGGTGGTCCTTGCCCAGCCACTTCGCCTTCATCTTGTAGTAGCGATGCGAGAGCTTGGGGTAGGCCGCGCGCGCCGCCTCCACGAGTGCTGCCACCACTTCGGGCTCCACGCGGTTCGAAAGATGGCGGGCATCCGCGATGTCCTTGAAGCCACGCCACTTGTCGGAAATATCCTTGTCCTTGGCGAGCGTGTTGGTAATCAGCGTGAACAGCTTGATGTTGGCACCGAAGGTCTTGGCCAGCGCCTCCGCACCCGCCTTGCGCTTGGCCTCATCCGGGTTCTGCATCAGGTTCAGCGTGGGTTCCAGCGACAGCATCTCCCCATCGACCTCGAAGCGGAGCCCCGCCATCGTCTCGTCGAACAGGCGGTTGAAGGCGGAAGCGGAGGTCTGCGACTTTTCGAGGAAGAGTTCCTCCAGCTTGTCGTCAAGCTGATAGGGCTTCTCCATCCGGAGGTTCTCGATCCACGGACGATAATGAGCCAGCCCCGGCACCTCCATCGCTTTTTCAAGCACCGCGTCATCAATGCGGTTCAATTCGAGTTCGAAGAACAAGAGCAGCGTGGAGATTTCCGTCAGCTTGGCGGAGGTATTGCCATAGAACTGGCCGCGCTTGGCATCCGTCGTGTCGCCTACATAATAGAGCTGCGCATAGGAGCCGGTGCGGCCCAGAAGGTCGGAGATCGCTTCATAGTCCTTCAGCGCCTGCGCCAGTTCCGCACCCGATAGCGCCGCCAGCTTGCCGCGGTACGTGTCCGCGAAAGTCTTGGAAAGTTCCTCGCCCTTCTTCATGTCGGCGGCAAATTCCGCCGCCTCGGGCGAAGCATAGAGATCGGCGAGGTTCCATTCCGGCAGGTTTCCGAGAGCGGCGGCGGCAGCGGTCATCATGTCATCCTTGAAGAAGCCCGGGCCTGATATGGCCCATGCCGCCCGCTTCGGCAACCCGACGGCGGGAGGGTAACGGGGATTTCATCTCAGGCTCGAGGGAACTTCAGCGCAGCGCCCGGAGCGCGTTGAGGATCACCACCGTATCGATCACCTCCTGCAGCAGCGCGCCCTGCACCACCGGGAGATAGCCCAGCGAGGCCGCGACCATGGCCGCAAACGACATGCCGAGCCCGGCATAGACGCTTTGCAGCGCGATGGCGCGCGCGCGCCTTGCGGTCTCCACGCCCTCTGCCAAACGGGTCAGGTCATCGACCAGCAATACGGCATCAGCCGACTCGGTCGCCGCCGCCGAGCCCGTGGCGCCCATGGAAATCCCCACATCCGCTGCCGCAAGGGCGGGCGCATCGTTGACGCCGTCGCCGACCATGAGAACCACGCCGCCCGCGCGCTCGGCCAGAACGATGTCGACCTTCATGGTCGGCGTCAGGTCGCCCCGCAACACGTCAAGACCGAGCCCCTCCCCGACGCGGTCGACAATGGCCTGGGTATCGCCGGATGCCAGCACGATGCGCTTGATGCCTGCCTTCCGCAGCCTGTCGAGCGCATGGGGCGTTTCCGCGCGGATGGCATCGGCGAGAACCAGATGACCCGCAAGATGGCCAGAAACGGCTACCGCCACGAGAACCGTGCCCGGCGGCAAGTCGGGCTTGTGCATGGACTTGCGCTTCAATTGCCGGGCGACGAAGTCATGACCACCCACCACCACCTTGTGGCCTTCGACATGGCCGGTGAGCCCCTCGCCCGCTGTCTCGCGAACGTCGCTCGGGAAGCTGAGCGCCAGACGCCGGCCACGCGCGGCCTCCACCACGGAGCCGGCGATGACATGGGCGGATGCCTGTTCGAGCGAGGCGGCCAGCCGGAGAACGTTGTCGGCCTCCCACTTTCCGGCAGTTACGATATCGGAAAGTTCGGCCTTGCCGCGCGTGAGCGTGCCGGTCTTGTCGATGACCAGGCTCGAAGCCCGCGCCATGGTTTCGAGCACCGGCCCGCCCTTCATCAGCACGCCGCGCCGCGCGGCCTTTCCCATGCCGGAGATGATCGCCACCGGAACGGCCAGAATGAGCGGACAGGGCGTTGCCGACACCAGCACAGCCAGCATGCGGATATGATCGCCTGTGACGAGATAGGTGCCTCCCGCCAGAATGACCGTCACCGCAAGGAACCAGATCGCGAAGCGGTCGGCCAGCCGCGCCATGGGGGCCTTGGCGCTCTGCGCCGCCTGCACGAGACGCACGATCCCGGCATATGTACTCTCGGACGCCGGCCTCACCGCCACCATGTCGAAGGCCGTGTCGAGGGAGCGGGCGCCGCTCGGCACGGGCTCGTGTTCAGCCTTCAGCACCGGAACCGATTCGCCCGTCAGCGCGGCGAGGTCGAGCAGCGCCTTGCCCGATTGCACTGTTCCATCCACCGGAACGATATCGCCCTGCCGTACAAGCAGGCGGTCTCCCGCCACGATTGCATCGATCGCGACTTCAGCCAGATGCCCGTCGTCATAGCGCAGCGCCGTCTTCGGCACACGCGCCAGCAATGCCCGCATGTCGGCGCGGGCGCGGTTGGCGGCAAAGTCTTCCAGCAATTGCCCGCCCGCATACATCAGGCCGACGACGGCGGCCGCGAGTGTTTCCCTGAAGAACAGCGCCGCCGACATCGAAAGACCCGCCACGATGTCGAGTCCGATTTCGCCTTCCAGGAGAGATGTGACGATCTCCCACAACAGGAAGGCGAGAAGCAGCCCGCCTGTAGCGCCCCAGATCAGGCCCTGCCAATCCCCCCATCCGGCAAGCGGCACAGCAAATCCCCCGGCAAGACCGATGGCGGCGACGGCGAACAGGAAGATGCGGAGCGAATTCAAGACAAGGTCCTTTCCGCATTGCCGATAGCACAGCGGCAGGCGTCCGGAATGACACACGTCAATTTCGTGTCATGTCCCCAAACGCGCTACCTCATTAAGAGCGCCTTTACCCTTGACTGTCAGATTGCCCCCACAAGGTTCGGCAGCGGCACCAGTCGGCAGCGGGGGGTTGCAGGGGTCGCGGGGGCTGGATCGCAATTCTGATCTGGAAAGAAGTTCGTAAGCGCATGGCGGTCCGAGTCCTAATTGTCGAAGACGATCCAGCCCAACGGCGGATTCTCGAGGAACTGGTGAAGCGTTTCGGTTGCGACCCTGTTCCCGTCGATGGCGGCCAGCGCGGCCTTGACGTGCTGAAAAGCCACTCCGGCGGAACCATCGAACTTATCATCCTCGATCTCGTGATGCCCGGCATGGATGGACTTGAATTCCTTGACCGCCTGCAGGCCATCCGTGGCGACCTGCCGGTCATCGTCCAGACGGCGCAAGGCTCGATCGAAACCGTCATCAAGGCCATGCGCGCCGGTGCCGACGATTTCGTGGTGAAACCGATTTCGCCCGAACGCCTCAAGATCTCGATCCAGAACCTGCTCAAGGTGAATGCCCTCACCGAGGAAGTGAAGCGCCTGAACAAGAAGGTGGGCGGCGCGCTCACCTTCGGCGACCTCATTGCCTCCTCGCCCGCCATGGCCAACGTGCTTCGGCTGGGCCGCCGCGGCGCACAATCCAACATCCCGATCCTGATCGAAGGCGAATCGGGGGTCGGCAAGGAAATGATCGCCCGCGCCATTCAGGGCGAGAGCGAACGCGTCGGCCGCCCCTTCGTTGCGGTCAATTGCGGCGCAATCCCTGAAAATCTCGTGGAATCAATCCTGTTCGGTCACGAGAAGGGCGCCTTCACCGGTGCCACCTCGAAGCATCTCGGCAAGTTCCTCGAAGCCGACGGCGGCACGCTGTTCCTCGATGAGGTAGCCGAGCTTCCGCTCGACATGCAGGTGAAGCTGCTCCGCGCCATCCAGGAAGGCGAGATCGATCCCGTCGGCTCACGGAAGCCCGTGAAGGTCAATATCAGGCTGGTCTCCGCCACCAACCGCAACATGATCGAAATGGTGAAGGCCGGACAGTTCCGCGAGGATCTCTACTACCGCCTCAACGTGTTCCCCATCATGGTTCCGCCGCTCCGCGACCGCAAGGAAGACATCCCGGCGCTTGTCGATCATTTCATCACGCGGTTTGCAGCCGAGGAAGGCCGCAAGGTGCGCGGTATCACCGGAGAGGCGCTGGAACTCCTGAAGCTCTATGGCTGGCCCGGCAACGTGCGCCAGCTCGAGAACACCGTGTTCCGCGCCATGGTGCTCTGCGAGGGCGATCTTCTGGAAATCCAGGATTTTCCGCAAATTGCCTCGCTGGTCGAAGGCTATGAGATCAAGATACCGCCCGCCCCGCAACTGGCGCCGAAGCCGCAGCTGCCGCAGGGCGCGGCCGCCATCGCCGGCGGTTCGAACCTGCCGCGCCAGGGCGGCCCATCAGTGTCTGACGGCGTGGCCTACGGCATTTCCGTGGTCACCGACGGCGGCCACATCCGCAAGCTCGAGGAGGTCGAGGCCGACATGATCCGCATGGCGCTCACCCGCTATCAGGGCCAGATGTCGGAAGTCGCCCGCAAATTGGGCATCGGCAGATCCACGCTGTACCGCAAGATGAAAGACCTTGGACTCGAGGAAGCTGCGGGATAATATCAAACCGACACTTAAAGTGACTTCCCGGCTGGGGCGGCACGGGTTATCTAGGGCACCTTGGGTTGAAAGTGCTGCTGCGTGGGTGGGATTGAATGAAAAGGACGTTGAAGCTTTGCGTGATGTCAGGGCTGGCACTGGTGCTGGGTGCCGGCATGGCAATGGCGGATTCAAAGGCCCCGGCAAAAAAACGCAAGGCGACACTTTTCGAGAATCTTTTCAATAGTTCGGGAACCCGCAGTTCGGCGGAGAACCGGCAGAAGCGCCGCCTGTTTGGCCGCAACC
Source organism: Aestuariivirga sp. (assembly GCF_041738905.1). GTDB lineage: Bacteria > Pseudomonadota > Alphaproteobacteria > Rhizobiales > Aestuariivirgaceae > Aestuariivirga. Next base: position 9,983 of record NZ_JBGSOZ010000060.1, read on the forward strand.
TCGATGACCGCAATTCAAGCGAGTCCATTCCACGCGCCACAGTGCGCGTCGTCAACGGGCAGAAGGCCAACAAGCGCAAGACGCCGAACGTCGTGGTGGCGAACGACGACGGTGATCCCGAAGGCGATCCCGGCCTTGGCATGGGGAACATCCCCTATGTTTCGGCAAAGCTCGTCCCGGTCAACGGGGTGAAGCTCTCGGAGCCGCGCCCGGCGGATGCCCAGCAAGGCGCCATCCATGACCAGCTGACTGGCACCGGCGACTCGTTCCGGGTGATCGATGAGTCCCGCGACGCGCTGGTCGAGCAATATCGCCAGCAGAATTTCCGGCCCATGTGGATCGAGAACGGCAAGCTGTCCAGCCGCGGCGCTGCCGTGCTCAAGGTTCTTGCCGCCGCCGATGAGGAAGGCCTGGAATCGCAGAGCTATCTGCCCGCCGGCCTGACAAGCTTCGATGCGCCCCTGCCCGACTATGATCCGGCCGCCATGGCGCGGCTCGACATCGATCTGACGGCTTCGGCCCTGAAATACGCGCGCGATGCCTCCGGCGGGCAGTTCGACCCCCGCCGGCTGTCGCTCTACAATGACGTTACGCCAGGCTGGGTGCCGTCATCACAGGCCGTCAAGGTTCTGGCCTGGTCGCCCTTCTCGGCTGAATATCTCAGAAGCCTTCACCCGGCTCATGAAGCCTATGGGGCAATGAAAAAGGCTCTCGCCGAAATCCGGGGTGAAACCAACACCGGATTGGCCGATCCCATTCCTGAAGGTTCCATCGTCAAGAAGGGCCAATCCGACGAGCGAATGCCCGCCATCCGGCAGCGCCTCGCCGATCTCGGCTACCCGGAAGCCCTCGACGCGGCTGACGATGAATGGCTGCTGGACGCGGACCTCACGGTTCAGATCCGCCTGTTCCAGAAGGCATCGGGCATCAAGGTGACCGGTGCCATTGGCCCCCAGACCGTGGCAGCGCTCAATGCTGACATGAGCGGCCGCGACACCGCGAAGCTGCTGAACAACATGGAGCGCCTTCGCTGGCTTCCCAAGTCCCTCGGCACCCGCCACGTCTTCGTGAACCAGCCCGCCTTCGAGGCCCGCGTCATGGACAAGGGCGAGGAAGTCTGGAAGACCAGTGTCATCATCGGCAAGCCCTTTACGCAGACGGCCGTGTTCCATGACGAGATGGAGACGGTCGTCTTCAATCCGTCCTGGGGCGTTCCGCCCTCCATCATCGCCAATGAGTATCTCCCCAAGCTGCGCCGCGATCCGGGCTATCTTGATCGCATCGGCTTCAAGGTGGTGAATGCGCAGGGCAAGGTCGTGCCGTCGCGCTCAGTGAGCTGGTCGAGCTACGGAAGCAAGGTGCCCTACGGCATCCAGCAGCCGCCAGGCACGAAGAATGCCCTGGGTGACGTCAAGTTCCTCTTCCCCAACACCCACAACATCTACATGCACGACACGCCCAACCGCGAACTCTTCGCCAACGAGGTCCGGGCCTTCAGCCACGGCTGCGTGCGCGTGGAGAACCCGCGCGAATTTGCGTCCGTGATCCTCGGCTGGGATGCTGCCGAGATCGACCAGCACATCGCGACGAAGGGTACCGAGAACATCAGGCTGCCGCAAAAGATCCCCGTCCATCTCACCTATTTCACGGCCTGGCCGGACGAGACGGGAAAGATCCAGTACTTCAGCGACATCTATGGCCGTGACAAGACCATGGAGACGGCCCGCTCTTCGGTGGTTCTCGCCCAACGCTGACAAGACCGGCAAGGGTTCCGGCGGAGGGCTTGAGAATCGGCTTCATTGTGGCGGAATCGGCTTTGTGCAGCGCACTCGAAACCGGAGAGACTTCCACGCCAAGATGATGTTTTGTCAATTGATCTGGATTAAAGCCTTGTTAAACATGATCGTTTACCTTTCCTGAATGCCGCCTCATGGTGGCCTTATTCTTGTTCGAAACGCGTTTCCAGTGTATGCCACTCCTCGGGATGGGGAAGGCAAACTGGGCGGGGCACCAGGGGAACCGGATTCAGCCGGTTTGTGAGTGGGGTATGAGTTTGGACTGCAGGGAAGTTGGGCATCATCAAACCTTGATCCAGCGTTGGAAAAAGGCCATCGCTCCTGCCGCTTTCGCAGCGGTGCTCGGAGCGGGCATCTTCGTCAACTGGGGTTCGCCCGCCATGTCGGGCGGCGAGACCAGGACGATTTCGCTTTACCAGGTTCACACCAAGGAAAGCCTCACCATCACCTACATGAAGAACGGGAAATACATCCCGTCCGCGATGAAGAAGCTGAACTACATCCTGCGCGACTGGCGCCGGAATGAAGTCATCACCATTTCCACCAAGACCATCGACCTGATGTGGGAACTGCACGCCGATCTCGGCTCGAAGCGGCCCGTTCACATCGTCTCCGGCTATCGCAGCCCCAAGACCAACGCCTTCCTCAAGAAGATGGGCCGCAACGTGGCCCGCAAGAGCCAGCACATGCTGGGCAAGGCGATCGACATCTATTTCCCCGACGTGCCGACCGAGCGGATGCGCAATTCGGCGCTGGTGCGCCAGGTGGGCGGCGTTGGCTATTATCGGTCCGGCGGCGGGCCGACGGGCTTCCTGCACATCGACTCGGGCCGCGTTCGCCATTGGGGCCCGGGCATCAGCTCGAAGCAGATGGCAAAGATCATGCGCGACTACAAGAAGACGGTCGGCGCCCGGATCAACAAGAAGGGCATGAAGGCCGTGCCCGAGGTGGAACTGGCGGCAGCCGACGTGAGCGCCTCAAACCTCCCCTCCCAGCAGGATGGCAACAGCGCCGCCGCGAAGTCCAAGGTCAAGGACAAGAAGAAGATTCCGCTCGAAACCGCCTATACGGAGGACGACGAGGAACTCGCCGGCATGAGCGAGGACGCCGCTGCCGCGCCGCAGAAGCCCAAGGCGAAGCCCGCCGAAGTTCCCGAACTCGTGGCCGAGGCGCCGGAAGGCGTCACGAAGGGCTACCCGGTGCCAAAGCCGCGCCCGAAGCCCATCGAGGTTCTCATGATGGCGGCCGTCAACATGAAGATCGTGCCGGCCTCCGCGCCGCCGCCCGACCAGATGGCGCGCAACAAGCCTTCGCCGGTTGAAGGCAGCTCCATTGGAGTCGTCGTGGCCGCCGAGACGATGGCCGAGCCTGAATCCAACGCCGCCGCCAAGGGCAGCCTTACCGACGAACTCCGCTCTGGCCAGACGACCGACGTGCCGGTCATCCGTTCCATCACGGCGTCTGCCGCTGGCGACGACCTCTTCTGGTGGCCGCAGCAGCTAGTCTTTGATCCCGTGAAGGCCGTCCGCCGCGACGGTGCCCCGCAGCAGTTCGGCGAGACGACTCTCGCTGGCCTTCTCCCCGGCATCGAAGAAGCCCAGGCCGAGACCGCACCGCAGCTTCCGAGGCTTGCGGTTGCCGAAATGGCCCAAGCCCCTGCCGCCGGAAAGGGCGACATGCTGGTCGTCAACCGCGAAGGCAAAGGCAGCTTGCTGGGCGCTCCTGCGCTCAAGAAGATGAAACTGGGCATGATCGACGGGAACTGATCCCGCCTCAGCTCACCAAGAAATGACAAAGGCCCGGACATCGTCCGGGCCTTTTGTTTTCGGGAGGGTTGGGTAAATCAGGTCACGGAGCAGTCAGGCGGTCGCTCACGCCGCCTCCTCAGACTCCTCCGGAATCATGCCCAGTGCCGCCATATAGACGTCGAGCATCGATTGCTCTTCCTCGCGCTCGGTTGGCTCCTTCTTGCGGAGCGAGATCACCTTGCGCAGGATCTTGGTGTCGAAGCCATTGGCTTTGGCCTCGGCATAGACTTCCTTGATGTCGCCGGCGATGGTCTTCTTCTCTTCCTCGAGCCGTTCGATGCGCTCGACGATGGATTTCAGCTGCCCGTGGGCGAATGTCGTCTTGGTTCCTGCCATGATGAAATGTCCTGATGGGTTCAGTGCTTGTGCGATTTTTCGAAGGCGGCCTTCTGAGCGTCGGAGGCCTGGCCCTGGTGCCTCGCCTTCCAGTCCTCGTAGGGCATGCCGTAGACCATGGTCCGCGCCTCGTCGCGCGTCACGGCAACGCCTTTGGCCTTGGCAGCATCCTCGAACCAGTTCGACAGGCAGTTGCGGCAGAAGCCTGCCAGATTCATCATGTCGATGTTCTGCACGTCCGTCCGGCTGCGCAAATGCTCCAGCAAGCGCCGGAAGGCCGCAGCCTCGAGTTCCGTCTTCGTCTTGTCGTCGATGTTCATGTCTAGCCTCTTCCCGCATCCGGGCAGACCTGCGGGTCATCATACATAATGGGTTCGACCACCTTCACCACCCGTTCCACCCATTCATCCACACCTGTTTTGGCGGCAATGAGGTCCTGGCGGATTTCGATCAGGGCATGCGGCAGCCCGGCCTTGGTACCATGGGTGTTGAGCGTGTCGCCCTCGAGAGCCCCATGATAGGGTTCGTTGTCGCCGACCACAAGATCGCCTTGGGACAGGAACCCCCGGATCATGGCCCGCGCCACGGCCGCGTCGCGGTCCCACAGGATGCCAACATGCCAGGGCCGCGGAACGCCCCGCCATACGGGCGTGAAGGAATGGATGGAGAGGAGGAACGGCGTCAGCCCCCGTTGTTTCACTGCCGCAATCTCCGCCGCCACCGCATCATGATAGGGCCAGTGGAACCGTTCGATCCGCCGCTGCCGCTCGGCGTCATCGACGCCCGCGTTCCCCGGCACCACCGCGCCATCGGAGATCCGCATGATCAGCGTGGGATCGTCCATGCCGCGATTGGGGTCGATGACCAGCCGCGAGAAGCGTGACAGGACTGCAGTGCCCATCAACCGGCGCGCTAGGCCCAGTGTCACGTCTCGCGCGCCGATGTCATACGCGATGTGGCGCTCGAACTGGCCCGCCGCCAGCCCTAGGTTGCCATAGGGCTCCGGCACCCGGTTCGATGCGTGGTCGCACAACAGGATCAGTCGGTTGCCCGCCCCTCCAGCCACCGTCTCGACGGCCTCGTTCATTACAATCTTTGTCATGGACTGGCCATATAGATGACGCTAATCCCTCAGTCATCCGGTTACGCCGCGCATTCGGGAAGAAGAACCTGTTCCGAGAGTTGACGGCGCGTGGCCAAGTGGGAATGTTATGAACGATTCGCGGAACTTATCCGGAGGCGGCAGAATGGTTCGGAAATTGGCGCTCATTGGCGGCGCGCTCCTCTTGTTCTGTGGCATGTCGTCCGCCGCCAGGGCCGACCTCAAGCTGTGCAACAAGACCGAGAGCCGCGTCGGCGTGGCGCTGGGCTACAAGGACAAGGACGGCTGGGCCACCGAAGGCTGGTGGACCATCGAGCCGCAGAAATGCCTGCCGCTGCTGAAGGGCGACCTCATCGCGCGATACTATTATGTGTTCGCGGTGGACTACGACAAGGGCGGCTCGTGGGGCGGCAAGTCCATCATGTGCACGCGCGACAAGGTCTTCACCATTCGCGGCATCGAGGACTGCGAGGGCCGCGGCTACACCAAGACCGGCTTCTTTGAAGTCGACACCGGCGAGGCCGGCGACTGGACCGTCTCGCTCTCGGGCGAAAAGACCACACAAGGACAATAGATTTGCGACGTAACCGCAACGTGAAGATCGTGGCGACGCTGGGACCCGCGTCGTCATCGCCAGAGATGCTGGAAAAGCTGTTCCTCGCGGGCGTCGACGTGTTCCGCATCAACATGAGCCACACCCAGCACGACCTGCTGCGCCAGCTTCACGGCGATATCCGGCGCGTGGAAGCGAAGCTCAAGCGGCCCATCGGCATTCTGGCCGACCTGCAGGGCCCGAAAATCCGCATCGGCACGTTTGACGGCAAGGAAGCCCTGATCAAGGCTGGCGACACCTTCGTCTTCGACACAGACAAGACGCCGGGCGATGCCACCCGCGTCCATCTTCCGCATCCCGAAATTTTCGCCTCCGCGCAGGCGGGTGATTTCCTGCTGCTGAACGACGGCCGGCTCCGCGTCGAGATCACCAAGGCCGAGCCGGAGAAGCTGACGACGAAGGTCGTCTTCGGCGGCACGATATCCGACCGCAAGGGCGTGAACCTGCCCGATACCGTGATCCCCATTCCCGCCTTGACCGAAAAGGACCGCGCCGACCTTGAAGCAGCCGCCGCGATCGGAGTCGACTGGATCGCGCTCTCCTTCGTGCAGCGCGCCGATGACGTGGCCGAGGCGCGCAAGCTCATCGCTGGGCGCGCCGGAGTGATGGCCAAGATCGAGAAGCCCGCGGCGCTCCCCGTGCTCGATGAAATTCTCGAGATCGCCGACGGCCTGATGGTCGCGCGCGGCGATCTGGGCGTCGAGCTCCCGCTCGAGACCGTGCCCGGCAAGCAGAAGCTCATCACCCGTGCGGCCCGCCGCGTGGGCAAGCCCGTGATCGTCGCCACCCAGATGCTGGAATCGATGATCGTCGAGCCGGTGCCGACGCGCGCCGAGGTCTCCGACGTCGCCACCGCCGTCTATGAGGGCGCCGACGCCATCATGCTCTCGGCCGAGAGCGCCACCGGCGCCTGGCCC
>NZ_JBGSOZ010000047.1:0-9129 GCF_041738905.1 Aestuariivirga sp.
GTCGTGGCGCCCTGGACCCCGTTCAGCAGCATCGAGAGCTTCTGCTTCGATCCGCGCTGGCCAGGCATTTCCACATCGCGGGTCTGCTGCATGCCCGCAAGGGTGGGCTGGGTGAGCGAGCAGAGGCGCGGTGCCGAACCGCCCTTGCTGTCCTTCGGCACGGCGAGCACCACGAAGTTCTCCGCGCCGACCGTTGACGGCTTGGCCGACTTCTCGTCCCAGGTGTCGATCCAGAAGCTGAACGTCAGCTTCCTGCCGGTGCCGGCGGGTAGCGAGCGGACGCAGCCGGACTTAGCGGAGCTGGCTGGCATCGCGGATACACCGCCCAGCGCATCGACATAGAAACCGGCGACATAGTAGTCGATGTCGCTGTCGTTCGAGACCTCGATCGAGACATAGTCGCAATTGCCAGCACCCGCCGGAATGAGCGGCGAGACGGGTGAGGCCTGCGCCATGTCGGGCTTCGTGCTCATGTTGCAGGCGGCCTTTGAGTCGGGTGCTGCCGAGGGCTGCATCGCGGCCTGAACCAGAATGTCGCCGTCGGAGGTTCCGGCACTGTCGAGGGCAGATGCCACCCGCACGAGCTTGGTGGCGCGGGCGAGGCTCCACACCGCCGTCTTCACGCTCGTCGCCAGCGTGGCCTGATCGCCTGACAGGGGCAGGCTCGGCGTCTCGTCATATGCGCCGGGCGCCGTCACCCAGGGCCTGTCAGGCCGGACCACCCAGAGGCGGCCGTCCTTCACGCGGAGCAACACATCGGCATCGGGATTGCCGGGCTTGCCCATCTCGATGCCGATCGATTCGGCACCGTACTTGAAGCTGTCGGACAGAGCCTGGCTGACCAGTCCCTTCGAGGCTTCGTCGGCAAAGTCCGCGGCAGGTGGCGGCGACACGAGGAAGCGAAAGCTGATGGCAGGCGTATCCACCACGGCGGCGAGCGTGCCGCGGTCAAACGCAGTGGCGCCTTCTGCCCATGACAGGTTCTCGGCCGTTGCCGTAACGGCCGTCGCCCCGGTTACCTCCGCATGGGCGACCGGCTCGTCGAACTTGCCCGGCGCGTAGAGGGCCAGGGTCGCGCCGACATCATAGCCCTGCAAGGCTCCGACGGGGAGGGTGAGCTTGCCATCCGCCAGGATGCCGTTGGCGGAATTCGGCAGCATTTCCGCCGTGCTGCCGGGTACGGGCGCGTCGAGGTCGCCGTCGAACACGGGCGGCGGCACCTTGCCGCCGGTATGGTCCATGTTGAGCTCGGCCATGATCTCCTGCGCCAGGTCGCGGAAGGTCTGGGCCGTGTTGCGGGTCAGCGCCCGGTGCAGCAGGTAGGTAAAGACACCCATGCGCTGCGTGTCCTCGTTGTCGCCGATCATCGGCATGTTGTAGCCGGCGAAGGACCGCTCGATGGCTTCGTCGTAGGATTCGACCGCATAGAAGCCCACAAGCCCGCCTTCGCCAGCGCTGTGCTTCGCCTTGAGTGTGCCTTCACGGGTGCCACCGCGCGAGGCTTGCGGTGCTGCCGACGGGATTCCGAGGCTCGCGGGATCAACCGAGCGCGTGACGGTATCGCCGCGGGTGACGGTGCCCGAATGGCAAGCGTCGATGACGGCCCAGACAAAGGCGCCCTTGGCCCGAATCGCCGCGATCTTGCGCCCCAGCACGTCATCGATGATGGAGTTCTTCAGGGTCATGTTGATGGGGTCGTAGGCGCCGACATCGGACGGAAGCAGCACCTGATCCATGCCGTCGGCCTCCGGCTCGTCCTCGGGCTCGGCCGGATTGTCGGGCTGGAGGGTGCCGTGGCCCGAGTAATAGACGAAGATGGTGTCCCCCCTTTGGGCGGTTTCCGCCAGGCGGTCCAGTTCGCGCAAGATGTTGGTACTTTCCGCCAAGCCCTTGGCAACGGGGAAGTTTTCGTCCTTGGGCAGGCCGTCTGTGAGAACCGCGATGTCGCCATCCGCCACGCCCCGGTCCTTCAGCGCACGCCACAGGATTGAGACGTCGTTCCGTGGTCCCAGCAAGTCCTTGATGCCGGAAGCCTCATTGTAGTCGGCCACGCCCACCAGGAGCGCCATGGTCTTGGCCTCGGCGGCCACGGGCGCGGCGAGCAGGGCGCCCGCCAGCAGAAGCGTCTTCAAGCGTTTCAACGAAATCCTCCCAAGCAGCGGAACCCCTCCGCAGACCTATCAAAACACAGGAGAATTGTGGCGCAACAACGAAACGCCGGCTGCCAGCTGTGATGTTGACTAGCGCGGGCGCGATCCGGTTGCCGGGCAGGTGGAGTCTTGCACCACATGCCGTTATGAGCAAGTCTTCCAAGAATTCACCCCGTTGCCCGGCGCTAAGGTCCCTCCCATGTTGCAATTGAACGAAAATGCCAGACTTCCATTCGCCGCATCATCGCCAAGGTTGATACGCTGATGGCGCTGTCAAACCGGCGGGAGGCGAGCCTCACTGGGACCGCCGCCACTTGACTGGTGAATTGCTCACCGAAACCCTGACTTGGGCCGGCGATCTTGAACCGGAGGCGGCGGAATGATGCCGCGGTGGCAATGGCTGCTCACGCTATTCGCGCGCAAGCTCTGGCTTCGCGTCAGCGTGATGGCGCTGATCGGCGTCGCCACAGCCGCTGCCGGCATTTTCTTTGCGCCCTACGTTCCAGATGCCTGGACGATCAGGATCGGCGCGCAGGCAATCGACGGTATCCTCAACGTATTGGCATCAAGCATGCTCGCGGTGACGGTGTTCTCGGTCAGCACGATGGTTGCAGCCTATGGCGCGGCGACCAGCAATGTCACGCCGCGCGCGACAAGATTGCTGATGGAGGACAACACCAGCCAGAACGTGCTTGGCACCTTCATCGGCTCGTTCCTGTTCAGCCTCGTTGGCATCATCGCCCTGAGCACCGGCCTCTACGGCTCGCAGGGGCGGGTGATCCTGCTCATCGTGACGGTCGGCCTGATTGCGCTCATCGCCGTGACGATCCTGCGCTGGATCGACTATCTCGCCCGGTTCGGCCGGCTCGGCGAGACGATCCAGCGTGTCGAGGCGGCGACATGGAAGGCAATGAAGACTCGGCTGGAACATCCTCATCTCGGCGGGCGGCCGATGGACGGCGGCCCGCCAGAAAGCGCATGGCCGGTTTTCGCGCCGACGATCGGCTATGTCCAGCACATCGACATCGCGGCGCTGGAGCACTGCGCCGGCAAGGCTCACAGCGAGGTCTTCGTGCTGGCGCTGCCCGGCGCCTTCGCCGATCCGGCGCGGCCGGTCGCAATGGTATCCGGTACGCAGGACGGGGGGTTCGGGAAGGCGGTGGCGCAGGCCTTCACGGTCGGCGCGGAACGGACCTTCGATCAGGACCCGCGCTTCGGACTGTGCGTGCTGGCCGAAATTGCCTCGCGGGCGCTGTCGCCCGCCGTCAACGATCCGGGAACGGCGATTGACGTGATTGGGCGCGGTGTCCGGTTGCTGGCGCAATGGGTGCGTTTCGACACGCCGGAAAACGCGGGCGAGATCGAGTGTCCGCATGTGCATGTTCCCGCCATCGCGGCCGGCGACATGCTGGACGACATCTTTGCACCGATCGGGAGGGATGGCGCCGGACTGATCGAGATTCAGCTTCGGCTTCAAAAGGCATTCGTCGCGCTGATCACGGCCGACCGAGACATGATTGGCGCTGATGCCGAACGACACTCGGCCTTGGCGTTGAAGCGTGCGGAAACCGCTCTGATGCTGGAGGAGGAGAAGGAGGCTGTGCGATTGGTGGCTTCGATGATCAGCGTGGCCGGTGAACGCCGGATCATTGCGCGATGAACGATCACCGCGCTCGGAAATGAAAACGCGCCCGGACGAATATCCGGGCGCGTTCCTGAGATTTGGCTCCCCGACCTGGACTCGAACCAGGGACAATTCGATTAACAGTCGAATGCTCTACCAACTGAGCTATCGGGGAATGCTGCGGCGCGTATAGCAGAGCGTTTTGCTGGCGAAAAGCACTTTATCACAGGAAACGATCTTCCGTGCATATCCGCGCCGCCGCAACCATATAATGCGTCCAAACTCGATACAGTGCGGACAGATCAAGGGCCTATGACAAAAATCAACATTGCCGGGCGCAAGATTCCAGTCCCGGGCCATCGGGTTGTCCGGATGGGGCTGGGCGGATTGCTGGTTGCTGGCGGGACTGTCGGTTTCCTGCCGGTTCTTGGCTTCTGGATGATTCCCGCAGGGCTTGCGCTGCTTGCGGTTGATGTGCCGCCCATCAGGCGATTTCAGCGCAGGTCGACCGTCAAGCTCGGCAACTGGCTGCACCGGCGTTCACCGGGGTGGGCGTCGAAACTGGGCTACGGCAAGCCGCGCAAGGACCGTACCCTGTGAAAGGTCTCAATGCCTGCTGCGGCCTGCGTGTGCAGGAACGCGATGGTAGCCCTTGAAGGCGGGCATCTGGCTCGATGTGGCGTGAAGGGTTCTGATACCTTCAGTTATGGATGCGCCGTCGAGGCCTGCCTCGACATATTGCTCGGCTGGCGTGCCATGCGAGACAAACGCATCGGGCAGGGTGAAGCTGCGGAACTTGAGCAGTCCCAGCAGGTCGCGCGATGCCAGATGCTGCAGCACATGGGAGGCGAATCCGCCGACAGCGCCATCCTCCACCGTGACCAGAATCTCGTGCTCGCGGGCAAGCCGCTCGATCAGCAGCGTGTCCAGCGGCTTGCAGAAGCGGGCGTCGGCCACAGTTGCAGAAATACCCATTGCCGAGAGTTCGCGGGCGGCATCGAGGCACGCCTCGAGCCTGGCACCGAGGCAAAGGATCGCCACGTCGTTTCCTTCGGTCACGATTCGTCCGCGTCCGATCTCCAATGGACGGGTTTCGCAGGCGAGGTCGGGGCCCGAGGCTGCGCCGCGCGGATCGCGGAAGGCGATTGGGCCGTCATAATTTGCCATGGCGGTCGCCACCATGCGCCGCAGTTCGATGGCGTCGGCCGGCGCCATCACCACCATGCCGGGCAGCATGGACATGTAGGCGAGATCGTATGAGCCTGCGTGAGTGGCGCCGTCCTGTCCCACCAGACCAGCGCGGTCGATGGCAAAGCGAACGGGCAGGCGCTGCAGGGCCACATCGTGGACGATCTGGTCGAAGCCCCTCTGCAGGAAGGTCGAATAGATGGCGCAGACCGGCTTCATGCCTTCGGAGGCAAGCCCCGCGGCGAGTGTCACCGCATGCTGCTCGGCGATGCCGACATCAAAGGTTCGCGCAGGAAAACGTTCGCCGAAGAGGTCAAGTCCGGTGCCCGACGGCATGGCGGCCGTGATGGCGACGATCCGCTCGTCCTGCTCGGCCTGCTGGATCAGGCTGCTGGCGAAGACCTGCGTGAAGGTTGGCGCATTGGCCTTGGCCTTGGCGAATTCGAGCGTCACCGGATCGAACTTCGAGACGGCGTGATACATTTCCTTGTCGGGCCGCTTGAAGGGGTGGCCATGTCCCTTTTCGGTGACGACGTGGACGAGAACCGGCCTGTCGCCGGGCATGTCGCGCAAGCCTTCCAGCGTGTCGACCAGGCTTCCGACATCGTGCCCATCGACAGGGCCGACATGACGGAAGCCGAGGCCCTCGAACAGGCTGCCGGTTCCGGATTGGCGGAGTGTCTTAAGGTGATCGTTGAGGGCGCCGACCGCAGGGGCAATCGACATGCCGTTGTCATTGAGAATCACGATCAGGCGGCTGCTGAGGCTTCCGGCATGGTTGAGGGCCTCATAAGCCATGCCTCCGGTGATGGCCCCGTCACCGATGATGGCAATCACATTGTTGGTGCCGCCGGTGAGGTCGCGGGCGAGCGCCATGCCGAGGCCGGCCGAGATCGAGGTGGAACTGTGGGCCGCGCCGAAGGGATCGTAAGGGCTTTCGCTCCGCTTGGTGAAACCGTAGAGCCCGGACTTCTGGCGGATGGAGCGGATGCGGTCACGCCGCCCGGTGAGGATCTTGTGGGGGTAGGCCTGATGGCTCACATCCCAGATCAGGCGGTCGCGCGGCGTATCGAAGACATAGTGAAGTGCGACCGTCAACTCGACGACGCCAAGGCCGCCGCCGAAATGCCCGCCGGTTTCCGATGCCGCAGCGATGATCTCGCTGCGGAGCTCATCGGCGAGTTGGGGAAGATCACTTTTGCCAAGCGTGCGCAATGAATCGGGGGTGGGGGTTCGGTCGAGCAGAGGTGTCAATCTGTCCATACACAAAAACGTAACACGGGATTGACACTTCGCCAAGTCCTGTCTGCCACGAAAATGTGCAACTCCCGCGCCGGACGGCGGGTCAATCTTGCGAGCGATGTGGTGACTTGGAGGCCTCGCCCGGAATCGAACCGGGGTGCAAGGATTTGCAGTCCTCTGCGTAACCACTCCGCCACGAGGCCTTCGGGCGCGGCTTATAGATGAAGCCCTCAACCGAAACAACCGCTTCCGTGAGAAACATGTTAGTAGTGAATGATGGATGCGCGCGAGTGGACTTGTCCGTCGTCTTTGGCTAACAGGAAGGCTGAGTTGAAAGCATATCCCTGACCAGGAAGACGATGACCGAGTTTAACGCCGCCCGTTCCAACATGATCGAATCGCAGGTACGTCCCAACGGGATCACCGACCGGCGCATCATCGCGGCGATGGAACAGATCGCGCGCGAGGATTTCGTTCCCGACAGCCGCAGGGCGATTGCATATGTCGATGAGGATGTGCCGTTGTCGCCGTCCGACGCAAGCCGTGGGCCGCGTGCCCTGATCGAGGTCATGGCTTTCGCGCGGATGCTTCAGAATGTGGCGATCAAGCCGGTGGACAAGGTTCTGGTCGTGGGGGCGGGTACAGGCTATGGCGCAGCCGTCGTGTCGGCGCTGGCTGGCAAGGTCTTCGCGCTCGAGTGCGATCCCGGCCTTGCGGCGCAGGCTCAGCATAATCTTTCCGGCCTGTCCAACGTGAGCGTTTACGAAGGCAGTCTTGAAGCGGGCCTGAAAGGCGAACAGCCTTTCGACGTCATCATCGTGGAGGGCCGCGTGGGCGAGGTGCCGAAGGGGCTTCTCGACCAGCTTGGACATGAAGGCCGTCTCGTGGCAGTTGTCGGCGAGACGGAAATGGCGCAGGCTTGCGTCCATACGAAGTCGGGGGCGGCGGTGGCGGTGCGGAAGGCGTTTGACGCCTCCGTGGCGGCACTTCCAGGGTTCCGGAAAGTGAAGCCCGCCTTCGTGTTCTGAGGCGGTCTGGACGGCGTGTGTGGTGTTGCGTCCGGCTGGGGAGGCCTTTCCCGGCGATGAACTGGATATGGTGAGTTGGATGAGACGGAACTGGGTTCGAGGCTTGCTTTGCGGCGCAGCCATGTCGGTGGTGGCTGTCGTTCAGTCTGGCGCGGCGCTGGCCGATTCGCTGACAGTGGCCATGGAAAAGGCGTATGCGACCAATCCAACGCTCAATGCCGGACGGGCCGGTCAGCGCGCGATTGACGAGCAAGTGCCGCAGGCGCTGTCTGGCTGGCGCCCCAGCGTAACGGTGCGCGGCGAAGCCAGCCGTACCATCGAGAACACCGCATCGAGTGGCGCTACGCTGTTCGGCCCCGGGTTCAAAACGCGGCAGACGGACACTGCCGGGGTGAATATCACTCTTAGCCAGCCGGTATTCCGTGGCTTCCGAACCGTGGAAGGCACGCGGGCCGCCGAAGCGCGCGTCGATGCCGGCCAGCAGAACCTTCTGCAGACGGAGCAGCAGGTGCTGTTCAACGTCGTGCAAGCCTACATGAATGTCTATTCGGGCCGGCAGCTTGTCATCCTGCAGAAGCAGAACGTGGCGGCTCTCGAGGCCCAGGTCAGAGCAGCGAACGAACGCTTCAATGTTGGCGAGATCACCCGCACCGACGTGGCCCAGGCCCGCGCGCGGCTGGCGCAGGCCATGTCGACATTGACGGACGTCGAGGCCACGCTCGCGGGAGACGTTGCCGAGTACCTTCAGGTCATTGGCGACGAGCCTGGCAAGCTGAGTTATCCGAAGATCAAGCAATTGCCGAAGAACCTGAAGTCGGCGCTGCAGATAGCGGGTGAGATGAATCCGCAGATTCTTGCGCGGGCCTTCGTCGAAGTTGCAGCCCAGCATGACATCGGCGTGGCTTTCTCGGGTCTTCTTCCGCAGGCCAGCCTCGAAGCGTCCGCGAGCATCCTGGATCCGGATCTCAGCAGCAACGTGAGGCAGAACAGGACTGCCTCGGTCTCGGCCAACTTGGCGGTTCCGCTCTACGAGGCCGGGCTCGTCTATTCGCAGGTTCGTGAAGCCAAGCAGATTGCCAGCCAGCGCCAGATCCAGGTTATCGAGATCGCGCGTGCCGTCCGCCAGGCCGTCGCGGCAACTTGGAATGCCTATATCGGCGCCGGAAAGATCATCGAGAATTCGCGGACCCAGGTGTCAGCTGCTCAACTGGCCCTCAGCGGCACCCAGCAGGAATATGAGGCAGGAACGCGCACGACGCTCGATGTGCTCGACGCGCAGCGCGAACTGGTCACCGCCAAGGTGCTGCTGGTACAAGCGGAAAAGCAGCGCGTGATCTTCGGATTCCAGCTGCTGTCCGCCATTGGCCATCTGACGGCGAAGGATATTGGTCTCAATGTCGCGATCTATGATCCGCAGGAGAACTACAACCGGGTCCGCAACAAGTGGATCGGTACGGATGTGGATACCGCCCAATAGTTTGACCGGGCGTATCGACAAGACTCAAGGCCTCGCGTAATCCTGTCCGCCATTGGATGCGTCCGGATTCCCGAGGGTGGCCGAATTGACTGCAGAACCGAGAATGGAAGAGCTCCTTGCGTCGATCCGCAAGGCTATCCATGACGATATCGGTGAAGTCCCGGCCTCGATGTCGTCGCGTGCATCGGGCTCCCTGCAGCGTGGGGCAACCCGTGAACTTCACGTGAAGGTGAGCGAGGACAATCTGTCCGCCGCAAGCGAAATCCAGCAGCTTCGCGACAAGATCAACCGCACCAGGACCAGCGATGCGCTTCCCGCACGTGAGCCTGTGGCGCGTTCTCCGGGCCTTGCCGCCGCGCTGCAGGCCGAACCGCCCCGGCGGTCGTGGCGCGATATCGAACCCCAGCCGCGGCTGCGCGC
>NZ_JBGSOZ010000147.1:0-18106 GCF_041738905.1 Aestuariivirga sp.
TCTGCAGCCGGTGCGCCCAGCCCGCGGCGGACAGCGCCACCGCGACCAGCAGCGCAAGCGCCGCCCTGACGAGTGCTGATCCGAACCCCTGCCTCATGCCCCGGTCGTAGCAGACCCGCCGACGCGGGCCAAGACCCCCGACCGGCATCGGGCGCAAGGGGGTGTCGGCAAGGTCAGGGCAGGGTCTTCCACAGGCAGCACCCCAGAAAGCGCTGCACGCCCCGGTCGGTCGGCACCCGCACCTCGACCCGCAACGGCAGGACCAGGGTCGCGATGCGGCAGTCCCGTGCATCCAGGCTCAGCGGCCAGCGCGCGGCCCGCGTCACCAGATCGTGGCGCTGATAGGCCATTCCGGGCGGGCGCAAGGGCGGCTCCAGCCGGTAGGTGCCGTCGCCGTTGTAGTCGAAGGTCACCTCGGCCCCGCGCGCGGTCAGCACGAATTTCGGCGAGAGGCCGAGGCAGAGAAGCTCGGGCTCGCTCGCCACTGCCGGGGCACTTGCGGCGAGCATGGCCAGCAACAGACCGATCCTGACCATCCGCGTTCCCTGTTGATGCCACGGGACGGTTACGCCGCGCTGTCATCGGCGGATCACTCGTCGCGGCCCTCCGACCCCGTTCACCATTTCGCGAGCGGGTATGTCCGGGCATTCTCGGGTGCTAACCTCCACCTTGACCCAGTCGAAAAGGACGCCCGAGCATGACCCGATTGACCGCCGCAGATTTCCATCCCGACCTGATCGAGCTTTACGACTTCTACGCCCACGGCCGGATCACCAAGCGCGAGTTTCTCGACCGCGCGGGCCGCTACACGGTCGGCGGCATGACGGCGCTGGCGCTGCTGAACCTGATGAGCCCGAACTATGCGCTGGCCCAGCAGGTTGCCCCGGACGACGCGGGGATCGTGGCCGAGCGCATCACCTATCCGTCACCCAACGGCCACGGCACGGTGAACGGCTACCTCGTGCGGCCCGCCGATGCGACGGGCCCCTTGCCTGCGGTTGTCGTGGTGCACGAGAATCGCGGGCTGAACCCCTATATCGAGGATGTCGCCCGCCGCCTGGCCAAGGCCGGGTTCCTGGCGCTGGCCCCCGACGGGCTGACCTCTGTCGGCGGCTAT
Source organism: Aestuariivirga sp. (assembly GCF_041738905.1). Lineage (GTDB taxonomy): Bacteria > Pseudomonadota > Alphaproteobacteria > Rhizobiales > Aestuariivirgaceae > Aestuariivirga. Next base: position 1,118 of record NZ_JBGSOZ010000147.1, read on the forward strand.
CCCGGCAATGACGACAAGGGGCGCGAGTTGCAGCAGACCGTGGACGGCGGCAAGCTGATGAACGACTTCTTCGCCGCCGTCGAGTTCCTGATGACGCATGAGGGGTCCACCGGCCGCGTGGGCATCGTCGGCTTCTGCTATGGCGGCGGGGTCGCCAATGCCGCCGCCGTGGCCTACCCCGAACTGGGGGCCGCCGTGGCGTTCTACGGACGGCAGGCCGATGCCGCCGATGTACCCGCGATCAAGGCCGCGCTGATGCTGCACTATGCCGAGCTTGACACCCGCATCAACGAGGGCTGGCCGGCCTACGAGGCCGCGCTGAATGCCGCCGGGACGACCTACGAGGCCCACATCTACCCCGGCGTGAACCACGGGTTCCACAACGACACGACGCCGCGCTATGACGAGGCGGCGGCCAATCTGGCCTGGGACCGCACGATCGCCTTCTTCAAGGCCAATCTGGGATAACCCCCCGGATGCGGCCTGCGTGCAGGCCGCACCCGGATTCCGGAACTCCGGGCCGAGGGGCTCAGTCCTCGGTCCGGGTGAATTCGCGCGCGATGCCCGCCGTGGCGACATGCCAGGCCGAAGCACGGGTGCGGGCTTGATGTGCCTCGAAGGCGGCGCGGTCACGGAAGGTCTCGGCCACCTGCCAGCACAGGGGATCGTCGGTGGCCGTCACCTCGAACGTCACGCAACCGGGTTCCGCCCGCGTCAGGCGGATGTGCTCGGGCAGTTCCCGGCGCACAACGTCGGCCTCGGCCCTGTCCTTGCAGATCAGGCGTCCGGACAGGTGGATCATTCCCATTCGATTGTTCAATCTATGCCTAACATATTGATCTGATTGTCGTTTTTTACCGACTTTGCTCATTGTCGCCGACCCCAAGGCCGTCAAAATGCTACGCTTTTGATTTCATTGAAAAAACTGCCAGAAAAATATTTTTTGTGGTTTCGGAATCTATCGGCGTCATTTGCCGTCGGATTGCACTTCCAAGTGTCCCTGAGAGCGCTAAAACCGCGTACAAAAAGTACCGTCGCATTTGGTCAGTATCAGATTTGCACTGCCCGCGCGAGGCCCGGACTCATGCCTTGACCTCCGCTAGGCTCCCTCGTCGCGATCGATTGCCCCTGGCCAAACCCGTACCCTCGGCAGTTGAGTTCAACTGGTGCGTAGGCATGCTACCTGACCTCCCATGCTGTCGATACGAAGTTCGACATGGCTAGACTGAGAAAGAAGATAGGAAATAGATCCGCCAAGAACGAAGGGGAACATCACAGGGCTCGACTCCAGCCCTGAAGTTGAGAGTTGGCGGCCCGCATACCTCAAAGATGCTTCTGCGAGCCAGGTGGCCACTTGCGAGCCATGGAGGTTCATCGCCTTCTGACGCAGGATCCTCTGACCATTTTCCAGGCGTTCAATAGCTCCCCAACTGGCCTGAGACTGCAGTACCATGTTCGTCATACGGCGAGTGCCTTCACGTTCTCCATAGATCTCAGCCATCCGCCGATGAACCTCTGCGGATGTACAATCGCCTTGAAGCGTCGTTAATCTGCCCACAATCTCCGCCACTCTTCCGAAGAATGGATATGTGGCAAGCGCCATGCCCCAAGTCAGTGCCGGCACCGTGGTGTCCGGTGCACCACAGTAAATTTCTACGCCTCGGTCCGCAAAATCGACCAGGTCCGCTCGAGGCTCCAGCCAAAGACGATTGAGCACCGTCCTGGTTTTCTTCTTGGCCGCTTGACCAGTGTGCGATGAGTCGAGCACCTCATTCAGCTCATTGAGAGCGGCCTTCCCGGCCCTAATACGGAGCGCGATCGCGGCCCATTCCAACTGGATGAATCGGTCAAAACCGATTTGCGGGGACGGCGAGTTCATGGAGATTTTCTCGAGATTCTAACGAAGGGGACAATTATCTCCTCAACTGAGGCTCCCCCGTGCGCAACTATTTGCTCCCCTATGGTGACGAATGCTCCACGCGATTCCGCATACAGCGGCAAGAAATCCAGCGGCAGGCCAGGACTATCGAACCGGAAAGCGGCAAATTCTGGCGGCACTGATGCCGCTAGGGTTTCATTGCGATAAGTGCGAACTCTTTCACCCCTCAACTCAGACACTACCCCTTGACTAAGCCGGCCAATGCCTTCTGCGTCGACGTTGCCATGGTCCGCGGTAAGGTAGATCTGGTACCCGTGTTTCATCAAAAGCAGGAGCAGCTTTTCAACAAAACCAGTCTCGCACCACGCATTAATCTGCCCAACGATGCCTCGCTTTCCAAGCATTGCGCCGTGAACAATTTCATCGATCATGTCGACGACTATGCCGGCAACCTTGATCGTTGGATTGGCTATCGCCTCCTCAAGCGCAGCCAGCTGCTCCGTCCGCTTCAGGCCTTTCTGGTAAACGATCTCTGACTTACGAAGGCCGTTCTCCAGCCAGAAGCGAGCCCATAAGGATGGCTCCTGAGACGTGGTATCGATTGAGTTCGAAAACTCGCGAGGCTTGAGGCCTGAAAACAAAGCCTGCCGTGAGACAGATGTTAGCGTGGGCAACCATGCGAAGCATCCTCCTTCATCTGCCGAAAAATCAGGTACGGTTACCGCTAGGTGCTCACGAATTTGGATCCACTGATCCATTGCCAAGCCATCGAATACAAGAAGAGCAACACGTTCCTCGCCGGCGCTCCGACGTAATGCCAGATAGCGAGGAACATGGTGGACCATCACTGGCCCCTTCGCGGCTGGAAGAGACGGCAAATCCGCGAAATGCTGGAACAGCCAGGCCATTAAACGCTCGTCCGCGTTGCGCTGAAGCGCACGGACCTGCTGCTGTAGCGGCTCGGCAATTCCCGCGCTCAACCCATTGAACCGTGCGATGACTTCGCCGAGCCGGCGCGCCAACTCAACCCAGTCGCGATGTGATGAATGGCTCGTAGGCATATCAGCCGCGATCTTCTTCACACCTTCGGATACAAGGTTGCCGAGCGCGTTGGGATCTTCGACCAGCCCCACCTTCGCCCATCGCGGCAAGTCAGTGAGGGAGCCTTCCACACTGACAGGTTGAAGAGCTCCTTCTAGGAACATCGTGTCGATGATGACCCTCACATCGGGATGCTCAAAGGGGATCGATACCGCCTTAAGCACCGCTGAGGCCCCATCATTCGACGCGCGACCGTTCTGGATTCCGTACTGCGACAAGAAGTGGCTCCACGCCTCCTGCACGGCGCGCACCATGTAGCTTTTGGACGAGAGCAGCTCTGCAATTGGCAGGTCTGCCAGTGGAGTGTCCTTCAATACTGCAGCAACATGCTTCGCGAGCAGCTCTGGTAGTCCGGCTCCACGAAAATGAAGCCGCAAGACCTCTCGCCAGAAGTCCTCGGGCCGGCTGAGAAGGTAAGGGCTTATGCGGAAGATGTGAGTGAGTATGAAGTCTTTGGTCGCGCCGTCTCCGAGCGGCTGAGTGACGTGCTTATTCTGCGCTACAAACAGGGCTTCATGGTGCTCTGAGTCCATATCCCGAATTACGCTGTAGCTCAGCCTCGGAAATAGGTCGGCCAAGCTCAAGCTGACCTGTCGGCCCATGCGGACATAGTCCCAGGGCAGCGAGTTCAGATCTGTTCCGCGCAGCTGTAGAACGAGCGCCTTCGATGACCCCTCCTCCCCACGATCCCATGCGGCTCGGTAGCGTTCTTCGTACTCAATTCTGAAAGCAACGGAGTCTTCGAATGGCAGCACCTCGAAGCCCCTTTCCCGAAGGCTGTGAAGGATGCGCTCATCCAGTAGAAGATCGTCAGGATCGCAGGCGATCCAGAAGCGGGAAAGATCGGCAGGAAACGCCTGCAGTATTCGATCGATCCAGGCGCTCATGATGCACCTGGTGTCGGTTCACCGACGCGCAGCAAAAGGACGGCATAGAGGTCGGGCGTGTATTCCTCCGCAGCATCAAGCTGCGCCATCCGGGCGTCATGGTCAGAGCGAAGACGCTTGCGACGATAGTCCCGGACGGTCTGCAGACCGACCCGACCGATGGCCTGGTATCGGGCATCGTAGGCGAATTTGGCGCGTTCGCGCTCTTCGTAGACTCGGGCCCTGTGCTCCTCGACCAGATTCGCAAACATCTGCTCACCCTGAGCGAGTGCGGCATTCCTGGAGCGATCGAAACCGGCATCTCCTGAGGCGACTGCTCCGACCCGCTCTACATGCTCTGTTAATAGAAGATCCCAGATCCGCTTTGCTGTCGGCAAGAACGTCCGTCCTTCGTCGTTGACGAACACGGAAAGGAAACGCCGCCGGCTGAAGTCATCGGCCGACAGGCTAATTTCCCAAAGCGACCATACGCCTCGAACAGCTTCTGGAAGTCCTGCCACGCGGACTATGGGCAAAGGCTGACCTGACACGCAGCGCGGCAGATCGCTGATCACCGCCCGAGCGCGGGGATCTTCGAGCGTCACCCATTCGGCGTCAGGTCGTTCTCCGGCGGTTCTCGCATCAAAGCAGACATTGGCTGACTCGCTGCCGTCCGGCCAACGCAGCCGCCAGGCTTCGCCTTCCTTGACAGCTGCCCCGCCGCGCGCGGGCAACCCGTTTGTGATTGCCCGCTCCAGCCAGAACTGCGCCGGGTGGTCGCGCCATTTGCGGGCATCGTCCGCATCGAGTTCGTGGCCGTCGGACAAGAGCTCGCTGCTCTTGCGGCCTTCGGCGATAGTTGATCGAAGTTGGGATACCACCGTGTCGCACTCGCTTTCGATGGCGTCGGGGTTCTGCAATCCTTGGATGAACAGCTCGTCGAACAGAGGCTCTGTCTCTACCGAGTCCATCACATCAGAGGCTTTGTCGACGCCGAACTCTTCGGCAATGACGGCAAGCTTCGCTTCAAGGACCTCGCGGACACGATGCTCGACCGTGTCCTCAAGTACGAAGTTGATCGCGCGCACGATGTGCGGCTGCCCGATACGGTCGACACGGCCGATGCGCTGTTCGACCCGCATTGGATTCCACGGCATGTCGAAGTTGACGATCACGTGGCAGAACTGAAGGTTCAGGCCCTCGCCGCCAGCGTCGGTAGAGACTAGGATCCGGACATCGCGGGAGAAGGTCCCTTGAGCTCGCGCGCGAGCTTCGAGGTCCATGCTCCCATTCAATGTCGCAACAGAAAACCCGCGGCTTTCGAGAAACTCGGCCAGCATCGCCTGCGTCGGCACGAACTCGGTGAAAACCAGAACCTTTAGCTCTGGATCGTTTTCCTCCTGCTGCAGCTTGTATATCAGCTCCAGCAGCGCTTCAGCCTTGGCGTCGGTGCCCTGCGCTTCGGTGGATCGGGCTAGGTCGAGCAGCGTGTCGACCTCCGCCTTCTCCAGCTCCCAGCCTTTCGTCTGGATAGCCAGATCGACCTGCGTTTGACCGTCCAGCTCTGCCCATTCATCGACGTCGGCCGTGTCGAAAAGCGATGGCTGTAGCTGCGGTTGATCCAACAAGGCTTGCCGCTTTTCGAGCGTCGTGCGGATCGCCGCCGTGCTGGAAGTCACCAACCGCTGCATCAGGATCATCAGGAAGCCGATGTGCCGTTGCTTCGCGGCCATAGCCTGGTTGTAGCCGTGCCGCACATAATCCGTGACCGCCTCATACAGCTTCTGCTGCGCCGCATGCCGGTCCTGCCAGGCAACGGGCTGGAGGCGAGTCATGCGCGGCTTGAACAGTGGCTTGCCTTCCGCATCGATTGCCAGGCGCTTCTCTGTGCGGACCACGAAGGGGCGAACGCGGTCACTCGTAACGCTGCTCTCATCGGGGAAAGATTCACGGTCAATCAGCTGAAGCAGGCGGTGGAACTGGTCGGTCTTCCCTTGGTGCGGCGTCGCTGAAAGGAGAAGCAGGTACGGTGCAGCTTCCGCCAATGCGGCGCCCAACTTGTACCGCGCAACCTGATCCGTGCTTCCGCCCATGCGGTGGGCTTCGTCGATAATCACGAGATCCCAGGACGCCGATATCAGATCCTCGAATCGCTCCCGGTTGTAGGTGGTGAGCTGCTCCAGGCTCCAGCCACGGCGTCCTTCAAGAGGCTTCACGGAATCGAGCGAGCAGATCACCTGGTCATGCAGCCGCCAGAGATTCTCCTCGTCATTCCGCCATTGGCGGAAGGCGGAAAGCTCGGCCGGTTCGATGAACTGAAATTGCTCGCCGAAATGCAGGCGCATTTCCGCCTGCCACTGCCGGACGAGCCCCTTGGGAGCCACCACAAGGATCCGCTTCGCCATGCCGCGAAGCTTCAGCTCGCGCAGGATCAGTCCCGCTTCAATCGTCTTGCCGAGCCCGACTTCGTCCGCCAGCAGATAGCGGATCCGATCTCGGCTCATCGCCCGGTTCAGCGCATAAAGCTGGTGCGGCAACGGCACGACACTCGACTGGATCGGTGCCAGCAGTAGGTTGTCCTCCAGCGCGTCCAGCAGCTTCGCAGCCGCCGCTGTGTGCAAAATGTGCTCGACCGTGGGCTGGACGGAGTCCAGCGCCATCAGTTCAGACGCTCGGGCACGGACGACGGCGTCCTTGCCCGGGAGCCAAATGCGATAGGTGGTTTCGCCCCAGATTTCCTCTCGGTCCACGACTCGGCAAGGTGCGGCATGACGATCATGCCAACACCATTCGCCAATGCCGTGTTCGGGGCGCCCACGCGTCACGCATTGGCCTCCATGCGCGTCAGCGCACTGTCGTACCAGAACAGCAGCTTCTCATCCTCTTGCAGCGCCTCCTCGGGAACCTTCTGGGCGATCGCGATGATCGTCTTGAAATCCCGTGCGGCCCATGAGGACTTGAAGCCCGCGCGAAGCACTTCGAGCCGGAACTCCTTCAGCCGCCGACCGGGTGCTGTCCGATAGCTATCGAACTCCTTCAGCAGCGCCTTCTCGCGCTTCTTCTCCAGGTCCTGAGCCTTGGTCGGATCGGGGACGAACCACCGGTCCTTTGCCTTCGCCTTCAGGCGCGGATCGGACTTCTCGAGGTTCCGCAGATCGTGGAAGTTCGTCGACAGGTAGTTATGGATCTGACTTGGCACATCGCTGGAAGCGTCATAGCGCAGGAAGTTATCCTCCAGCAGCGCCGACAGTTCCGGCCTGGTTTCGTGCTTCTTCCAGCCGGCGCCCAACTGCGTCGTGAATTCGGGGTGCACCTCTTGATAGGTTGAAGGGCGCTTGCGCAGGAAGTCGGTCAGCCAGTCGATGGCGCTGCGTTCGTCGGCTACGAACATCTCCATCTGTGGGGCTTGCGCCGCCTGAGCACGCTTTCGGTCGTACTCTGGAATCTGCTCAGGAAGGAAAACCATGCCGTCGCGCTCGGGAAAGCGGTTGCGCAACCCGTCAAGGAACTCTTCGGTCGAAAGCGGCACCGGAACGTCATGACGAACAAACCATGCCACCATGCGGTCATAGATGCGACGAGGATCGCGCTCGACCACAAACTCCAACACGCCATTCTTGGACTTGGATATGGACAGCTGCCTCAGATGGGTTTGAACAAAATCCCAAGCTGACTCGGGAGCTGCTCCTCGCTCAGTTAGGCGCTGCTCCAGCCCACCATTCGGCTTGTATGCCGAAATGACGAGATCCTGTTTCACAGCATTCGTCGAAGTTACTTGCTTGAAACTGCCCTGCTGTTTGTCGAGTGTAGTTACCTCAGCAACTACGAACCCTGCCTCCTGCAATGCAACCTGGATCGCATTCCAGACTTTTGCTTGGCTGTTCGAGAAAACCACTGTCATCCAGCGTCCTGGCTTCAGGACCCGATAAAACTCTGCAAAACATCTTTGGATAAGTCTTTGATAAACATGGATGTCCTTATCCATGTACTCATCAATTACGGCCTCTCCTCCGACGTCGCTGATCACACGATGCCAGGCTTCAACGATTTTGTTCAGGTCGGCATAAAAGATGTTGAATCCGAACGGTGGATCAACAAACACGTAATCAATCGATGAGTCTGGACACGGAAGCTCTGTCGATGACCCGGCGCCAATCAACGCATTTCCGTCAGTGGTCCGAAAGCTCTGGAACGCCTTTCCAACTCGGTCGAACTTTCCCTCCAATATGTACCAAGGGGTACACTCAGCATGTTGGGAACCCACATAAAAAACGCCCGTCAAGTGTTGGCCGAACTGCGAATATCCAGTGGGACGATATCGATTGAAAACGCTCATACTAATTATCGTTTGCTCTATGCTGTAGAGCAAATTCATCCGCAGCTTTTTATCAGAGACACTGTCTGCCAATGCCCACAATCTTGAGATAGCGTGAGCGGCCCTAGGCAAAAATATGCTTCTGGTGTTCTTTGTGTTTGTTGTTCTCATTCTCCCTTCATTGAATGTCTTAGACGATCGGAAATTTACGCGAGGAAAGTTCACGGGAATGTCCAGTGAATCAATCTTCTTAAGCAGATCGAGATCATTCCTATCCGGCTTCTTCTCAAATGCCTTTGAACCTATTTTGTAGCATATGGAGACAGGCACTCGCTTGGGTCGCCACTGAACTTGACCTTCGTCGATGAAATTTTCTTGAGCAAGCTCCATTTCTTCTTTTCGGGCCTCTGCTCCGCAAGAACTACAACGAATTCGATCTCGCTGTCCGTCATATGAGACCTTTTCGGCGTCTAGAAAGACATTTTCACCACTACAGCTTGAGCATATGAATACTTCACTCCAAACCGTGTATTCAATTCGTCCGATAGTCTTATTATCGCTGTGGAGCGTCTCATACATCCATCCTATTTCAGCCCATAGCTTTGTGAGGAGACTTCGGCCAGTCTTTGCATAATCATCGGCGTCAAACGGCAGGTTATTATTTGCCGAGATGAATGAGGCGAGCGGGGACAGATCGTTTAGGACGACGCGCCTTGTCCCCCATTTCGGTGCTGCTACGCCCGCTTTCTTCCATTCGCTTTCCAACTTGTGACGAAAGGCGGCAGGCGCCGCCCCGCACCACTGTGCCGCAACCCCGGTCATCCCCGAACCGGCGAAGCCATCCAGCACGATATCGCCTGGTTCAGTGAAGTGCAGGATTGATGGCACAATCGCCAAATGAGGCACCTTTGTGTGGTAGGAGTGCGCCTTGTAGATTGGATCAGTCTTCCCCTCCGAAACGTCGATCGCCATTGGTTCGCGCGCGTATTTCTCCGAAGGAGCATATGGCCTGCCATAATGCTTCACGAAGTCTGCCAGCCATGGGTTGGGGCAAGCGGTGTAAAAAGGCGGGTCGGACATCGCCAGAATCGCTTCGTCCGTACCCTCTGGAAAGCCTTGCTGCTTTCGAAAAGCCGGGTCATTGAGCTTCTCGGCGAGTAGTTTGAGATAATGCTCCCGTCGCGCTTGTTCGCTTGGAAAGGTCTGCCCTAAGCATTCCACGGTGCCGCCGACCGAGACGGTTTCGAGTTTGAGTTTTTCCGTCATTCGCGTATCTCTTTCGTTGCCGCGTCCGCTTCCTCGTCAAGGCGCAGCGATTTCAGTTTCAGCCCTGCTTTGGTGAGCACGTACCTCTGTTTTGACGAGGTGGGCTTGTCCGGGACCGTCATCCGAAGAATTCCACCGTCAAGCAGCGGCTCCAGATGTGTGGCCTTGAAGTGCGGCCGTTGGGTGTAGCCCGCAGCTGTCATGAGCTCCGCTAGCGAGCGGGGGGCATCGGCATGCTGCACGATCACCCGCTGAACGTCCGACAGCTCCTTCAATACCGAGACCTGTTCGGCGCCACCCGGGCCGACTTGTTCAGTGACTTGTGCAGTGGCTTCATCCCCGGCCACCACCGACGTATCCCCTTGATTTTTCTTATCATGATCGCCAGGCGCGCCGAGGTAGCGGGCCCGCAGGTGGTCGGCCAGAGCGAATTTCCCATCTACCCCACCGCCAACCCTAAGGACCACTTGTACGACCAGGCGCTGCGCAAGTTCCCGGGCCGCTGGGCCAGCCAGGCCCGTGAGCGCCTTGATATCAGCAAGGTCAATTTCGCCATTGCGGATCACGTAGGCAAACACAGCGGCTTCATGCTCAGAAAGCTGAACGCCGAGGCTCGCCTGTGCCAGAAGCTGTTCCTCGGTGACGAGCCTCTCTCGTCGAAGCCGCAGGCGAAAGCTCTTCTCTGCCTTGTCATTTTCGATCTCGGGCGGGACAAAACCCAACCGCCGCCACCCGTCAAAGATCGCCCCGACGCCGGTTCCACCCTGATCCGACAAGCCGATACGCCGAAACGCGCCCACGATCCGGGGATTCCGAACCTCCTTGTCGCCTGGATCGAGCAGCTGTTCCCGCGACGCCAGCGCATCACCTGGGTTGAAAAACTCAGCTTGGTCCCGAAAGAACCGGATAACGGGAACACGTGTCGCGTCACCAAAGTCCTGATGGATCAGAAGGTTGATGGCGGCTTCGCGGAACGAGATGTAGTCAGGTGGATCGTCATGCCTGCGCAGGGTCGTCGGATCGACCGCGAACGGCTTCTCACTGTGCTTGAGATAGAAATCGAGGATCGCCTTCCAGGCCTCGATAAGATTGGCCTCGATGGTTACCCGGTCAGCCCAACGGATGCTTGGCGCATATTCGCTGGCGCTATGACGATATAGCTGCAGGTCCACGACGATTCGCGGGAGCTCCTGTCGGACATATTCACCTGATCCGAGAACGACGATCGCCGCCCGCGTTGGCCGGAGTTTTCCTTCGCGCTCGACCAGAAAGCCCCATGAGCGCAGGAATGAAATGTCATCGGCGGACTGATCCTTGCCGGGGTTGCTCGCCTCGAACCTCGCGCGATACCAGCGAACTGTGCCTTCGTCGAAGCACTTCGATGGGTCCAAATCCAGAGTTTCCGAGTCATAAGTGACGCTGCCCGCATCGCGAATGAAGCGCAGAAGCTCGTCTGCTGTGCATGCACGGTCACCGCTGCCTTTCCGAATGAAAGCCTTTTTCGGGTTTCGGTCTAAGTGAACTGGCTTTTCGTGCCTTGGAGCTTCCGGAACGTAAAAACAGATCACGGAGCCTTGCGGCATCGTGTGAATATCACCCGTAATCGGCAAGACGATGCTGATTTTTTGCACATCCCGAACCTGGCCGAAAAAGTCATTTTGAACCTTGTCGATGTCGGAAACACCCGTGATGGAGAATGTCCCGTTGGACTCCTTCACGCCGAAAACCAGATGACCGCCTTTGGTGTTGGCAAATGCGCTGACCGTTTCAAGAGCAGACTTCGGGACCGCCCAAGTCGCCTCTTTGAACTCGATGTCATCCCATTCGACAGTTTGTAGCCGGGCCAGGAACTCGTCACGCGTCATAAGTCACTCCACCACGAAGCGGAGTTTGGTCGTGTCTTTGCCCTTGAAGCGGTCGTTCAGGAACGTCTCGAAGCGCTTGCGCAGGTCGTCCGGCGTGGCAGGCGACCCGCCCTGAAGCAGCGCCTTCCTGATGTCCTCACCGGTGACGTTGATCTTTTCCAGACCCGACAGCGCCTCTTGAACGGCGGCGATGAACTCCGGCGTAATGAACTCAGGAAGCGTCTTGGTCTCCGCGAAGCCGATAACGATCTTGCGAGATGACTCTTTCAGCAACTCGAAGTTCGACTGGATGATTGGATCTTCGAGGTTATCGACCAGCGTCTGCACCCAACCTTCCAGAAGGCGGTCAAGCTCGTCGTCGAGCTGCTTCAGAACATTGGCGGCCGGCAGCATGTCCCCTTGCTCGTTCGCTGGCCGGAAATTGCAGTGTGGACAGACTGGGCTGGCTGATAGTTCGGACTCCACCAGCGACGCGCAGCTCTTCAGCTTGTCCAGCTTTTCCTCGAAAGTCGTCAGCTGACTGGTCGGCATCAGCGAAATGCCAGCCAGCGCACGCATCGAGACCAGCCGGGCGTCCTTGCGGAGCGTAGACTTCGTCTTGTCCTCTGCCACCCCAAGGCGCGCCCGGCTGTGTTGCCCGACATAGGCGGTGACGTAGTCCTTCTTCAGCTGCTTCAGCGTCTGACGATACTCCGCCGCATGTTGGGCGGTTCGGTCTGCAGCGAGCTTGTCGAGCACTTCCTTACGGGTCGCCTGCGCCTGCTTTACCCACGCATGGTCAGTTGGGAGAACCAGCTCAGCTTGCGACAGATAGCTGGCCATTGTGCCGAGTTCGGCGACCAATTCCAGCATCCCATCAACGGCATTCAGGACTTCGAGATTCTTCTGCTGCGCCGCAATGTCATCGGAGCTGATGCGAAGGTTCTTCAGTTTGCCGACGGTGTTGTAAGGCGACAGGCTTTCGGAAAAGGTCTTGAGTGCATCGAGCTTCGTGCGCCAGTCGCGGATCTCATCATCTCGCAGCAGCGACTGACCCCAAAAGCTCAAACGTCCGGGCATGTCTGTGGTGGCGCCGAGCACGCGCCGCGTAAGCTTGCCAACCTCCTCTTGAAGCAGCTTGACCGGCTCGTCAGACCCCTGTGTTGCCTGCTGGGCAAGACCTGGCGGAAGACCGAGCATTTCGAAAAGCGCCCGAAGAACCGCGACGTTGATCTCCTTCGGCGCTTCGACGTGCTTGAACTGCTTCAGCTCATCGAGCGGCCGCTCGGCGAGTAGGGCGATCTTGCCGGAATCGATCTTGTCGCCGCTGATCGCCAGGACGATGTCTCCAGCGAAGACCAACCCGCCGAGGACTGTGGCCAGAAGGTCGGGCTCGAGGCGAAACTTGAGCGGCGCGAAATATTCGACGTCAGCGTCGCCGCTTACCAACTCGCCGCGGTTCAGCACCTGGCCATGGCCTTTGGTTTTTAGCCGGACCAAAACCTCCTGGGCGTACCGGGACCGTGATGGTTCGATGCGATCGCCATCGAGCATCTCAAGCCCGTCAAGAATGACAACCGCGTCCTTCGTGCGATTTCCACCCGCGAGTGCGCGCAGTGCGTTCCCGACGAGTTGCTTCCGGTTGGCCTCGGTGACCAGGGCGGAGAATGTCGGATACTCCGGCGCCACCTCTGCAAACTGATTGTTCAGTGCGAGGCCGGAAATGACATTCACGACGTCGCGGAAGTTTATCCGTTCTTCCGGACCCAAGCGTGCCTTGTCACGTAGCGACACCCCTTTAGTCCACTCTTGGAGACTCTTGCTCTTGCCTTGATAGCTGACCTCGAAGGCGGTCATCTGCTTTTCCTGCAGCCACTTGCTCATGTCGCGCAGGGCGTCTTTGGCCTTGTCGAGGTAAATCGATTTCGCGCCGCCGCTGGCCGTAGATGCGAGATCCTGAGCGGCAGCATAGAAAGAGAGATGACGCCTGATTGCGTCATCTAGCCCTTTCAGTCGGAAGAAGACCTCGTCAGCCTTGTGGTCATCACGAAAGCGCGGTGGTTCGAACGGCTGGATAAAATAGACATAGAAATCTCGCTCTGGCTGCGCCGTCGGCCGGTCATTCGGAGCACCGAAAAAGAGATACCCGCTGCGCTCTACGCGGCGATCCTGCCATTCTATTTGGTATTGCCAGATCTGATGGCCTGTAACGTAGGTGGTCTCGTCGGTGCGCTCCATAAGCTGTCGGATCGCGCTGTAGTACGCACGATCCAGCGCGTCATCGGACAGGGCTTCCGCGCGCTTTTCGATCTGGGCGTCATAGTCGACGTCCTTCTTCAGATCGAGATAGTACTGTTCGGTGTCGGGGGCCTTAGAGATGAACTGGCCGTTGACGGTCTTCAACGTCTCGCGCAGTACGGTCTGGACAAGGGAAAGGAGGTCGGCTTCCGGCTCTCCTCCCATGTCTTCGATGCCAGGCTGAAACAGGCAGAGCGTGTCGCGGAGTTCCTCAGCGGTAGGACCTACTGGAACATAGATATCGCCGCCGGTTGTAAGGCGATGGACGGAAAGTCCGTCGATGATGCGGAGCGCCATTGGCCTATATGTCGGGCGGGTGAACGCCTTCCTTACACGCTCCGACAAAACCTCCGACACCTTGAGCACTGGTCCAATGTTCGGATCAGCGCGGAGTACGGAGTTTGAAGTGACGGTCTCCCAAAACTTGTCGTAGCCGATCAGCCCCGGCCGATCGTCAGGCACCTCATCTTTGAGGATGGCCTGGATCTGATCTCGGAGTGTAACCAGCGCCCCACGCTTTTCGGTGAACACAAGGCGCTCGAAGGTCCCGATATAATCAGGATGGACCGGAAACAGCCGGACGTACTCATCCATGCGCTCGTTCATCGAGCCATAGAATTTGGCGAATGGCGTAAGGTACACGCGGATCTTGTTCTGCTGGTCAGCTGTCTTTTTCAGGAGGCGCTCGGCCACTACAAAGCTGACGTCCTGGCGAGCGAGGAGGATCTGTGTGAAGCGATCCTTCACACGACGAAGGCTGTCGGCAACGTGCTGGAAACGGGTACTGTCGAATATCGCTTCCTGAACACCGGCAACGAACCGGAAGCGGAGGTGCTTTGTGACCTCGCCAATCTCACGCAAGAACGACAAGTCCAGAACCAGATCGTGATCTTTGCGCGACCGCAGGTATTCGAGAAACTCGTCGACCACGAGAAGCACGCCGTGATGCGGATAGAGATCGGCGAACGCCGCCATCATCTCTTCGAAGGCGCCCTTATTGTTGACGACCTTGTCGGCTGGGGGGAAGGAATAGCTGACGCCGTGCTTTTCGAGAAACACCTCAAGCTGTTGGGTGATGATGTCCCGCAAGGACATCTGACTGGAAATCTCGATCCGGTGAACCTTAAACTTCCCGGCGATCGCAGCTGCAGCCTCCGCCACCTTGGGATGGCGAATCATCGAAACGTAGTCGGCGTCTTCAGCGACCAGCGAAAGCACCGACATCAGGTGCGATTTACCGGTCCCGTAGTTGCCGACAACCAGTACGCCTTTGTGGTCCACAGCCTCGTTGAACGAGAGCTGGGGGATCATCTGCTTCGCGATCCGTTCGGCCATGTCGTCGGAAATGACGTAGGTCGATACAAGCTTCTTTGCCTCGTCTGGACGATTGGCGTCCAGAAGCTGAATGACCGACTCGATCGGCTCAAACTGAATGAGATCGCCATAGCGCATCGGCATCCCGTGTTCCCCCTTCAATGAATTTTGAACGGGACCAGGCCATCGACGCCGTAGTCCTGATGTTCTGCATGTCCAGTCGTGGCGTAGCAGAGTCGGTCTTCCCGAATCTCTCCTGGCCACACCGCAATTACGCGACGCGCGTGAGCATGCCGCTTCAGCAAGTCCAGAGTGCTGAGCCGTAGCGTCTGATCGAACAAGAGCTCGATGTTATCCAAGAGCAACAGCCCTTGGCTGGCACATCCATCTACGAGTTCCTTTAGTAGATCAGCCGCCTGCAGGTGCCTTCGGGTACTCGGCACCGTAAGCAATTCACGCCCAAGCGCAGCACCAACACTCAGAACTGGTGCTTGCCGGCGCGTAGCCAGCTGACCGAGGAGAATGCTCTTCCCAGATCGGGGAGGACCGACCAAAAGGATCAACTTGCTGTTAAGGCCTGAAATATCATCGACGAGGCGATCCAATCTCTCAATCATCTCAGCCCTCGATCCGAGACACAGAGTATCCGGTCTGAGTCTTGGGGCCGATTTCGCCACCGTTGAGCAGCACGATTTGCTGATCTTGGGGACGTCGTGCTGACGGATCAGTATCCAGACCCAGTCGCTTAAGTGCGTAATACAGGAGCGCTTTTCGCACTGGGATCTTGGCTCGACCGCTACGCATTCCGTAATCGAGTGCGATGACTTTTTGCTGCGTCTCCGACAGATCGGGGTGAGGCCCGATCTCCAAAGTCACCTGTTCATTCCAGTCAGCGTCGGCGCTGGGATCCTTTCCGCTCGGCTTGGCGCCGCGCGTTTCGATGATCCGCGAGAGCAGGAAGTCCTTGTAACATTGGTCAGTGAGACAGAAGGCACGAGTGTGCCAGCGGAACCCATCGAAGCCAACCGCGTGCGGTGCGATCCAGCGCCAGCGTGGCTCTGACCGAGATAGCGACTGGTATCTAACCTCGAGTGCCTCAGCATTCCGGATGGCAGCGATGACTGAACGAAGGATTCTGGCATCTACGCCCCGCACCGGGGTTGGCGCGGAATCGTAGGAGGGAAACTGTCCAATCCAAGCGTCAGCCCGGTCGAGAATGCCATCGGCGACCGACCGCAGCTGGGATAGATAGCGGCTCGCATCTGGCGTCAGAAACAGTGGCTCGAACTTGTCGGCACGGACATAGGACCTCGCGCTCTTGTCGTAGAGCATATTGTCGGGTGCCATGCCGATGTAGCGGTTCAGATCGGTGGACGCTTGGTTCACCGAGACGCTGAACGCATCCATCAGATCGCCCCGGTTCACATGCCCCTCCCAAAACAGGCGGAACTCGATGAATTCCAACCGCCTCTCGACGCCCCACCGCAGATCAGCCTTCTCTGTTCCCACAATGTGCTCCCAGCAAAAGACCGACCCATCCCATAACTGGGTGCGCCCAGTTTCTGTTTTCTCAGGCTAGTCGACAGATCGCTTCGGTTCAATAAGAACTACAACAAGTGTTCTGCTCGGCTGATTGGTAGTCGCTACCCCGCTGATTGGTAGCCGCAAGGCAGTCTGGCTCCAGTAAGCCGTTGAGGGGAAAGCCTTCCCCTGCTTCCGAGCCCATGGTCTCGGCCGACCCCTTCTGCGGGGAGCTCCCCGCAACGCCCCCGAGAGTGAGAGTGCAGGCTGGGTGTGCCGTGACGGGTTGAAGGCTGGGAGAGAGGCTTCCGGCGCCCGTCGCGGAGACCCGCGATGTCGAAACGTGATCCACGCGGCCGGCCGAGTGCCGACCGGACGAGCCTTTATGACGAAATCACCGGCAAGATCCTGGCCGAACTGGAGGCCGGACGGTTGCCCTGGGTTCAGCCCTGGGGGACGGCCGCGGCCAAGGCGCCACTCGCCATGCCGACCAACGCCGCAACCGGGCGCGGCTACTCAGGGGTCAATGTGCTGATCCTCTGGGGCGCAGTGATCTCGCTTGGCTTCCCGAGCCAAGGCTGGCTG